>WQSH01000001.1 GCA_009787995.1 Oscillospiraceae bacterium
CTTGAGCCTGTTTTTTTTGAAAACGAAAACGGCCCAACCATTGGCGTAACTACCCTTGGGGTATTACGTGTAGATGGTTTGTATTTTAGGGACAGCAACAACAACGGGCTACTTGACACCTTTGAAGACTGGCGTCTGCCCGTCAGCGTCCGCGCAGTAGATGCGGTTTCAAGGCTTACTTTGGAACAAAAAACTTCAGTAATTCACAATATCATACTGCTTGATTCCTTTGCAAATTCAATTGATGCTGTATATGACGAAGATGGTAACGTAATGCTTTCACAACTCATTCCTAGTATTGATGGAAACTGGGCAAGGACACGTACAATTGGTACACAAGGTATAACGGATTTTTATCCCGGTATGATTTATGACCTTGGGTTGCGTGGTTCGGTCGTTAGGGTAGAACGTCCGGCTAATGTAATGGCGTACCATAACAATGCCTTGCAACAGTTATCAGAATTTTCTTCGGTATCCAGAAACGAAGTAGCCATACCATTTTTTATTAACATGAACCCTGTACATAATACAAACAACCTAAGCCTGTCAGCAGATGCAAGGCCTACATTCGTAACACTTCCAAGGGAGATGGGACTTGCCGCCGCTGTGATGGGTGAGGTGGCAAGAGGTGGTGATTACAGCCTCATAGGTAATTTATCCGAAATTTCACGTAGAGGGTGGAACGCAGTTGGAATCCGCGCTATGTATGGCCCTCAGCTTGACGTTGTTACCGACCCGCGTTGGGTGCGTAATCTCGAGTCGTTTAGCGAAGACCCAGAGGTTGTTGCCAATATCGCCAGAGAAATGGTAATCGCTTACCAGCTTGGCACAGAGGGGGTACAACCGGGTGGTGTTGTAATAATGCCCAAGCATTTTCCCGGAGAAGGTGCCGCTGACCTTGGGTTTCGGTCTAATTTTGCAAGCGGTCAATGGCGCCTGTATCCCACGGCTGGCTCTTTAGAGCGGTACCAGCTTCCGCCTTTCCAGGCCGCCTTTGATGCTGGTGCATCGTCCGTTATGCCGGGCTACAGCCGTCCGACATCCGACGGCCGCAGTGTCCCACAAATTGTTAGTGGTGTAAAAATTGAAGTGGAAGAGATTAGTAGCGCCTATAATTACGCAGTTTTAACGACTTTGGCGCGTGATGTGATGGGCTTTAACGGGTTTGTTAATATGGATTCTAGGTCTGTCAGTAGCGTCGTACATGGAGTGTATGACCTTTCGTTGCCAGAAAGGCTTGCGGCTATTATTAACGCTGGCACAGATGTTTTTGGTGATAATTTTTCTGTGAAACTTTTGGATGCAAAAATTGAAGCGGTTGAAACAGGATTGTTACCCATAGAAAACCTTAACAGGGCAGTGACTAACCGTTTGACTGTTATGTTACAAATGGGACTTTTTGAAAATCCATATGTGTGTCCTGCAACGGCCCTAAAAATATCGGCAGAAACCACTACAGACCCGGCTATATTTGACGCACACTTACGTTCATTTGTCCTCATGAAGAATATTAACAACGCACTGCCGATTGTTGATACAAATGCTAAATTGTACGTAGGGCACTTTACTAGCTCAGGTTCTAACGAAAATTCTATAGAGTCTATGCGAAAACAGTTTGCCGCACGAGGGTTTACAATCGTTGAAGATTATAATGAAGCGGATTACGCATATCTGATGGTTATACCGGGATTACAAAGTACCAGGCATATGGGTGTAATTGACCTTGTAGACGGGCTTGAAATAGAAGAGCGTTATCTAAACAGCCAACAGTTAACGGGTTACATGACCGAGGCAACAACAGTCCGGGATATTGGCCGCATAAGAACTGTTTCTTATGCGGTGCGCGGTAACGGTGGTCAGGTCATCGCAAGCATTTCGATTACCAGCCCATGGATTCTTACCAATCTGGAACCATACGTTGATGCGTTAATTGGCATGTTTGGCGGCTGGTTTGACGCACAGCTTGATATCATAACCGGAAAATTTAACCCAACCGGAGTTTTGCCGCTGACTATGGTAGGTAGTAATGAGGTTATTGCAGTAAATTGGGTGGAAATTGACGGCGAAATGTTTGAAGTATCCGTATCGCCAGATGATGTGCCGGGGATTTTTAAGGACCAGTATATTGCCCCATACATTCTTGCAAATGCCCCGGGAGGAAGATTTGCATATATAGATTCCGAAGGTAATGTGTATGAAGCGTGGTTTGGTCTGAGTTTTCCGGAATAGAGGCAATCTAGTTTACGCCAGAGATGGAGGAATTTGCATGAGTGAAAAAAGCAATTGCTGCAACACGACGGATGATTGTTGCAGAGAATGTGCGGTCAAAACCGTTGGCTCGTCGCTATCGCTTAGCGATGTTCTTGGCGCATGGAAAGTCCGCTGGGGCATAGGGCGCATGGATTATTCGGTCGCACCCGGATTATATGCCCTAGGCGAGCCGGACAATAGTTCTCCCGTATTTGTCAGTGCAAACTATAAGCTCACGTTTGATACGCTGCGAAAAAATCTTGATGGCCTCAATTGTTGGCTGCTGATACTCGACACAAACGGCATTAATGTGTGGTGCGCAGCAGGGAAGGGCACGTTCGGAACAGATGAGTTGATACACCGCATCGAAGCATCAGAACTGTCCAAATTTGTGTCGCATAAAAAATTGGTGTTGCCGCAGCTTGGCGCACCTGGAATCAGCGCGCATGAAGTGAAGCGGCATTCAGGATTTGATGTAAATTATGGCCCGGTTCGGGCAAGCGACATAAAAGAGTATGTAAATGCAGGATATAAGACGACGAAAGAGATGCGGACGGTGCAGTTTAGTTTGTGGGATAGGCTCGTATTAACGCCTATGGAGCTAATCCCGGCATTGAAATGTTCGCTGCCCATCTTCGGTGTAATGCTAATTGCGAATCAGTTTGCCGCAACGCCATTTGACAAAACGGATATTGTCGCCCATGCCGGAGCTGTCGCTGCAGGCACTGTTCTTACGCCCGCTTTGCTGCCATACATCCCCGGTAAAGCATTTTCAATAAAAGGTTGGCTTTTGGGTTTAGGCTGCACTGCAAGCATCCTCGGTCTGTCTGGAAAACTGAAAAAAGAGAGCAGGCTGCTCTCCGCAGGTTATTTGCTTCTGTTTCCGGCCATATCAGCTTTTCTCGCTATGAACTTCACGGGTGCGTCTACTTACACATCTCCGTCGGGTGTTAAAAGGGAAGTGGAAAGGGCTTTGCCGCTTATCGTCGCCGCAGGTGCGGCAGGTGCAGCATTGACACTCGGCGCTCATTTATTCAGGAGGGGGAGGGCGGCAAGATGAAGCATAGATACCTAAATGGCGTAACCACACTGGAATACAACATTGATAAATGCGTGGGGTGCGGCAAATGCACAGAAGTTTGCCCTCACGGTGTATTTGAAATGGCTCTTGGGGCAAAAGCGAGCGTTTTCCAAAGAGATTCCTGCATGGAATGCGGAGCCTGTGCATTGAACTGCCCCACAGGGTCGATAGAGGTCGATGCGGGGGTGGGGTGCGCAGCGGCGATAACTTTGGGGTGGCTCAGAGGTAAAGAGCCGTCCTGCGGGTGCGGCGGCAGCGAATGCTGCTGATAATTGGAGCTATGAGAGAGGTGGATTTTAATGACGAAGGACCAACATAGGTGGAGCGAAGAAATAGGCGGAATTGAGTTCATTTTTACTGACAGGGGAAGTTATGGGAGAGTGGTTTGGCAGCATAGAAAAGAACTCCTGTTAAAAGCCGGTGCACGGCTAACGCCTGACCCCCAGCTGAACAAGGATGGCTCCCTCAATTATTCAGCGAGATTTGCCAAAGCGCTTCGCACTGACCATGCAGAAAAGATTGTTGATGGAGTTACTCGGCAGGACATCATTTTTCCATCGCCTAATGAGCTCGGCATCTTTCTGCGCTTTGGCGGTGATAATACTTGGGTCAGTTTGAAAGACCAGAACGGTAAATCCCTGCACGAATGGAGCAAATATTAGGCCCATTTTTTTATTTGACATTTGCCCGGCGGCTTTCCGCAACCAGAATTGCCCCCGCTCCAGGCGCTTTTCTGTGATAAAAATTTCGTTTTCGAAGCACCCTCCGCCCCTTGCCACAACAAGCTTTCCACAAGTTGTTGTGGCAATTGTTTCACGTGAAACAATATCTATGGCGAAACTGCGCCCACTCTGCACTCCGGGGCTTGGAGCATTCCTAGGAGGTGCGAGGCCGATGCTGTCGCAGATAGGCTAATCCCTAAGACCTTTTCGGGCATATGCAATCACAAACAAGACGGTAAGCACGGCAATGTTGATCCATATTACTGAAAGGGGATATGCAATCCCTGCGGAGAAGTCGTTTACAACCACATTAATCTGCTGTGTGTAGAAAATGCCGACTACGCTTTCCACTCGCTCGTTAAACTGCGCCACCATTGGGCCAAACCCCAAGACCACGGCAACAGGCATGCTCAAGCCCGTAGCGGCCTGTTGGTTCTTTGCATATATCCCGATGGTCGCCCCAAGGATTATAGATGCCACAGCGCCAGATATCATAACCGCCATAAAAGCCACAAACTCACCTTGGCCGAACCCGCCGATGTAGCCAAAAGCAAACGAGGAAATTACGCTGGCAGTTAAGATTACTCCGCCAATTCCCAGTAAGTACGCCAAGGGCTTGACGCCGGCTATCACCAAAAAGCGCAAACTTTTCTTTTCCCTGTCCTCTGCGATGACGGTACACGCCGACTGTATCAATGCCATCCCCACAAAAATGCTCGCCATCATTGTGGTAAACATAGTGTCGGAAATATCGTCGTTGCCACGCGCTACAAAATGTGTCATGCCAAATGCCACAACCGGAAAGAGTACGAACATTATCAGTACCGAAAAATTCTTAGTCATATCTTTCGCTTGCTTAATAAAAATTGCTTTTACGCCCCTCATGATAAACCCTCCCCAGTCATTTTAATAAATACCGCTTCTAAGTCCGGCACCGTTTTAATTGCACCATGCCGCTGGCAAATTTCCGCTGGCACACCTTGCTCCACAATTCTGCCTTTGTGCAAAAGCAGCACATGGTCGCATAGTTTGACCGCTTCATCCATGTTATGGGTTGTCAAAAATATGGTTGTGCCTCGCTTTTGCAAACCTTGGATAAGTTGATGAATCCCTTGTGCTGTCGAGGGGTCAAGGCCGCTTGTTGGCTCATCGAGAAACAGCACCTTAGGGTTATGCAAAATCGCTCGGGCGAGCGCAAGCCGCTGGCGCATGCCTTTTGAAAGTTGGCCGACCGCCTTTTTTGCGGAGCTGCCCAGCCCAACTCTTTCAAGCGCCTCGCTCGATTTTTTGTGCGAAATCCCATATATGTCAGCAAAAACGTTGAGATTATCGAGGCAGTTGAGCCTGTCGTACAGCCCGTCTTCATCTAGCATAAGCCCTGTTTCATGCAGACTTACGCTAATCCTATGGCTGCCGTTGTCTGGGCTTAACTGGTTGGTCAAAATGTTTATTATTGTGGTTTTGCCTGCGCCGGAACGTCCCAAAAGCCCAAATATTTCTCCTTGCTTAGCTTCAAAGGACACGTTTGAAAGTACAGTTTGTGCACCAAAGGATTTTACAATGTTGTTCATTTTAATCATCTTTACTTCCCTCCCGTTTTAATTTATGATTAGACAGAGCCTTGTTGTAGCGCTTGTCCTCTATCTTTGTTTTTGCAATCATGCCTAGCGACCCAAGCCCAAAACCTCCTACGAAGAACCCTAAAAATGCAGCCCACGCTTCCCACATGTTGAGAGGGAACCACCGGAATACAATTGCAAAAATAATGCAAGATACAACCCCAAGAAATAAGAGCGACACCATGCGCCATAGCAGCATCACTTTTCTGAAGAGCAAATCCGATGTCAGAAGTGTGTTCAAAACACCAAGGGCGAGGGACAGTGCAAAAATTTGCGCTATGCTCTGAAATGACAGCCCCGCACTGCCTAACCGGAATATTCCGCCAAACTCGATTTGCGAATCCCCAAGCATCCATCCTGTGGCGCTTATCGCCAATATCGAAAGTGCAAACGAAGTTATTGTGTTTTGATAAATTAAATTGACTATTCTCTTTTTTTCCTCCATTATCATCACGCCCTTCCTAATTTATTTTTGATAAACTCGGCATATTGCCTTGATACTATCAATTTCTCGTTATTTTCCATGACTACGACAATCTTTCCGTCAAGGTCTGATTTTAATGACTTTATTTTGTTGAAATTTATGATGCTGGACTTTCCAGCTCGGAAGAAGTCGCTTGTGGATAGGTTTTCCTCTAACTCATAAAGCCGCAGGCTTGTTTCGTATACAGCCGATTCCGTGTATAAGAACGTCTTTTTGTCCACGGTGTCTATATATAGGATTTTGCTTGTGCTCAGTATGTGCGTCTGCCCGTCCTTTGTGCCTGTCAGCTTGAAATCCAGAGCACGAAGGCTGGCGATAACTTTTTCGAGTTCCTCACTCATGACGGCGCAGTTTATTGTAATTTCTGTTTCCGCATAATTTTTATCTATATTTATGTTTATTTTCACGAATTCACCTCCCCGGGGCAAAGTAGGTTGCAAACAGAGCTTGCGGACAGCCAGTAGGCAATGCCTGTTTAAGATAGTATATACCTAACGCTTCACTTGCAAGCGATTTTTCCTAAGATACAAAAAAATGCCCCTAAGTTACGCTTAAGGGCCGCTAAGCACGCTGCCTGGCTGCTGCTGCGGCCAGAAGGATTAGCTACTACAAAGAAAAGCACGCTTCATGCTTTTCAGTGCGAAAGGACGAGTCATAAATATGGAATTACAAAAAATAGAGGGAGACTTTTGTGTGTGCAAGATAGAAAGCATAGCGCAAATAGACTTCACAAGGGAACTGCTGTTTGTTGCAAAAGCCCCTGATGAAATTTCCTTAGTTTGCGAATCTGCGCATGTGCCTTCAAATGCCGTGGAAATTGAAAAGGGCTGGAAGGCATTGAGAATATCAGGAACATTAGATTTCGGGTTAGTTGGGGTAGTGGCAAAGATTTCAAGCATCTTAGCTGATGCGCAAATCAGCATATTCGTCGTATCAACATACAACACAGACTACATCCTTATGAAAGAAGAACGCCTCTGCAAAGGACTTCAAACCCTTATTAATAATGGCTATGTCGTAAACGAAGTATAATTGCTCACATTTGAGGCGTTTCTCTGCAACTAGTGCCTCGTTCCCGAAGCACTAGAAACCCCTTGCGAAGCAAGCTTTCCACAAGTTGTTGTAGCAATTGTTTCACGTGAAACAATATATATGGAGTACGTATCTCATGGCTCATTTTGGATAAGAAATCGCTTTTGGCTTTTGATGCGGCTTCGGCATGAAGTTGAGACTGTATAACCCATAGTGTTAAATAAATTTAATAACTGCCATTCTATGTCGTAGCTCTCATCCGTAAGCCCTCGACGGGCGTGGTTTGTAGCCGCATCAAGCATCCACCAAGTATAAAGTACCCACCGTTTCAAAAATGCCGAAGGTCATGTTGGCATTGCCCTTCAGCCGTTCTTCAAGCAGCGCATTCATTTGGTTGGTTATCTGAGCGGCCCTAACTAACGTAACAGCCCCGGTCGCCAAGATTACCACTATAATCAGTACCAGCACAATCCGCGATTTTACCGTGAGGTTGTTAATTAGTTTTTTTATCATCATCTTTTAACCTCCGTTGCTATGCGCTCAAATTCATGGTGAACTTTTTGAAATACATCCGTTAAAACGGGGTCGAAATGCCCTCCGCGTCCTTCTATGATTATTTTCATTGCTTTTTCGTGGGCAAAAGCATCTTTGTATGGACGCGGTTCCACAAGGGCATCATACACATCGCCAATGGCCATCATCCTGCCGAGCAGGGGGATGTTTTCCCCTGCAAATTTGTGAGGGTAGCCGCTACCGTCCCATTTTTCGTGGTGGGATATGGCAAAAATTCTGGCATACTCTAAAAAATCGCTGTCCATTGTCTTTTCTTTAAGCCGCTCTATTACCTCACCGCCAAATAGGGTATGGTTTTTGATAGTTTCAAATTCTTCTGCCGTAAGTTTGCCGGGTTTGTTAAGAATGGCATCACTTACGGCAATTTTGCCCACATCATGAAGTTGGCAAGATTGAAGCACAAGCTCTTCGTCAAGCCTATTCACTTCTTCGGCATATACTCCCTGACTACGCATGACATCCAATAACGCTTTCATATACCTTTGTGTGCGTACAATGTGCCCACCTGTAATTTCATCCCTGTATTCCACCAACTCTGCCATAGTTGAAATGATGGCGTTTTTAAGCTCTACAACCATTTCTGTTTTTTCGTCTACCAATTGTTCCAGATTATTATTAAGGAACAGCAATTCGCGCTTTTGGGTGACGAGTTCGCGCTTTTGCGCTTCAACTAAAAGGTGAACCTCCAACCGCTTTAGAAGCAAAGGGGCAGAAAATGGTTTTGTGATATAGTCTATAGCCCCCAAGGTCAGACCTTTTAGCTCCATGGCTTCATCTGTTAGGGCGGTCAGAAAAATAACAGGAATGTTAGCTGTTTTATCGTCGGCTTTAAGCCGCTGTATTGCCTCATGACCGTCCATTTCTGGCATGTTCACATCCAGTAAAATTAAATCCGGGTGCAAATTTTCCAGCATTTCAAGCATATCCGCACCTGAATCCAAGGTAAACACATTATATACGCCGGATAATGCCTTTTTTCCGATTGTCAGGTTCGTCATATCATCGTCAACTAAAAATACCGTTTTGCGTTTTTTGTCCATGAAGCTGCCCTCCGATTTTCTTTCTGCCACTATAAAAAACCAATATTTGGGAAATACTATTTATGAGATTTGCAAGCGGGGTCAGTACATGCCTTCTCATTACGATGGAACTAATAAGCATATATAAAATAAGCGCAAAAACCAAAATTGCCACAAAATAAAACATATCCCTTACACTAAATAACTGTAGCGATTATGGTAATCGTAACTAGTATTAACGCCATAATAGTAAAATTTATGGAAAAAACACGCAGTGCAATTCTGCTACGGCATGAACGCTTTGGCACCATCGTTATTATCGCTCCCTAGCAAATTTTAATTTTTCTATTTAATCATAACATCCTCAATATATTAAAAAGCTTCGGTTAGTGAATTTTAACCGAAGCCTGTCTTGACCGAAGTCTTGACTGATTGCGATAAAACGAATATAATTAAATTAGTCGACAAAATTACGGAGGGAGGTGGGCGATACACAATGAATAAAGCACTGTATGCAAGCATGAAACGATATATCACCTTTTCTGCCCTGCTCTTAATAATAGTGACGGTCTCTTGGCTGTGGGCTAACCTCCCGGAGGAACATGTTATTCGTGTTTACAGCAACAACGCAACTTGGGATTTACGCGATTTCAATTTTGAAAGTGCTAACCCAGGCATTCTTGGCCGGGTGGAATTTATACCGATTTCTTTCCTTTCGCCGGATGAATTTGCCGAACGAACGGATGAAATATCCCTGAGATACCCCACAATCAGAGGCGCTGGGGGAACGGTACGTTTACGGTTTTTGCTTCCAGGTGATGCGTACTATGTATTCACACGCACCAGCTCCGGATATTCGGACAGCATTTTTGTTAATGGTGAATGGCTTCGTGACTTGGGCAACCCGGGGGGAAATGATAGAGAAACTCGCTTTGCACCACGCATCACTTTTGCGGTGCGGCCTGTAAACGGTGTTGTTGAAATCGTGCATCAGCAATCCAATTTCACCTATGTTATACACGGTGTTTATAGGGGTGGCGGATTGGATATGTATAATTACAATATGCGGATTCGGCAAACAGAGTATACAACCAATATAATGCTTGGAATTCTGCTTGCTTTGACGATAATTTCGCTGTTATTGTATCTGCTTTTATATCAACACGCACCTGCGTTACTGTTTGCACTGTTTTGCTTTTTATGGTTTTTGGCTATAGGAGCCAGAGGCGTAATCGTGTTTACAACGACATTCCCTTGGCTTGATGAACCAATACGATTTCGCTTTTGGTCAACCATCATTACTTCAACCAGCGTTATGATATACGCAATAATTCATTCTATGTTCCCGCAGGCATATAACAAATATGCTTTCCGCTTTATATTTGGCATGGGACTGGCATGGACGATTTATCTTTTATTTGCCGATATGGAAGCGGTAATGAATCATGGGACTTCGGTAGGTTTGGCGATTACGGGCATCGCTGTTTTTTATTCAGCATTCGCTACGCTTAGAAAAATGCACCTGTCAAACCCTCATCAGTTTATGTTGGTTGTGGGCACAATTATCCTAGGCTATACAGCACTTAGGGAAGCCTTTTTCGATTTTAACAACAATGTACCTTGGTTCAATTTTATGCTTCCGCCTTTTGAAGGTACAAACTTTACCCGCATTGGCGCAATAACATTATTGCTGTGTTTGGCTTCTGCCGTGTTTATGGCAATTATGGAGGAAATGAAAAAATCAAAAGAAGCCGAGCAACACTTGGCCGTCGAAAATGCTGCCCTTGAAAGCCTATCCCGCATGAAAACAGAATTTATGGCAAATTTGAGCCATGAAATTAAAACACCGCTGACGGTGGTTTTGAATGATATACAGCGAATAGGCAGGGAATCTCGCAAACAAGGCTTAGAAAGTGAAAAAATCAACGAATCTATCAGCCGAGCGAAAGATGAAATTATGCGCATGGCTCGCCTTACTGAGAGTGCAATCAAAATGGCAGCATTGCAGGAGAATCGTGAAAAGGCAGCTGCGCTTGACCCAACCTCTCTTTTTATAACGGCTGCGGAAGGATACTTCGGTATTATCGAAAAGCAGAATAATGCGCTAATCATTAACGCA
Organism: Oscillospiraceae bacterium; assembly: GCA_009787995.1. Taxonomy (GTDB): domain Bacteria; phylum Bacillota; class Clostridia; order Oscillospirales; family Oscillospiraceae; genus WRMH01. The sequence continues at coordinate 10,900 of WQSH01000001.1, forward strand.
GAAGAAAATTTGCCCCATATATATGGCAATGCCGACCAACTAATCGGAGTGCTGTTAAATTTATTGGCCAACTCTAATAAGCACACATCCAAGGGAGAACTCATAGTAAGTATAGAAGCGAAAGAACAGTTTGTATTCGTCACAGTCAAAGACAACGGCATGGGCATCCCAACTGATATACTACCCCATGTTTTTGAGCGGGGTGTATCCGGTTCGGGCAGCACAGGTATGGGGCTGGCGATATGCAAAAATACCGTAGAATCCCACGGCGGGACGATTCGGGTTAATAGCGAAATAGACAAAGGCACAGAGGTTGTATTCACGATACCGATAACCGATATTTTATAGGGAAAGGTTGGTTGAGGCTGATGTTTAATATTCTACTTGTTGAGGACAATGAGACTATACAAAAACTCAACAAAGAGATGCTGGAAGAAGAAAGCGGCTACAAGGTTCGTACTGCCATGAATCTTGCCGAGGCGCGGGAAAGTATTAAGCAGTCTACGCCCAACCTTATTGTCCTTGACATTATGCTGCCGGACGGAAGCGGGCTGGACTTTCTAAAGGAACTTAGGCAAACGGGGGCGGATGTTCCCATTCTACTGCTAACAGCACTTTCAGAATCCAGCGATGAGGTAAAGGGCATAAGAGAGGGCGGCGATGATTATGTGGCAAAGCCTTATGACAGCGAGGTTCTTCTTGTGCGCATTGAAAAATTACTAAATCAGAAGCAAAGAGCAGACGAACGGGTTAAGGATGCGGTTGCGCAAACGAAAACCGCCGCCGATGTTGCGGAGTATGGTAAACTAACTGTCAACAACATAACACAACGGGCAAAACTGAACGGTGAAGATGCTAACTTCACCCCCAAGGAGTTTTCCGTATTGGCTTACTTCCTAAAGAACATGGACAAGAAAATAACCCCAGTGGAAATATATGAGGGCGTATGGGGGCAAGATTCAATTAATAATGCAGGGGCAATTAAGGTGCACATCAGCGGCATCCGCAAAAAGCTGAAAATGGAGGATGAAACTTCTGTGGTGATAGAGACGGTGGAACGGAAATATTATATATGCCGCTTCCCTCATAACGAAGGCTAGCTCCTATATTACAATAAAACATAAAAATAATCCAAGGCTTCGGTTAAGATTTGCTAACCCAAGCCTTTTAATATATTAAAGTGAAAGATATAAAAAACGGTGGGTTAATCACTCCACTCTTATTGCTGATGGTGGCTTGCTTTGTGGTGCTTGTCACTGTTGCTGGGGTTATATCATACGGCACGGTGCTAAACCAGAGCATGAATACCCTCCAGCAGCAAAATTCATCGCTCAGCTATAGGATTGACGGATGGGTTGACGGGAAAATGACCTTGGTGGAGCAAGTCGCCATGATTATGGGCAACCCGGGTGTCAGCTCGGACGTAGCGCACACTCATCTTGCCTCTACGCTCCGCGCCCACGACAGCCTCACTGAGGTTTACGCAGGCTTCGCCGACGGAACAGGACTCTTCGGCGGCGGTTTTATTCCGCCGGACTGGTGGATTGCGTACGAACGCCCGTGGTATGTGCTTGCGGCGCAAAATCCCGGACGGCCAATGCTAACAGCGCCTTTTGTCGATGCCGGTACGGGCAACCTTGCCCTTGCCGCCGTGCGCACAATTAATGACTTAAACGCTGACGCAGGCGTTGCGTCGATTGATATACCGCTGACCACCGTGGCGGACTTTATCGATGAAGCGAACATCGGAACACACGCTTTCTCGTTTTTGCTTAACGCAGACGGTTATATCCTAATGCACCGCGACCCGGATTTCGGACCCGATTCTGAAGGTGTCTTCCGCAGCATCCGCGCCGCTTCCGGCGGGCGGTTCGCAGACATGTTCGATGCGGTTTTGCGTGATGGGTATCACATCGGCGGCGGGTTCGTCCATATTGGCAGCCAGCTTGAAACCTCCGGTTGGTACGTTGTCACCCAAGTACCGCTTTCGTACGCAATCGGGCAGGTTTTCTTCAACGTCGGAAGTATTGCTGTTGCGCTTATCGCTGCGTCGATTGTTTTTACGCTGTATGTATCCCGGCGGCTTAAATATCACTTAACCCGCATGGCGAGGGCGTTTGGAGGACTCGGCAAAACAGGCAGTCTTGAATTTGAGGCGGATGTAATGGCATCGGCAATGAACTGCAGCACATGGCGAAATGAAATCGGAGACAGCGCGCGCGGTTTTGGCGGAATTGTTCAGCACCTGAGCACAGTTGAGCAGAATTTGTCGCATATGGCGGACGGCGATTTTTCGATTGAGATAACGCCACTGTCAGAGAAAGACCACATCAGCATTTCGATGCTGAAGATGAGGGATAACCTGAATGCGATGTTCGGCGAGATACAAACAACCACGGCACAAGTCGCCACCGGGTCGAAGCAGATTGCGGACGGTGCTCAAGTCCTTGCGCAAGGCAGTACCGAGCAGGCGGCGGCGGTTAAAGAGCTATTTGACGCAATGAGCGGCATTGACAAGATGGTAAACGAGGACAAGATCAGCACTGGGCGCGCAATATCAAACGCCGATATAATCATGAAAAACGTGGAAGTCAGCGGTGAGCAGATGACCGGCATGATTGCTGCCGTGCGCGAGATTGAACAGGCATCGCAGAGTATAAGCAAGGTCATCAAGGTCATCGACGATATTGCGTTCCAGACGAACATCCTCGCTCTCAACGCCGCAGTTGAAGCTGCGCGCGCCGGTCAGCACGGTAAAGGCTTTGCCGTTGTGGCTGAGGAGGTTCGCAGCCTTGCGGCGAAGAGTGCGGAAGCCGCAAAAGATACCAACGAGCTTATCTCCAACACTATCGAAAAGGCGGAACTTGGCGCAAAAATCGCCGGAGAAACCGCTGCAAGTCTTGAGGCAATTACGTCAAACCTCGGCGAAAACAAGCAAATCATCCACGAAATCGGCAGCTCTGTGGATGGTCAGCTTGCTGTGTTCAAGGGCATAAACGCCGGCATAGAGCAAGTGTCCCACGTCGTTTCACAAAACTCTGCGACGGCACAAGAATCGGCCGCCGCATCGCAGGAGATGAGCGGACAGTCGATAATGTTGGAGCAATTGATTTCGCAGTTCAAGCTAAAAGATTCCGACGGATTGGGAAACCGCATATCCGCACCGCCAGCGATTGGTTTGCCTGCGCATGAGAAAGGTGCGCCCAACGATACGCACAGGAAATAATAAGGGCTTGCCAAGGCAATTTTTTGGATACCTCCCTGTGACCGGGTTACAGCTCCAGTTTTCCGCCTGTTCCCGGCTCTGCTGGCAAGCCGTATTCTTGCTTTAGCATTGCAGCGAGCCGCTTAAGCTCCTGCTCCCACTGGTTTCGACCGGTTGGCTCATAGGCTTCCATCGGGTATTTTATCATCAGCGATTCGTACTTCTCTGTCCCTAACTTCCGAAACGGCAGCAGCTGCCATGAGATTATTTCACTTCGCAACTCGTCTTTAATAAACTGCCCGATTGCACGGATTTCTTGCTCTCCTCCATTATACCCGGGCACGATGGGGGTGCGGAGCACGAGCTTTTTCCCAAGCCCCACCGTTTTTTTGAGATTGCCGAGCACAAGCTCATTGCCAACGCCCGTGCACTTTTTGTGGGCTTCGCTGTCCATGTGCTTAATGTCTGCAATCACAAGGTCGGCGTACCTGAAAACGGCCTCCATATGCTCAGCCGGGCAATGGAGTGCCGTCTCGATGCAGGTGTTTATCCCTGTTTCTTTGCAGGCCTTGAGCAGCATTTCGGCAAATTCCCATTGTGCCATGACCTCGCCGCCGCTCAACGTGACCCCGCCGCCGCTCTTGTCATAAAAATTGCGGTCGCCTTCGACTGCTTTCATAAGCGCAGGGAGGGTCAGTTGCTTCCCCCAGAGCTTTATCGCCCTGGGGGGGCAGGCTTCTGCGCATTTTAAGCAACTTTTGCACTCTTCCGCCATTTTAAGCCTCGCAAGCGTTCCGCTTTCGTCAAATTCAATCGGTGCGCCTTTCATGGGGCAAACTTTTGCGCAGTATCCACATTTGTGCTTTGTCAGGCACCTTGCCGGATATATTCCCAGCCTCTGGTATGGCTTGATTGTTTCCGGGTTTGAGCACCATATACAGTTCATCGTGCATCCGGAAAAAAAGATTGCCGTCCTTATCCCGGGCCCATCGTGTATTGTGTAGTGTTGGATGTTGCTGACAAGCGCACAAGGCTCGCCGCACAGTGTCTTATGAAGCATTTGCCGTCCTTTCTCCGCTACCACCCCTAGACCGCCTTTATCCGACATTTCAACGCCTCATTTGTATGTTCCGGCGCTTTTGCCTTGTCGGGCTGCCCGGCTTTTGCTAAACTAAATGCAGCTCGATACTGCGGCTATATAAAAACAGTATCGGCAATAACATGTATTCTGGGAGGTGCTTCTTATGAAGTTTAAAGCTAAGGTTGATTGGTGGATTCATTTAACATTTGCCGTTTTAGTAGCAGTAAACATTTGGGCTTTGGTCAACATTGTAAACTGGGGTGTCACCGGCATCATACTTGCTGCGACCTTCACCCCGATCAATGTGTTTACCTTGCCTATTTGGCTCAACTCGTATTATCTAGTGGAGAGGGGAGAGCTGATTGTGCGCAGCGGTTTTTTAACTATGGGAAGGATTGAGGTCGGACAAATCACTAGCATCGGCAGAACCTGGAACCCCATAAGCTCCCCGGCGCTGTCGCTCGACCGAACAGAAGTCCGTTACAAGTATAAGAGCGGGAATTATCACGACACGCTTTTAATTGCGCCTAAGGATAGGGATGGTTTTATCGCACATCTCAAAAGCATAAACGAAAGTATTGAAGTCGCCGAAGGCAGGACGCCCGTATCAAAGGGAACCAAAATGCTCTTAATCGTTGTCGGGGGCATTTCGGCGATAACGCTCCTTGGGGTTGGCGTGATGTTCCTTGTCGGGGAGGCCGAGCCGGCAGTCACCATCCACAGCGACCACATACAGATTCGCTCCATGTATGGGACAAGCGTCCCCTTCGGCAACATCACCGAAATCACATTGATTGACCAAAGCATGAGGGAAATCGGCGCAGGGCGCAGGACTAATGGCTATGCTGCAGCCGCTTGGAAGGGCCATTTCTCGGTGGGATTGCTGTTTGTCCGGCCGGATTCAAGCCCTACCATCCGAATCGAGCGAAGCTTAGGGAGCGCTATTTTCATAAGCTTCAGGGATAACGCTAGGACGGTGGATGTATATGGGGAATTGACTTTGGCGTTGTCTGCACCATAAGCAGGGCAGTCTTTATTCAAGCAATAATAGCACAAGAGGGTATGGTTCGGCAAGGTGTACCATACCCCCTTGGCATCTTAAAAATTGAGCTTTTCAGCTCTTTCCCATTATGGTATATTGGTATGGGAATGTGCCGATCGGCAGTGGCAGCTGCCGATTGTCTCCCACATCGTGACGTGAGCTCAGTGGGCAAAAAACTTGCGCCGCAGTCACATTTGTGGTATATTCACTCAAAAAAAGTTGCATGTTGTGTTAAGAGGGAAGTATGGGCAAGCATAGTGCAGACAAAATATATGAAGCATCCAAAATCCCCTTCCGGCAATCTGTGCGGGAAGCCGGAGGTGTTGAGCAACCAGTCTTAGCGAAACCGCTGCCCACCATATCCCCAACTAGCGATGTTTATTATGAAATCGAATATGACTCCTGCCCAATCCCGGGCGTTGGCAAATTCGTACCAAAGCCGCAAAAAATCGCAGAGCCTGAGAAAGATGAAATCCGCGACTTATTTTTGAAGATGAGGGAAATTTCCAGGACTCATCAGTCCCCAAGCTCATATGTAAAGTTTTTTGGCAGAAACTCCTCTCGCGACAACAGCTATGTCTTTTATAGGCAGGGCATGTTTATGAAGGATTTTACCGACGACTATACAGGCAACGCCCCATTCTCACATTATTTCCCATATTATCAGATTATGGGGTACGAGCAGCTCAGGACGTACTTTACTTGGCGCACGCAGATCCGGGAGGGCATAATATCCGAAACGCCTTTATCCTACGCATTTTTGTACATTTACGAATTGTTGAGCAACATCGGGGTAAGCGGCCCTCAGGACGGACTTGACCGGCTGATGGCTTTTTGGAGAGCTTTTGGCGCTCACACCAAAATCATCGATAGGTACATGATTCGATGGCTGAAGGATTATCATATCTATTACCAGCTCCCAAGGTCATTTCAGGAATTCATCGCAGAAAACAGCCTCGCCGCACATTATCCAAGCATAGCGGCACCGGATGATATTTTCAACTTATTCTGCGTTATTTCAAAATACGATATCAAGAGGTCTGCTTTCTTTGCCGATGGCAACGCAACGCTCATTGAGGATTGTTTTGTCTATGTTATAAGCAGACTCAAGCAAATCTGCACAGACCGAAGTATCGACTTTGATAGATCCATATTTCAACCGCCAATAAAGAGGCTAGCATGGACACCATTCAGGGATGCGCTATTTTATCAGTGGGCGCCTCAAGCGGATAGGCGGATTGTGCTATCGACCACTGAAATCTACATATGCGAACAAGGCAAATGGACATATAGCACTGCAATCACAACCGATGGCGGGAGACTGCTGGTCGGCTATATTATGAAGCAAATGGAGTCTGTCCTTAGACAAGTCACCCAGCATAAATTCAAGCTCTCTGCCAGCATAAGCAACGCCTCCAGCCCCATTGTCGAGGAGTTGCGCATCTCAGGGAAGCCACTTGAAAGTATAGTGAGCGACGCAACTCTTGAATTTTATAGGGAGGCGACAAAAACAATCGTCAAGGTGGATTTGAGCGCATTGTCATTAATCAGGAAGGAAGCCCTTGCCACACAGGAGAAATTGATTGTGCCGGAACAGGGTGTTCAGCCTGTTGGCGCAAAATCACGCACTCCCCACCTGACGGACTTGCAAAATTTGCCACAAGCGGCACTGCAGGATATATTGCCATCCGAACCTGAGCCTAGGCCTAGGCCGACGCCAACATTCGATTCTGCTGCTCCAGCCGCCTCGGAAGACGCCGAAAGCGTCAAAAGCATTTTTACGGAATCTGAGCTAGGGGCTTTGTGCGCAGCGCTGCGCGGCGAGCCGGATATACAGGCGTTCGCCGACGGGTGCGGCGTCATGCCTGAGGTTTTGGTTGATGGGATTAACGTGAAAGCGATGGATTATATCGGCGATAACCTGCTTGATGAGGATTTCGTTTTGTACGATGATTATAAGGAATTGGTAAGGGGTTGGGTATTATGAAGGAATGGTCGCTAATATGAGCACAGCAAGCAGAGTGCCGGGCCGCATTGCAAATATTCTGGTGAATGCCTTGAAGGGCGGCGTCGTGCCTCGTGTGGGGCTTGAATATATAACGGTTGGCAGGGCACAGGAGATTTCCGCTATTTTGCACGATATCGAGATGATTGAGGCAGGCGGCGCCACATTCCGCTTCATCGTCGGCAAGTATGGAAGTGGAAAGAGCTTCTTGCTCCAGACCCTTCGCAACTACGCCACGGCAAAGGGTTTTGCGGTAGTGGATGCAGACCTCTCGCCCGAACGCCGCTTTGCGGGCACAAAGGGGCAGGGGCTTGCCACTTATAAGGAATTAATCAAAAACCTTTCCACAAAATCAAAGCCTGACGGCGGCGCTCTTGCGCTTATTTTAGAAAAATGGATTTCCGGCATTCAGGCGGAGGTCAAAATAGAAACAGGAGCGGATGGCGAAGAGTTTGACAAGTTGGTTGAGGCACGGATATTTGCGGTCGCAAGCTCGCTTGAGGGAATGGTCAATGGTTTTGAATTCGCCAAGGCTGTCGCCGCCTATTGGAGCGCATATCGGCAGGACAATGCGGCGCTAAAGTCCAATGTGCTAAAGTGGTTCAGGGGTGAGTATGCCTCTCGCAAAGAGGCAAAATCCGATTTAGGCATCAATTTCATAGTCACGGACGAGACCTGGTATGATTTTTTGAAAATATTCGCTGCTTTTCTGGTTGGCGCCGGATATAAAGGCTTGCTAGTCGTCATTGATGAATTGGTCAATATATTTAAGATTTCGAACTCCATCACAAGGTCGAACAATTACGAAAAAATCCTCACGATGTATAACGACGTGCTCCAGGGCAAGGCTAGCCACGTTGGTTTTCTCATGGGCGCCACGCCGCAGTGCGTCGAAGATAAATACAAGGGCTTGTTTAGCTATGAGGCGCTGCGCTCGCGGCTTGCCGAAGGGCATTTCGCCAACGCCGATTTCAAAGACCTCTCGGCTCCCATCATCCGGTTGCAGATGCTTTCGCAGGAGGAGATGTACGTCCTCGTCGAGAAGCTTCTGCACATCCATGCACAGCTGTACAATTATGCGCCCACTTTATCGCATGACGAACTGGTGTACTTTTTAGGTGTGGAATACAACCGAGTCGGCGCCCAGACGCACATAACGCCGCGCGAGATTATCCGTGATTTCATCGAGCTTATAAATATCCTACACCAAAATCCAAGCAAAAGCATTTCTGAAATCTTGGGCGACAACAGCTTCGAGCTGGCAAAGGGCGGTTTGCCAGACGAAGAGATTCACAGCGAATTTCAGGAGTTTGAAGTGTAGACAAATAGGAGCGGAGCAATAAAACATGGATATATTCAACAGGCTTGCGCCGTTTATTCAAGACTTTATTTATCAGAACAAATGGGAAGAGCTCAGGGGCAACCAAGTGGCTGCCTGTGAGGCGATTTTAGATAGCGACGACAACCTCCTGCTCTCCTCCGGAACTGCTTCCGGCAAGACTGAAGCGGCTTTTTTGCCCGTACTTACCGAACTATACAACAGACCCTCCGCCTCCGTCGGCGTTTTGTACATATCGCCGCTCAAGGCGCTCATCAACGACCAATTCAAACGCTTGGAACAAATGCTCCTGGATTCCAACATCCCCGTCACAAAGTGGCATGGCGACGCATCGCAGACACAAAAAAATAGACTCGTAAAAAACCCCGAAGGTCTGCTGCAAATTACACCGGAATCGCTGGAAAGCCTGATTACGAACAAGCGGGGCGCCGTCTTGTCGATGTTTTCCGACTTGCGCTTTGTAATTATCGACGAAGTCCACTATTTCATGCGCGACGTCCGCGGACTTCAGTTGCTATGCATTTTGGAACGGATTAACCGTCTAACAGGCTCAAACCCGCGCCGGGTCGGCCTATCCGCAACCCTGGGCGATATTTCACTGGCGCAAAATTGGCTGAATACCAACACAGGCAGGGAGTGTGCTGCCCCTATTGTGGAAGAGGGCAAAAAGCGGGTCAGGCTGCATGTAGAGCGATTTGTAAATTATGCCGACAAGCGGGATTTTGAAGAGCGGGACGGCAGCGGCAATGTCGTCAATGTCAGCGCCGGGGACATCGGCGACCGCGAGCATTATGAATACCTGTTCAAACAAACCCTGGACAAGAAAACCATCGTCTTCACCAACAGCCGAGAGGAAACTGAGCTTGTGATGGCACATTTGCGTGAAATCGCCTTAAAAAATAAAGCCCCCGACGTATACAGGGTTCACCACGGCAATGTGTCCGCACTCTTGCGGGAAAGCACTGAAGACGAAATGAAGTCTGCCGATGAAAAAATCGTCACCGGAGCCACTGTCACGCTGGAATTAGGCATCGACATAGGCTCGCTTGACCAAGCTGTTCAAATCGGCGCCCCGCTCAACGTAGCCAGCTTTGCGCAGCGCTTGGGCAGGTGCGGACGGCGCGGGCAAGTTCCGCAATTGCTGTTCACATTTGTAGAAAGCATAAAGATTAACTCCGACGATATCCTAGGCCCTATCAACTGGGGTTTTATCCGAACCATCGGCATCATTGAGCTATATCTAAAAGAGCATTGGATTGAGCCGATACCCCCGCAAAACTACGCCTACAACCTCTTATACCACCAGACTATGAGCTGCTTGAAAAGCAACGGCGAAATGTCTGCGGCAGGACTGGCGCAGTCTGTACTATCGTTGGGCTGCTTCAAAAGCATTCCTCAAGAGGATTACAAGAGGCTGCTCACGCATATGCTTGATATCGACCAATTGCAGCGTACCGAGCATGGAGGGCTCATGATTGGCCGCGAAGGTGAGAGGGTGGTAAATAGCCACAAGTTCCTTACAGTTTTTGTTGCCCCGGAATACTTGCTGGTAAAAGACGAAAGTCGCACCATCGGCACGGTTGACAAAATCTATCCTGTCGGCATCCGTTTTGCGCTGGCAGGCCTGGCGTGGGAGACAGTTGACGTAAACGAAAAATCAAAGGTACTCTTTGTAAAACGAGTTCCGGGCATCTCGCTTGTGGATTGGGATGTTGATTTTCTCGCAGAGCTGCATACGACCCTTGTCCAGAAAGTTCGCAGTGTCCTAAAAGGCAGCGAGCCTTATCCTTATTTGAGCGACCGCTGCAAAGAGCGGCTTGCCGAAATTCAGTATATTGCCCGGGGCAACGGCATATTGGATAACTTAGTGACGCAACTATCTGACAAAAAGTTCGCCATTTTCCCATGGGTCGGCACCAGGCAGCTGATGACCTTAAATTACGCCCTGCGCCAAAGGGGAGTAAAGAGCAAGATGCCTTTTATCACCTGCGTTTATCTCGAGGCAACTTTTGATGGGACGAAAGACGCCTTGGAGAACATAATAAGCGACATACTCCACAGCAACTTAAACCTATATTATCTGCCTCTGCCGGACAAGGTGCAAGTGCCGGGGAAATACAATGAATTCATCCCGCTAAACTTGCTGCGAAAGCAGTTTATCGAGGATTATCTTGATTTCGAGGGGCTTAGAGAGGCAATGGGGCTTCAAAAAAGTTAGTCTGTTGCCACGCTTTTATACCAAAAAGCAGGCGGTGAAAGCAATTTTGTCCTGGCCGTAGTTGTAGGCTAGGCCGTTGTCAGTGCAGACTTTGCTTACGAATAAGCCGCAAGCCTCCATGGACACCTCCATTCTATCAGGGAAGCGGCAAGGCTCGTCGGGGTATGTGCAAGACTCGCATATCCTGCAAACGCCCGTGCCCATTGCCAGAATCTCGCCATATTCCTTTTTCAGCTCGCCCCAAAGCTTGGCAAAAGCCTCCTTCTGACGCATTCCAGCCTCCATAATGCCTTCCCAGTCATAGCTGTCCTCCAGTTCGCCGACTGTCTGAACAAGGATTCCCCCCTCGAAGCTCTCGACACGCTTTTGCATATCCTCAAGCGAGGCGCAGGCAGGTGGGCAAGACCATGACTTGTTGAAGTTCTCGCACTGGTCTGCATTGCACATATCGCGGACATCCTGCATGAACTCCAAAGTGGAAACCTTGAGGGGCGAGGAATGGGTAAACCCGCACTCTTCTGCGATTGCAGCAAGTTTGTCGTATTTTGACATAATTTTAATCCTCCGAAAACATAATATGTTCTATAAACGCATCGTTAAAAACTTTGCTCGTCGAAAGCTCTATATACTCGCACCTATTGCGCATATCCTCAAGCGTCTTGCGGGCGTCGTCTGAGCACAGGGCAAGCGTTGCCCCTTCGCCCGCCGTGTTGCCCATCGTCTGCGTTATTGGCAAGAAGCTTTCCGGAAAAAGCCCTACCCGTGCGGCGCTTACATGGTCCATAAAGCTGCCAAAGCCCCCAGCAAGAACGAACAGCTTTACCTCACGCTCAGTGATTCCTGCGTGTTGCAGCAGTGTCTCAATGCCTGCGGCAATAGCCGATTTTGCCAATTGAAGCTTCCTTATGTCAGTCGCTGACATATAGACACCTTTTTCGCTCCTTGACAGCCAAAACACATTGCTGCCGCCAACTTTCCCGATGTGCGACGCAATATCGTGTTCAACCTCATCCGGATCCAGCAGCCTTCCGGTTTCATCGACAGCTCCCGTTTCAAGAAGGACGGCAAGCGAATCAAGCAGTCCCGAGCCGCAAAGCCCAAGTGGGCTCTTTCCGCCTATGACCGACAGCTTCAGGCCATCTTCCCAGTTCACGTGGTTTATAGCCCCGCTAATCGCCGCCATGCCCATCGTTATCTCCGCCCCCTCGAAAGCCGGGCCTGCGGCAGTCGCGCAGCAGTAAAACGTGTCTCCCACCTTCATGACAATCTCGCCGTTCGTGCCGATGTCAAGAAAAACGGCCGGACCTTCAACTGCATCCATATTCGCCGCAAGCATTCCTGCCGTAATATCCCCTCCAACGTAGGAAGAAATGGCAGGGGCATAGTAAAGCTTGCAGTTCCTGCCCACCGGGAGGTTTTCCCACGTTGGGTGCTCGTCGCCAAAAAGGCTGATAGGCTCAAACGGCGCAACGCCCATGCCTACCGGAGAATATCCGGCGCAAAGATGCTGCATAATCGTGTTTGCGGCAATCGAAATGTACCCTATGTCCCGGGCCCTTTCGCCGGAGATTGTGCAGGTGTGTCGTATAAGCGATTCAATCTGCTCCCTTACAAGGGTAGTCAATCTCATATGCCCATGGTCTGAGCAGTATTGGATACGGCTGATGACATCAGCTCCGTACGGCCTCTGCGCATTGACTCCGCTGGCTGTAGCAATGCGGATGCCGCTTCCAATGTCCGTCAGATGCGCAACGACAGATGTTGTCCCGATGTCTATGGCAACGCCAAGCCTTTTGTTTTTAGCAGGCGGATACGGCCTGTCGGCAAATTTCAAATCCTTTGTGCCCCCTGCGCTGGCTATTTTCATGTCCATTTCTTCTGGTAAGTAAACTTCCATGTCTCCCTCAACGTGAGTACGACACGCAAGAATCTCTTCCCCTTGCGGGCTGAGGCGCACACGGCATTTTCCACATCTGCCTTTTCCGCCGCACGGTGCATCAACAAACACCCCTGCGGCACTGATTCGCTCGAGCAATGTCTCGCCAACAATGCCCGTCGTTTCACAAACAAGCTCACCTGAGCGGAATATTTTGATTATTGGGGTCATATGTGCTCTCCTCCACATTCTCCAAATAATGACCATGAGTTGCAGTGCGTTATTTTTGCTTGGACAAAATGACCCACCAGCTCGCCTGCGCCGCACAGATGCACAAGCCTGCCTCCGTTCGTGCGGGCTTTGAGAGGGTAACGCTCGTCGTGCGACTCCCCATCAACCAGCACGCTTATGGATTTGCCTATGTATTTTGTGTGTTTTTTCTCCGAAATCGCATTTTGAAGCTCTAGCAGCCTGTCAAACCTGATTTGCTTTTCTTCCCGGGTAGTTGTATCTTCAAGCTCTGCGGCTGGCGTGCCTGGCCGCTTTGAGTATATGAATGTGAACATGGCGTCGAACTGCGCCTTTTCGACAAGCCTCAGAGTGTCTTCAAATTCTGATTCTGTTTCTCCGGGGAAGCCAACTATAACATCGCTCGTTATAGTGATGTCCGGCATCTGCTGCCTGGCTTCTGCGATTTTTTCCATATATTCTTCATGTGTATACCCCCGGTTCATAAGGCTCAGTATACGGTCGCCCCCCGCCTGAAATGGCAGATGTATATGCCTTGCGGCTTTCTCGCTCTCTGCCATAGCTTTAAATAGCTCTGTGCTGGCGTCCTTAGGATGGCTGGTCATGAACCTTATTAAGAACGCTCCGTCGATATCGTTTATTTTGCGAATGAGCGTTGCAAAATCTGTTTTGCACGGAAGCCCCATTCCATATGAATTGACATTCTGGCCTAGTAAAGTTATGTCTTTGAATCCGTCTTTCACAAGCTGCTTTGCTTCTTTTAGGATTGCTTCCGGTTCGCGGCTTCTCTCCTGCCCGCGCACGTATGGCACGATGCAATATGAGCAATGGTTGTCGCAGCCGTACATGATGGGCAGCCATGCTTTTACCGTTCCGTCGCGGTGCGCGGGAATCCCTTCTGCTATGGCTCCTTCGTTTGCGTCGGTTTCGAATATGCGGCCTTTGGCCGTGAGCGTGCGGTGCAGCAGTTCAGGGAAGCGCCATAACACGTTTGGCGAAAACATGAGGTCGACGTGTTTGTACGACTGCCGCACCTTTTCGACTGTCTCAGGTACCGCAGCCATGCATCCGCAGAACACAATTGTCTGCGTCGGCTTTGCTTTTTTTGTGTGGACGAGCGCACCGACGTTGCCGAAAACTCGGTTTTCAGCATTTTCGCGGATTGCGCACGTGTTTATAATGACTATGTCTGCTTGGAATTCGTCGCCCGTAAAGCCATAGCCCATCTCGGCAAGCATCCCGCGCAGTTTTTCGCTATCAGATTCGTTTTGCTGGCACCCATATGTATCTACATACGCAAGCGGCTGCACCGGCCTTGCTTGCGATGATTCGAGGATTTGCTGCATCACTTTTTTCTGATTTTCTATTTCGTTTGTCGGTATTTCGGCTCTCTCGTTCAAGGTGTCCTCCGCGGCAGCGCTGCTGCACAATGACTGTATTTCTACTATACTCTGTTTTCACTAATTTTTCAAGATGTTTTATAAGATTGTTGTGCATATTGATAGACGGCGCTATACTTCACGGCCATCTTGGGCGTATACCGTGCAACATGCGTACAGTAACTTTAACACATTCTGCGACAGATTTTAATGGCAAGTTTTGGTTATAGTTTTCCTTGAAAAAATCACCTGAATATGGTACGGTATGTTGAATAGTTGTACAGCGTGCCTAGATGGACATTATGAGGGGTGAGACTGGATGAAAAACCTTGTTATCGACCTGCGTGTGGTCAGAAATAACCTTCGTGCTATTAAAGACCGCGCCGAGGGCGTTACGGTCATAGCCGATTTAAGCGCAAATGCGGGCGGAATGGGGCTGCTTCCTGTGGCACAGTTCCTTCGCGACGAGGGCATACGCAGCTTTGCCGTGTCCGATACGGAAGATGCAAAGCTTCTTCGCCAGAATGGCTTCCAGAAAGAACAAATAATGATGCTTCGCAGCACGGCTGACCCGAACGAGATTTCCGAGCTTTTGTCGCACGGAGTTGTGTGCACTGTGGGGTCTTATGATGCCGCTGTGGCCATTAACGGCATTGCCGAATCGCGCAAGGTCATCGCAGATGTCCAGGTGATAATAGACACGGGGCTCGGCGTTTATGGGTTTCAGCCAACGGAGCTTGATAAAGTTGCAGCCATATATAAATACATGTCCAGCTTGAAGGTTGTTGGGACTTTTACGACGTTTTCTGCTTCTTGGCGCAACAAAAAGCTCACCATATCTCAGCTTGACAAACTAAATAGTGTTCTGGACAGGATTATTGACATGGGCTATGAGCCGGGCGCAGCGCACGCTTGTGATTCTGCGGCGCTATTTAAGTACAATTTTGAGCTTATGGATGCCGTGCGAGTCGATACGGCGCTTTCGGGCAGGATTCCCGGAAAGACCATTCAGGGACTCGCGCGCGTCGGTTATATCGAGGCGGGACTTGAGGAGGTAGGCTGGCACCCAAAGGGGCACACCATAGGCTCGGAGCGTGGCTTCGTGACGAAAGCGGCGACAAAAATTGGAATCTTATCGGTCGGCTACTATCACGGCTTCGGCGTTGACCGCTACATTGTCGAGCGAAGTTTATTCGACATTGTGCGGTGGCGGCGCAAGACAACCTATGTCAGGATAAATGGGCACAAAGCTAATGTGCTTGGCAGCGTCGGGCTCATGCACACGATAGTGGACGTGACAAGCATCGACTGCACCGTTGGGGACATTGCCGTGATGGACGTTGACCCTGTGAATGTAAAGGGGCTGCCGATAGTTTATAGATAATTTGGAGAGCTATGCCAAAGATTATTGAGCTTGATTCGCATGTGGCGGATTTAATAGCGGCGGGCGAGGTTGTTGAGCGGCCTGCGTCCGTCTTGAAGGAACTGATTGAAAATTCCATAGATGCCGGGGCAGGTGTCGTCACCGTCGAGATATCTGCCGGCGGCATGACTTATATGCGAATCACCGACAATGGCTGCGGTATAGCGCCGGAAGATGTGAAAACCGCTTTTTTGCGCCATGCCACAAGCAAGCTAAGAAATGCCGAGGGGCTTGAGTCCATTGGAACTTTGGGCTTCCGGGGCGAGGCACTTGCTGCGATTGCGGCGGTGTCGCGCATTGAACTTCTTACTAGGGAGCATGGTGCGAAAGAAGGCGTACGTCTCTTGCTTGAGGCAGGCGAGGTCGTGGATTTGTCCCCTGTGGGCTGCCCGGAGGGAACGACCATTATCGTGCGCGACTTGTTTTTCAACACGCCTGCACGGCTGAAATTTATGAAATCCGACCGTGCGGAGAGCTCCGCAGCTGCATCTACCGTGACTCGCTCGGCGCTTGCGCACCCTGATGTGTCTGTCCGGTTTTTGAGGGACGGCAAAACGGATTGCCACACGCCGGGCGATTCCCGTACGGACTCCTGTATATACAGCCTGCTCGGCCGCGAGTTTTCCGCAGGGCTTTTGAGTGCGGAATCCTCTGATGAGGCGGTTTCAGTCACCGGATTTGTCTCTTCACCTGATGCCGCTCGCAGCAACAGGGGCTATCAGTTCTTTTTTGTCAATGGCAGGCCAATACGCTCGGCTACGCTCCAGGCGGCATTGGAGCAAGCTTATGTTAACCTGCTCCCCTCGGGGCGCTTTCCATCCTGCGTGCTGTATATTGCTGTAAAGCCCAGCGACGTTGACGTAAATGTCCACCCGGCTAAAACTGAGGTCAAGTTTGTTTCAGACAAGCAGGTTTTTGAGAGTGTCCGTTATGCGGCGCTCGGCGCACTTGAACGCGCCCGAGCAAGCGCTAGTTTAGAACTGGATGCGCCCCACGTATCGGAAGGTGTCGATTTTTCAGCGCCTACCCGAGCAAAATCCCTTCCAAAGGCCTATTCGCCAAAAGGTGGCGGCGGCTTTAAATCCATGAGTGCCGATGAGTTCCGAAGCACACATGTTTCAGAGGGCTCAAATCCTTATATTGGCACGCAAGACAATAATGGCACACAGTGCGATAATAGCGCATTGCATACCGGAGCCGCCACTCCCTACAATGGTGAAAAAATACGGCAAGCGCAACTCGCCCCTAGCGCCCAGCTGTCGATTGTCAACTGTCAAGCACCAATCGTCAACTGCCCATCTCCCCCTGTGCCGCGAGTCATCGGAGAGGCTCTCCATACATACATTATCGTTGAATACGATGATAGCGTGTGGTTCATTGATAAACATGCTGCACATGAGAGGCTGCACTTCAACGCTTTGAAAAGCGAGAATTTCGAGCCAATGTCTCAGTCCCTCATAACTCCGGTCGTCTGTCGGCATGGCTTTGAAGATGTTTCACTCCTGCTGGAAAATGCTGGTTTGCTTGATGACTTGGGATTTGAGGCAGAGAGCTTTGGAACCGATGCGGTCGCAGTCCGCCGCATTCCCGCTGAGATTGAAATCGGCGACACCGAAGCTGTCTTATCCGATATTTGCGCATTGCTGCGGCTTGGCGGAACTGCGGAGTCCGCCAACGCCGCCAACGCCAAGTTAGACGATATATATAAGACCGTTGCGTGCAAAGCTGCGATAAAGGCAGGGCGCGATTCCGGAACGCGCGAGCTTGAAGCGCTTGCCGCAAAGGTCATGTCAGGCGAGGTGTCGCACTGCCCGCACGGCCGCCCAGTGGCTTTTGAAATTGCGAAAGCAACGCTTGATAAGGGGTTTAAGCGAAGTTGAGCGATAAAGCTGACAAGAGAGCCCCCCCCCAGCCAGGCCTGATTGTTATCACGGGCCCAACTGCTACCGGAAAGACTGCGCTTGGGGCGCTGCTTGCCAAAAGCATAGGTGGCGAGGTTGTGTCTGCTGACTCTATGCAGGTTTATGAGCACATGGACATCGGCACTGCAAAACCTAGCAAGGCTGAAATGCTCGGCATAACGCACCACCTACTCAGCATTGTCCCACCTTGGGAGGATTATTCCGTGGCTCGTTACATTTCGGATGCCACAGAATGCATAGACGATATCCTTAGTCGCAATATCGTCCCCATTCTCGTGGGTGGCACGGGTTTATATATTGACTCATTACTTTCCGGGCGTGAGTTTTTGGCGCGAGGCGACACTCCGTTGCGCAGGAGCCTCGAAGAGGAATATGACGACACCGGGGGCGAGGCGATGCTGCGAAGGCTCAGCGAGATTGACTCAGGACGCGCTCAACGGCTTCATGCAAATGACAAAAAGCGTATTGTACGCGCATTTGAGGTGTACGAGGCAACCGGTAAGACCATTTCACAACATGACTTGGAAACCCAAGCCCTCCCCCCCAGATATAGCGCCCTTAAGGCTGCGCTGACTTTCTCTGATAGGGGCGTGCTTTACGCAAGGATAGACAAGCGCGTGGATGCTATGGTTTCAGAAGGGCTTGAACAGGAGGTGCGCTCACTTCTGGGCATGGGCGTAAAACCAAGCACCACAGCAATGCAGGCCATCGGATACAAGGAAATGGCAAGTGCAATCTTGGGGGAGTGCAGCATGGGCGAAGCTGTCGAAAAGATAAAGATGGAGTCGCGTAGGTATGCAAAGCGCCAGCTTTCCTGGTTGCGGCGCGATCAGAGCGTAAACTGGATTATATTTGAGAAAGCGCCCGACATAGAGGGTGCCGCAAGGAGGCTGGCGGAAGAGTATGAAAAGAAGTGATTTTTTTATCAGGCTGACAACAGGTGTGTTGTTTCTCGCCGTTGTGAGCTATATTGGCATTTACATTTACAATGCTGTGGCAAACACATTTGTGACCACTCCGGCAATTAGCTACTCCATCGAAGAGACCTTTCCCGCCGAGGGCTTTATTATCCGTACGGAAGCCGTTCTTGCGGACTTTTCCGGCAATACCGTTTTGCCTATTGTGGGAGAGGGCGAAAGGGTCGCAAACGGCCAAGCTGTTGCTGTCGAGTATTTAACTAGGGAGGCTCTTGAAGCTGCTGGCGAGATTCGTTCGCTCCAAATGAGAATCGCGCAGCTTGAGGCGGCGGGCAGCGGCAGGGCATCTGATACCGCACGGCTCGAAAGCGTAATGAACCTTTCGTGGGCCGTTCGGAATGGCGATATGAGCAGATTGGACGAAATGGCGCTTAATATCGAAACACTTGTTTTCGACATCGGCGGCTCATCAGAAGCAGGATTGGATACATTGCGGGCTAACCTTGAGGCGCTGCAGCGCCGGAATACGGGGGTGCGGACTTTGTTTGCACCGTTTAGCGGCACTTTTTCCCAAGTGGTAGACGGCTTTGAGCACGTCGAGCCGCGCACACTAAACGACATCTCACCCACAGGGCTCGGCGAATTGTTTGAATCCCCATCGCGGGTAACAGGCGTTGGCAAGCTTGTAACTTCATTCAAATGGTACTTTGCTGCTGTTATGGACGCAGAAGACGCCAGGCGTCTCCGCATCGGCAACCAGGTGACTTTGCAACTCTCCGACGCCTTTCACGCAGACAAAAGCATGCTGGTCGAAAGCATTAGCAGGCGAGACGATGACGGAATGAGCGTTGTGGTGTTCTCAAGCGATAGGGGCATACACGATGTTGTGGGCTTGCGCCGGATGAGCGCTGAAATAGTTTTTGATGTTATTTCCGGCATTCGCGTACCGAAGGAGGCGCTGCATCTCGACGACGATGGGACTTTGTTCATCTTCTTGCAAACAGGAGCGCGCGCCGAACGGGTCAATATAGAGGTTATTCGCGAGTACGGAGATGTTTTTCTCGTGCGCGACGGCATAGAAACAGGCTCACCGCTGCGGTCAGGGTCTACAATAATAGTTAGAGCAAATAATCTGTATCACGGCAAGGTTGTAGGATAAATATTTTTATTGACTATGGAGTACGAGCGTACATGATGGACATTACAGAAAACATAAAACGCATCCTTGCAGAAATCTCCGAGCTTGCTGCATTGTCTGGGCGCACGCCTGACGATATTACGCTTGTTGCGGCGGCAAAGACTAGGACTGCACGTGAGGTGCGGCAGGCTATTGAAGCTGGGGTCGATGCCATTGGCGAAAACCGCGTTCAAGAGATGCTGGCCAAAAATTCCGAGGGCGCTTATGTAGGCTCGCCCTTACACTTTATCGGCACATTGCAATCGAACAAAGTCCGGCAAATCGTCGGCGTTTGCGACCTTATCGAATCAGTTGACTCCCCCGCCCTGATAGAGCTTATTGGCAAAAAAGCAGTGTCGCTTGGAGTCGTGCAGAACATCCTGATTGAGGTCAACATAGGCAGAGAACCGCAAAAGTCCGGCATATTGCCTGAAAAGATGGATGAAACGCTAGGACTTATTTCACAAACTGAGGGTATAAATATGCTCGGTTTGATGGCAATTCCGCCAATTTATGAAAAAAATGAAAGAAATTGTTACTATTTTGACGCAATGTTGAAGCTTTTTATTGACATTAGGGCAAAGAAATATGATAATATCTCTGTGCAATTTCTGTCAATGGGTATGAGCGACAGCTATGCTGATGCTATTCGAGCCGGATCAAACATGGTGAGGATAGGCTCTGCTATCTTTGGCGTGCGCTGAGCAAAAACGAAGGATTTAAGGAGGATTCCTAAATTGGGAATATTTAACGAACTAAAAAAACTGACCAAGCCTTATGATGACGAGGACGATTTCGAGGATTTTCAACCAAGAAAGTCAGATGACCTGCCGCCGCCTCCAAAAACAACTGCGCAGGCCAGGAGCACCTATGGGGATTTTGGAGAACCAAGGAGCTCCGGAAACAACAACAAGGTGGTGAACATCCACGCTACTGCACAGTTGCAAGTAGTGCTTGTTAAACCTGAGAAGTTTGAGACCGCCGCGGAAATCGCAGACCACCTGCGCGAAAGATGCACCGTTGTGCTAAACCTCGAGCAGACAAACAAAGACATAGCCCGTCGCCTGGTTGACTTCCTAAGCGGCGTTGCGTATGCACAAGATGGCAAGATAAAAAAAGTTGCCGTCAACGCATACCTTATAACACCGTACAATGTTGACCTGTTGGGCGACTTGATAGACGAACTCGAAAGCAACGGTCTTTATTTTTAGGGACTAGGGATTTAAAAAGGCGCAGGATACGTGTCGACTTACTCCTAAAGTACTAATTAAAGCTAGAAGCCGAAAGGATAGTGGATAAATGCTGACTCCTCGGGAAATTACTGATAAGGTATTTGTTAAAGCCGTGTTTGGCGGGTATGACATGACTGGGGTCGACGACTTCCTTGAGTCTGTTTCCACAGACTACAAAGCGCTGTACGATGAAAATGCAATTTTAAAGGGCAAGCTCAAAATTCTTGTCGAAAAGGTCGAAGAATACCGTTCAACAGAGGACGCCATGAGAATGGCTCTCTTGACCGCCCAGCGCATGGGCGAAGAGATAACTGTCGAAGCAAACAAGCAAAAGGAAGAGACCTTAAAGAGCGCAGATGAGGAAGCAAAATCCAGACTTGCAGAAATTTCACAGCGTGTCGCCGACGAGGAGCTGCGCCTTACCGTTGCCGCAAAGGAGACTGCGAAGTTTATTCAGCTCTCTCAGGCTGTAATGCAGAAGCATTCTGAATTTCTGACTAAGCTTGAAACGGCGCGCCGCGCTGTTAGGCCTGACCCACCGCCGATACCGCCGACGCAGGAGGAGCAGATTGCGGATGTTGCGGAGCAGATAGACAGCGCTGTCGGAAAATTGACCGCTTCCGGCGCGCCGGCTCCACCACCAAACGTTCCTGCGCCGCTTCGCGAGCAGCCCCAGGAGGATGAGGAAGTGCCGCAAGAATCCCCGAATGAATCTCCACCATCCCAATATGACGATGAAGGCGAGCCGACAAGGCTTTTTGGCGAAGAAGGCGAAAGCGCACCCTCCATAACACCTAGGCCAAGATTTGATTTCGACGACCTGAAATTCGGCGCAAACTTCGACAAGGGTAACAACGATTAGGAGATATTTAGGCGGTTGCGGCTTTCGCAATCGCCTATAACAGAAGAATTAGGAGTAACCAAATGCCCCAAGACTACAATGCCACAATAAATTTGCCTAAAACCGAATTCCCCATGCGGGCAGGGCTCCCCAAGCGCGAGCCTGAGATGCTTAAAGGATTTGGTGAAAATAAAGTCTATGAAACGCTGATTGAAAAAAACAAGGGAAAGCCCGCATTTATCCTGCATGACGGGCCTCCGTTTTCCAATGGCGATATACATATTGGCACAGCTATGAACAAAATCCTCAAGGATATTATAGTCCGCGAAAAAAACATGTCCGGTTATTGCGCCCCTTATGTGCCCGGATGGGACAACCATGGAATGCCTATTGAGAGCGCAATAATCAAAAAGAACAAGCTCGACCGGAAAAAAATGTCGATACCGGAATTTCGCAACGCTTGCCATGCCTTTGCAGCCGAGTATGTAGACAGGCAGCGCGAGCAGTTTAAGCGCCTTGGCGTTATAGGCGCCTGGGACAATCCATACTTGACTATGGCTCCCTCGTTCGAAGCCGAGGAAGTCCGCGTTTTCGGCAAGATGTATGAAAAAGGCTATATCTACAAGGGCCTCAAGCCTGTTTATTGGTGCTCACACGATGAGACGGCGCTTGCGGAAGCGGAGATAGAGTATGACGATACCCCCTGTACTGCGATTTTTGTAAAATTCAAGATAAAGGACGCCAGAGGCGTTTTGGACAGCATTCCCGGAGCGGAAGGTGCAAGCATCTTGATTTGGACGACGACAGCTTGGACATTGCCAGGCAACCTTGCAATTTGCCTCGGTCCGAAAATCGAATACGCTGTCTGCAAAGCCGGCGGAGAGATTTATATAGTTGCGGCAGGGCTTGCGGAAAGCGTTTTTAAGCAGGCGGGAATTGAGAAGTTCGAAGTGCTGAAAAAGTTGCCCGGCTCTGCGCTTGAGCTTGTGACTGCTCACCACCCGTTTTATGACCGCGAATCGCTTGTAATACTTGGAGACCATGTCACTGTCGAAGCTGGCACGGGCTGCGTCCACACAGCACCCGGCCATGGCGTCGACGACTTCAATGTTTGCCGTAAATACAAGCAGCTCCCAATGCTGACCCCTGTGGACGACCGCGGCATTATGACTACCGAAGCGCTGCAATACGCAGGGATGCATTTTTCAAAGGCGATTGCCGCAATTATCGAAGATTTGAAAGAGAGCGGGGCGCTGTTTGCCGCAGAAGAAATTGTCCACTCATACCCACACTGTTGGCGCTGCAAGAACCCTGTGATTTTCCGCGCCACCGAACAATGGTTTGCCTCCGTTGACGCCATGAAAAAGGCGGCTGTCAAGGCTTGCGAGGAGATAAAATGGATACCTGAGTGGGGCAAGGATCGCATGATCGCTATGATTGCCGAGCGCTCAGACTGGTGCATATCCCGCCAGCGACACTGGGGCTTGCCCATACCTGTGTTTTATTGCGATGATTGCGATAAGCCTGTCTGCACCCCCGATACCATCGAGGCGGCTGCCCAACTATTTGCTAAAGAGGGTTCGAATGCATGGTATGAAAAAAGCCCGGGTGAAATTTTGCCCGGCGACTTTGCCTGCCCTCACTGCGGCGCAAAAAGCTTTACTGCCGGCTCCGATTCGCTTGACTGCTGGTTCGATTCCGGCTCGACACATGCCGACGTGCTCAGCTCCGGCAATTTCCCGGGCCTGCAATTTCCGTCAGATATCTATCTTGAAGGCGGAGACCAGTACCGCGGCTGGTTTCAATCATCTATGCTCACAAGCATTGCGACCAACGGGGTCGCTCCATATAAGAGAATCATCACTCATGGCTGGACAGTCGACGGCGATGGCAAGGCGATGCATAAGTCGCTGGGCAATGGCATTGCGCCGGAGGCCGTCATCAAGGACTATGGTGCCGACGTCCTGCGTTTGTGGGTCGCATCCTCCGACTATAGGGTCGACTCCCGGATTTCAAACGACATTTTGAAGCAAATTTCCGACATCTACCTCAAAATCCGCAATACGGCGCGCTTCGTCCTCGGAAACCTAGACGGCTTTGACCCCGATGGGCTCGTCGATACCGGGGATATGCCGGAACTGGATTTATGGGCGCTTGCCCGGCTTAACAAATTGGTAGCTAGTGTCAGGGCGTCCTATGAGAAGTATGAGTATCACACCATATATCATGCGATACACAATTTCTGCACGGTAGATATGTCAAATTTTTATCTCGACATAATAAAGGATAGGCTCTACTGCGATGTCACGGACGGGCTTTTGCGCAGGAGTGCACAAACCGTAATTTATCTTGTCCTTGATGCCTTGGTGCGCATGCTTGCGCCTATTTTAGCTTTCACTACAGAGGAAATCTGGTCAGCTATGCCTCATCATCAATCGGCCGAGCGGGGGAGCGTTCTGTATAATGCCATGCCGGAGCCCGATGCACGCCGCAACTTTAGCCCCGAGCAAGAGGCTACGTGGGACATGTTGCTGCGCCTGCGCACTGACGTGAACAAAGCCCTTGAGCTGGCTCGTTCCGAAAAAATGATTGGCAAGCCATTGGACGCCGAGGTAACGCTGCACCTCGACGATTCTGCCGCTTCCGCTTTTGACAAAATAGCAGGGCATGACCTCAAAGCGTTATTTATTGTCTCAGGTGTCGAAACTGTCAGGGGCAGCGGTAGCGGGTACGAGGGGACGGAGTTTAAAGGCATCACCGTAACGGTTAGGGCAAGCACAGAGCCAAAATGCGCCCGTTGTTGGATTCACGACAAAGATGTTGGGGGCAGTGCGGAGCATCCGGAGCTTTGCCCGCGTTGCCTTGACGCAGTCACGCAGGGGAGGTAACCGGAATGCTATGCTTTGCATTTGCGGCGCTTATAGTTCTGCTCGATCAGTTTTTTAAGAGATGGATTGTGCGCGTGCTTGACGTATCTGAACAAATGGATTTGATTCCAGGGGTCATTGGCCTAACGCACATCCATAACCATGGTGCCGCTTTTGGCATATTCCCCGGCAACCGCTGGTTCTTGGCTGTAGTTGCCTTTATCATCTGCATTGCGCTGGTTTTTATTTTGCTGAGGTACACTGAGGGCTTTTGGGGCACATTGGGCCTTTCCGCCGTGCTCGGAGGCGCAGTAGGCAACCTGCTCGACCGTATCCTGCTGGGTTATGTTGTCGACATGTTCCAGACTCTGTTTGTCAGATTTGCTATTTTCAATATAGCTGACATCTTCATTACCTTGGGCGTCGTCACCTTTTTAGTGCATTTCATCTTAGTGTCAATCAAGCAAGCAAAGGACGATAAGCTGGCACTTGAAAATGCCAGGGTAGATTTGGACTATGATACTTATGACGAGCAGTATGAGGAGCAATACGACGAACAATATGATGAGCAATATGAACAGCAGCACGAATATGATGATTCCCATGATGAAGGAGTGCCTGATTTTGACGAGTTTCCCGATCCGCAGGCAGGCGCACCCGACATAAATCCCGAGCCGGACTTTGATGATATCCAGGAATATGTTGCGCCCACACAAGACTTACAATATCATGGCGAGCCGGAGCCTATATCTGCACCTAAAGCAGATACGCCGAATTCTTGGCAGGAGTATTACGAACCTGAAAAGTCCGAAAACAGCACCGGTACTCTCGATGCGCTCAATGCACTTGAGCTGGAGCTTGATGCTGTGGATGATTATGACGTAGATGCAATGCTTCGCGAATATGGATTTGAAGACGAAAACGCACCTAGGGAATAGGGAGACGAGTGGCGCATTTTGAAAACGGTGACATTAGAATCAAACAGCGGCGGGGAACGGCTTGATTTGTTCCTCGCTTCGAATATTCCTGAGCTTTCCAGAAATGCAGCGCAAAAACTCCTAACATCGGGGCGCGTCACCCTTGGCGGCAAGCCTTTGCCCAAAAGCCACAAGACCTCGCCCGGGGAGCTGTATGTTATCCTGCAAGATGAGCCTGAAAACCCAATTGCCGCTCCGCAGGACATCCCGCTCGATATAGTCTTTGAGGATGCTGATGTCATCGTCGTAAACAAACCGCGCGGCATGGTCGTCCACCCCGCACCGGGCCATCCGGACGGCACCTTGGTCAATGCGTTGCTCAACCATTGCGGCGACAGCCTTTCAGGCATTGGCGGCGTGAAGCGCCCAGGTATCGTCCACCGAATTGATAAAGATACTTCAGGGCTGGTAATTGCGGCAAAAAACGACCGCGCCCATCTCTCGCTTGCAGAGCAGTTGAGTTCGCGAACGCTCACAAGAGAATATGACGCAATCGTGCGCGGGAGCTTAAAAAATGACTCAGGCTCAATAAACGCACCCATTGGACGCCACCCAATCGAAAGGAAGAGGCAGGCTGTCACCGAACTGAATTCCCGCTCCGCAGTCACGCACTATGAAGTGCTGGCAAGGTACACAGGCTTTACCCATGTGCGTTGCCGTCTCGAAACCGGGCGCACACATCAGATTAGAGTCCACATGGCGCATATTGGGCATCCTGTGCTGGGAGATACCGTCTATGGGCGCAAAAAGCCGGAGCTTGGTTTGTCGAGCCAGTGCCTGCACGCCAGACTGTTGCGATTTGAGCACCCGGCAACCAATGAGCATGTTGTGCTTAGCGTAGAGTTGCCCGAGTATTTTACTAAGGCGCTGAATAAGCTGGGAAAGCAGGGTGACTATTGTGGAACATGAAGAATATATGCAGTTAGCCCTCGATATGGCTCGGGAAGCTGAAAGTGACGGAGAGGCTCCGGTAGGGTGCGTTATCGTTGATTCTGCCGGAACTGTAATCGGCCGCGGAAGAAACCGCAGGGAAAGGGAACGGACTGCGACCGCCCATGCGGAGCTTGAGGCAATCCATGATGCCTGCAAAACCCTCTCCGATTGGCGTTTGAGGGGGTGCGCCCTTTATGTCACACTTGAACCATGCCCAATGTGTGCGGGGGCTATCATTATGGCGCGCATTGATAAGCTGTTTTACGGCGCGCGCGATGAGCTGACAGGCTCTTGCGGAAGCGTTGTCAATCTTTTTATGGAGCCATATGGCCAGTCGACACAGGTCACGGGAGGCATACTCGCCGATGAGTGTTCTCTAATCATCACAGAATTTTTCCGCAAGCTGCGGTAACTGTGCCTATCACAAGGAGGGCCCGCTGATGGAAAATTTCCATGCGCCCAGTTTTCTTGAAAACCCGCAATCTGACAGCATCGTGGTTTTTATTCATGGATTCATGGGAAGTCCGCGCCAGTTCGATGGCCTTGCCAAAGCAGTTCATATGAACGGCTTTAATGCAGCCATACTGCTCCTTCCCGGGCATGGCGGCAGCTTGAGGGATTTCTCTTCAAGCAAATTTAAACAGTGGCAAAACCATGTTTGGTCAGAAATCAAGCGCTTCTCCCGCAATTATGAAAATATATGGCTGGTCGGACATTCAATGGGCGGGCTCTTGGCCCTATGTGCCGCCGAAAATCCCAATAACAAAGTCCGGGGCGTTTTCCCAATAGCGAGCCCATTTAAGTTGACAGCACTTTCAAAGAGGGACATACACATAAGACTTATTCAAGTTCTATGCGCCGATGCAAATTTCATAAAAGCCGCATATATCGGCCATAGCAGCGTCCCCCACACGCTCACAATGCTTTTTAGCGCTTTGGGTCCAATGGTGCAGGTGAAGAAACTCATGCATAGGACAAAGGCAATTCTTCATAATATCCACTTGCCTGTTATGGCCGTGTATTCGGCTTTTGATGAAATTATTTCGATAAAGAGCTTAGATATCCTGAAACAGGGGCTGACCCGCGCCCCTTTTGAGCATGTGATTTTAAACAAGTCCCTTCATGCATACTATACAAAAAAAGAGCGGGCCATTATAGAGAAGACCTTGTTGGGGTTTATTCAGAAATAGGGATGGCCAGGGCAATATGAGAATGCGAAGAAAACCTAATTTGGATGCGCGCATGGACAGGTGCGCCAATTTGCTGATTTCCACCCCTGAATCTTTGCGCGGCCGGTGGCTGGAGCTAAGTGAGCTTCCGTATGGGGAGCTTCATATAGAGCTGGGGTGTGGAAAGGGGCTCTTTACCGCCGAAATGGCGAAACAGTCGCCGGAGGCGCTTTTTATCGGGCTCGAAAAAGTTAAAAATGTCATTGTAATCGCTCTTGAGCGGGTCGAGCGAGAGTGTCTGCAGAATGTGCGTTTTATAAACAATCTAGCCGACGACCTCACTTCGTTTTTTGCTCCCGGCGAGGTCTCCAGGATATATTTGAATTTCAGCGACCCTTGGCCCTCACAGAGGCACGCAAAGCGCCGCCTTACTTCGCAAAGTTTTTTGGAGTCGTATAAAAATGTCTTGTCCCGGGACGGTGAGATTCATTTCAAAACAGATAATATCCCGCTTTTCGAGTTTTCGCTCCGCGAATTTCAGAGAGCCGGGCTTACCGTACTGCAAGAGAACCGCAACTTGCATAGAAATGGGCCTGCCGGTGTCATGACTGATTATGAAATGAAATTCCACGGCGAGGGGATTGCTATAAATATGTGCATTGTGGGCAGGCCACTCGCCCCCATGCCTTCGCTTCCGGGAGTAAATTTGCATGGATTATTTTGAGAGGGAAGGCGAGGTTGAGATTACCGGGGTTTCTGATTTTGACCTTTCCAAGATATTTGAGTGTGGGCAGTGCTTCCGTTGGAGCTCTGACGAGAGCGGTGCCTATGTCGGCGTCGCCCACGGCATCGCAGCCCGCGTTCGCAAGAACGGCGAGAGCATTTTTATTTCCGGCACGGCTTGCGATTTTGAATCTGTCTGGCACGATTATTTTGATCTCGAGCGTGACTATCTGTACATCCGGCGACAGCTTTGCATTGACGATTTCATGAGCGAGGCCACCAAGTACGGCGCAGGCATCAGAATACTGCGGCAAGATAAATGGGAGACGCTCTGTTCGTTCATAATTTCGCAGTGCAATAATATTCCAAGAATAAAAAAAATAATCGCCACGCTCTGCAACGAGTTTGGAGACAAGCTTATCTTTGAAGGCGTGGAGCTCTATACTTTTCCCTCCGCTGAAAAAATCGCTAAGCTTAACGAGGCTGACCTTGCGCCGTTGCGCTGTGGGTATAGGTCTGCCTATTTAATCGGCGCTGCTCAGGCTATTGCAAATGGCGGCATTGACCTTGACTTATTATCTCTCGCCCCACAGGATGAAGCTCGGAAAGAGCTTAAAAAGCTGCGGGGGGTAGGGGACAAGGTAGCGGACTGCGTGATGCTTTTCGGACTTCACATGCTGGACGCTTTCCCGCTTGATGTGTGGATGAAGAGGGCCGTATCGCAGCATTTAGGCCCGGAATTTAACCAGGGCATCTTTAGCCCATACGCCGGTATAGCGCAGCAGTACATTTTCCATTACGTCCGGAATGCGAGGGGCAGCTCGCTCAATCCCGGACTGATAGCAGGCACTGGATAGTAACAAGCGTAACAAGTGATTCGTGGTAAAATTCAAAAAAAGCTTGCATTTGTAGCCTTGAGGTGGTAAAATGACTTTCCGCTCGTCATTTGGCCAAGTTTGTCAGCGCCGATTGTCAGCTGTTTATCGCAATTGCTAAGGAGAGGAGGTGGCTAGAGCAAATGGCTAATATTAAATCCTCGGAAAAAAGAGTCCTGCTTTCTAGGAAAGCGGCCGCACGGAACAAGGCGGCGAAATCTCTCATGAAAACAAATATCAAAAAATTTGACACCGCAATGTCCGAAGGCGATCGCGTGGCGGCCGAAGGCGCATATAAAATTGCCGTAAAGACCGTCGACCGTGCGGCAACTAGGGGTCTTATCCATAAAAACAAAGCTGCTCGCAGGAAAAGTGCGCTTACTAGGCAGCTTAATGCAATGTCAGGGCAGTAATAATTGTTTATTAGAGAATGCGCTTCGTGCCAGCCAAAATGGTGCGGGGCGTCTTTTCATTCGTTTTTGCACTGAGTCGACTCGATTTCTATATCCTTTTACACCTAGAGTGGGGGGCAAATACACAAAATTGCTTGATTTTTTCATGTTTTTTTGATAGAATGTGTTTATGTGAGGCTTGACTGTTTTGTGTCTGATTGAAGCGAAGGGATGGTCATAAAATATGAATTCCGCCAGCGATGTTTGGGACAAAGTGCTTACAATACTTAGGAACGACCTGAGCGAAACAGCACTCTCAACTTGGTTCGATGACTGCCGCGCCGTCCAAATTGAAAACAACCGTTTTTTCATACATACACCTTCTGTGTATAAAAAGAGCATTCTCGATGGCCGCTTTATCGGGACGATTAAAGGTGCGCTCGGAGAACTATTTTCTAGTGACTTTGAAGTTATCGTTCTTGACGACGATGGACTCAAGGTAATGACAGAAGCTGCTGACAAGTCCGAATATTCCCTCTCCGATGAATATACATTTGAGAATTTTGTTGTCGGAAACTCAAATAAATTCGCCCATGCAGCCGCCCTTGCTGTCAGCGATGGAAATTCTAAAAAAGGCTACAACCCACTTTTCATATACGGCGAATCTGGCTTAGGAAAAACTCACCTATTGCACGCCATACGCCACTCTATTTCAAAAAAATTCCCCCATTACAAAATTGTGTATGTAAAAAGCGAGGATTTTTTAAACGAGCTTGTCGCAGCCATCCGAAAAGGCTGGATGACTGAGTTTCGCGAGAAGTACCGCGGCGCAGACCTGCTTCTGATGGACGACATACAGTTTATAGCAGGCAAAATGGAAACCCAAGAGGAATTTTTTAACACATTCAATGCGCTGTATGAAGTTGGCAAACAAATTGTGTTCACCTCTGATAGACCCCCTAGTGAAATACATCGTTTGGAAGATAGGATAAGAACAAGATTTGAATCAGGGCTACCTGCAGATATTCAGCCACCCGACGAAGCGTTGCGCGTCGCTATTATCAGAAATAAAGCAGAGCAGCTTGGTGTTATTATGCCCGACGACGTCGTAGACTATATTGCAGAAAATCTTGACTCAAACGTAAGGCAACTCGAGGGCGCCGTAAAAATGATTATCGCATACCGAGACATAATGAACGAAAACATAACCGTAGCAACTGTAACACAGCGACTCAAAGATATGTTCAAAGGCTCTAAAGACTCACTGCCCACCACAGACACTATAATTGAAGAAACTGCAAGATACTACGCCCTTACATCTGACGACCTCAGAAGCCAAAGCCGAAAGCGCGATACCACGCTCGCCAGGCAAATCGCAATGTACCTCATACGCAAACTGACAAACCTATCCCTAAAGGAAACCGGAGCGGTATTTGAAGGCCGTGACCACACGACTGTCATGTCTTCTATCAGCAAAGTTGAATCTTTCCTAAAGGACTCTCCAGATTTTTCCAACATTATTCGGGATATAACATCAAACATAAACTCAAAAAGCTGACCTAATCACCCCGTCACATCCTTCAACATTTACACACACATTTGCTGTTAGCACACTGTGGATAATTTTTACTCACATTTCAAAAAGAAAAATCCTCATTTTTTTCCACATTTTTGTGAGTGACGAAATATAGCATTTACAACAGTTTTTTACTGTTTTCCACATAAATCTCTACTACTACTGATACTTCTATTATTATTATATATATAATAATATATTTTCGGGGTAATTTATCGTCACTTCTAAAGGCAAGAGGTTTCACCAAAACCTCACATCGTCAAAATGAAAGGAAAGTTATATGAAGTTTTCTTGCGAAAAGCTACTGCTGCTCGCTGCAATCCTCACTGCGTCACGAGGGGCGGCGACTAAAAGCCCGGTGCCCCTACTCGAAGGATTGTTGCTTGAAGCAGAGGATGGAAATGTTAGAATCTCCGGCTATGATCTCAAGACGGGTATTGTGACCACTGTGCCTGCAGACGTGGATGTTCCAGGCGGAATAGTCTTAAACGCACGGCTATTTGGTGAAATAATTAGAAAAATGCCGGGGCAGTATGTTACTATCTCGGTCGATTCAGGTCATGTGGCCGAAATAAGCAGTGAAATGAGTGAATTTGAAATATTGGGATCCCCAACCTCAGATTATCCAGAGCTCCCATCAGTTGACGGGCAGGACTCCTTGGAAATTAGTGAATCACTTCTTAAAAAAATGATTTCACAAACAAATTTTGCTGTAAGCGACAATGAGTCCAGACCTATCCATACAGGTGCATTATTTGAAACCGGGGATGGCGAGCTTACTATAGTTGCAGTCGATGGATACAGGCTTGCGTTGCGCAGAGAACCGTTGGAAAGCGGCGATGATGCTTCAGAGCTAAACTTTGTAGTCCCAGGTACAGCCTTGATAGAGGTAGAGAGAATCGTCTCAGACGGAGACGGCATAGTTAAGATAACGCTCGGTTCGAAGCATATTATGTTTTCGATTGGCGATACACTGCTAATTTCTCGCAGGCTTGAGGGCGAGTTTTTAAGCTATAAAAATTCGATTCCGCAGTCGGCTAACTTTCAAATCAAGGTTGATAAAGAGGCTTTTATTTCGGCAGTTGAACGTGTATCGCTTATAATTAGCGACAAACTCAAAACCCCTGTGAGATGCGTGTTTGGAGATGGGGTAGTCAACCTATTTTCAGCATCATCCCTAGGCAAGGCGAGCGATGAATGTGAAACGGACGGAAATGGAGAAGACCTTGAGATAGCTTTTAACGACAAATATTTGCTTGAAGCTTTGAAAGCGGCACCTGCTGATAAAGTAAACATTGAGCTTAATACCGGAGTGCTGCCGTGCATAATTTCTCCAGCAGGAGAAGAAAATAATTTCCTCTACATGATACTTCCAATCAGGCTAAAGGCATATGAAGGGTAGCAGCTCCAATAGTGGCGGTAATAACCGTATCTTGCTCAGCGGTGTGAGACGAATTTCCATATCAAGCGAGTTCATAAAGCTTGACGCACTCCTAAAATTTGCATCAATTGCGTCGACAGGCGGGGAAGCTAAGGTTCTTATCCAAAACGGTGATATCTTTGTCGGAGGCGAGCTGTGTACTCAGAGAGGCAAGAAAATACGCCATGGGGACACAGTACGGCATGGAAGCACGACATTGATTGTAAAATCCGTTAAGGTACCCCAAAGGGAGAAAGTTAGCGATAACATATGATTGTCAATGAGATAAGCCTCGATGCATTTCGTAACTACAGTGCTGAGACGGTGAGGTTTGAAGAAGGCGTAAACGTTATAGTGGGCAAAAATGCTCAAGGGAAAACAAATCTTATCGAAGCGATTTACTACATAACGGCAGGAAAATCATTTCGCCCCGCAACAGATAAGGATTTAATTTCCTTTAAATGTGAGACAGCAAGCGTTAAAGCAAGCGTAGAATCTATAGGGAGGCAGCAGTCGCTTGAAATTCGCCTTTTTCGTAGGCGACGGCGGGAATTATATGCCAATGGCGCCAAGCTTAAAAAAACGATTGAACTTACCGGACGGTTAACATCGGTAATGTTCGGGCCAGATGATTTGAACATGATTAAGGATGGCGCTGTGGTCAGAAGAAAACTAATGGATCATAGCCTGTCGCAGCTGCGCCCCGGGTATCTTGCGGCTTTAACGGAATTTAACAAGCTCCATGAGCATAAAACGCGTATACTAAAACATTACCGCGAAAAGCCTTCGTTATTGGAGCTGCTTGACGACTATGACTTGCGGCTTGCAGAGCAAAGTGCGCGGCTAATATATTATAGAACAGCATTTGCTGCGGGCATATCTCGCAGGGCTGCGAGTATTCACAGGGACTTTTCCGATGGTACTGAGGAACTAAGTATCCGCTACAAAACAGTTGGCTCGAACGATTTTTCAGGAAAAAAACCAGATCAAATATTGCCTGAGCTTATAAAGCATCAGCAAGAGCACCGTCAAGCCGAGCTGCATTCGGGCTATTGCCTTTCTGGTGCACATAAGGACGATTTGGAGATATATATAAATGGAATCCCTGCAAGAAAATACGCTTCACAAGGCCAGGCAAGGACGGCGGCTGTTTCAGTCAAGCTTGCCGAGCGGGATATCCACTACGATGACAAGGGCGAATATCCTATCCTCCTGCTTGACGATGTTCTGTCTGAACTGGATCAGAAGCGGCAAAGCTTTATTCTAGACAAGATTACTGACGGACAGGTTTTAATTACTTGTTGTGATGAAAATGAAGCTTTGAGCGCATTTGGCGGTTCAGTGCTCAGGATAGAAAATGGGAAGTTGAAAGAAAAAAATCCGGTGCGTAACGTCGGATCCCTTTGAGAATGGGGCAAAGAAAGATGATTAGGAGATTTAGAAAAAAGTGTATCTGCATCTTGGGCAAAGCATAGTTGTTCCGGAATCGACGGTTATAGGCATTTTCGATTTGGATAATACAACAAGCTCGCATATTACTCGCAAATTCCTTAGCGATGCGGAAAAGTCCGGATGCGTTGTAAGCGTGTCCGACGAGTTGCCGAGGTCGTTTGTTGTTTGCTGTGAAGAAGAAAAATCCCCGGCGCTTCGCACCACACATTTTGGAAAATGGAGTGAAGAGGAACGTAATTATGAAATGACAATTTATTTATCGCAGCTTTCATCTCAGACATTGATGAAGCGGTCCAACTGGTTATAAAAAAGCGGTTGCCGGGCAGGCAATGGGATAAAATAAGTGAGGGGAAAATCTTATAATGGCAGATGAAATTACAAATGGATTTACCGTTGAAGACGGCGAATATGATGCATCGCAAATTCAAGTGCTAGAAGGATTAGAAGCTGTTAGAAAACGTCCGGGTATGTATATTGGCTCTACATCTTCCTCTGGATTGCACCACCTTATCTATGAGATTGTGGATAATTCCATTGATGAAGCGCTTGCCGGAGCGTGTGATGAAATTTCCGTCACAATTGGCAAGGATGGCACAATAACCGTAATGGACAATGGACGCGGAATTCCAATAGATGTGCAGGAGCAGACGGGCAAGAGTGCGCTTGAAGTTGTCTTTACTGTCTTGCATGCCGGTGGAAAGTTCGGCGGCGGCGGCTATAAGGTGTCAGGCGGGCTACACGGCGTAGGAGCTTCGGTGGTAAATGCACTGTCTGAATGGCTACATGTGCGCGTTCACAAAAATGAGCAAATTTATGAGATGAAATTCTCTAGGGGGGACATTGTACAGGAATTGACTGTTGTCGGCAAAACTGATAAGACCGGCACGGAAGTCACATTCATGCCGGATCATGAGATATTCGACGACTGTAATTTCAGCTATGAAATTATACATTCTCGTATGCGCGAGCAGGCGTTCTTAAATGGCGGCCTAAAAATAACGACCTGCGACGAGCGTGCGGGATGCGAAACATCCGACACTATGCTCTATGAGGGCGGGATAAGGCAGTTTGTCCAATACCTCAATCGAAACAAGACTCCACTGCACGATAATGTAATTTATTTGGCGGACGAGCGCAATGATTCGACTGCCGAGGTGGCGTTTCAATACTGTGGGGACGTCTATAATGAATTTCTGCTCAGCTTCGCAAATAACATAAATACTCCTGATGGTGGAATGCACGAAACAGGCTTTAAAGCAGCGCTAACTAGAGTTATAAATGACTATGGCAAGAAGGCGAATATGCTCAAGGGGGAAGACAAGCTCTCCGGAGAAGATTGCCGCGAAGGTATTACGGCTGTTATTTCTGTTCGGCTCATGGAGGCTCAATTCGAAGGGCAGACTAAATCAAAGCTGGGCAATAGCGAAATTAGGACATTCGTGGACAACCTCTTGACAGAGAAGCTGACCGCTTTCCTAGAGGAAAACCCGACTGTCGCAAGGTCGATGCTCGACAAGGCCATTACAGCGTCGAGAGCTAGAGAGGCAGCACGTAAAGCACGTGAAAATATTCGCCGCAAAAATGCGCTTGAGGGTATGTCTTTACCGGGCAAGCTTTTCGATTGCAATGAATCAGATCCTGCGCTGACTGAAATTTACATTGTTGAGGGAGACAGTGCGGGCGGCAGCGCCAAGGGCGGGCGCGATAGCAGATTTCAGGCAATATTGCCGCTTTTTGGAAAAATGCTCAACGTTGAGAAGGCACGAGTGGACAAAGTATACGGCAACGAAAAATTGACCCCGGTCATTACTGCGCTCGGAGCGGGAATCGGCGAGGATTTTGACGAAGCCAAACTGCGCTACCATAAAGTGATTATAATGTCTGACGCCGATGTTGACGGAAGCCACATTAGAACTTTGCTCCTTACGTTTTTCTTTAGATTTATGCGCCCCCTAGTTGAGGGAGGGTATGTCTATGCGGCGCAGCCACCACTATTTAAGCTGACTCGCGGCAAGAATGTGCGATATGTACTTGACAACAACGAGCTTGACCAGGCTATGACTGAGATGCGTGGCGAGGATGGCAAGGGGAAGGTCGATATCACGCGCAACAAAGGCCTTGGAGAGATGGATGCGCACGAACTGTGGGATACGACGATGAACCCCGAGACACGCGTGCTCAAACAGATAAAGCTGACCGATGCGATACAGGCGGATGAGGTTTTTACCGTTCTGATGGGTGAGAAGGTCGAGCCGCGCAAGGAATATATAGAGAAAAATGCTAAGTATGCAGTCGATTTAGATATATAAGAAGGAGATTTATGCCTAAGAAGGAAAAAACGGGAGATATTTCATTCCCCGAACAAAAAATAGTTCTGTCGCCGCTTGAGGAGGAAATGGAGCACTCCTTTCTGACTTATGCCATGTCGGTTATTATTGACAGGGCTTTGCCCGATGTGCGTGACGGATTAAAACCTATCCATCGGCGGATACTATATACGATGTATGAGAGCAATTTGACCATCGACAAACCATTTAGAAAAGCCGCTACCGCTGTCGGCGATATCATGGGCCGTTATCATCCGCATGGCGATGCGTCAATTTATGATGCGCTCGTCCGTATGGCGCAGGACTTTTCAATGCGGTATATGCTCATCTCAGGGCATGGCAACTTTGGCTCTGTTGACGGAGACCCTCCGGCAGCCATGCGTTATACCGAGGCGAGGTTATCGAAAATTTCCGATGAGATGCTTCGGGACATCGACAAGGAAACCGTTGACTGGAAGCCAAACTATGACGAAACGCGCAAACAGCCGCACGTGCTTCCAAGCAGATTTCCAAACTTGTTGTGCAATGGCTCGAGCGGCATTGCGGTTGGAATGACGACTAACATCCCCCCGCATAATCTGACAGAGGTTATTAATGCCGTGATTTGCGTTATGAACAACCCCGAGGCTGAACTGGACGACATCATGGAGCATATTTCCGGGCCGGATTTCCCGACTAGGGGAATTATAATGGGCAGGGCGGGCATAAGGGCGGCATATGCCACCGGCCGCGGGCGCATACGTGTCCGCGCGCGGACGGAGATGGAAGAGTTCTCTAATGGACGCACACGCATAATTGTGAGCGAACTACCATATCAGGTAAATAAGACGCGCCTGCTTGAGGCAATTGCCGAGAATGTGAAAAATAAGCGGATTGAAGGCATTTCCGCAATGCGCGACGAATCTGACAGGGATGGAATGCGCATAGTCATTGAGCTAAAGCGTGACGCAAACGCTCAAGTCGTGCTCAACCGCCTGTACACGCAGACTCAGTTGCAGACGACGTTTGCAATTGTCATGCTTGCGCTTGTTGACGACCAATCACAGCCGCGCATCCTGTCGCTCAGGCAGATGCTCGACGAGTATATTGCATTTCAACGGGGGATTTTGCGCCGCCGTACGGAGTACGAACTGAAAAAAGCGCGTGAGCGCGCACATATCCTCGAGGGGCTGCGCATCGCCTGCGACAACATTGATGAAGTTATCCGCATCATCCGCACGAGCTACAACGACGCCAAGGAGCGTTTGATGGAGCGATTCGAACTCTCTGAAATTCAGGCTCAGGCTATATTGGAGATGCGGCTAAGAAGTTTGCAGGGGCTTGAGATTGAAAAAATAGAGAAAGAATACGCAGAGCTTCAAGAGAAGATAGCATATTATCTAAAGCTATTGGGCGACCAGAAGCTGCTCGACGAGGTTTTCATTGAGGAAATAATAGAGATTAGGGACAGATACGGAGATGAGCGCCGGACTGAGATTGCCATTGTCGAAGATGAGATAGACATTGAAGATCTAATAGATGAAGAAGAGTGTGTTTACACCCTGACCCACGCAGGGTATATTAAGCGTCAGCCCGCCAGCACCTATAGGTCTCAAAGGCGCGGCGGACGTGGTATAATGGCCATGACCACCCGGGAGGAGGACTACGTTGAGACGCTGTTTACCGCCTCTACGCATGACTATATCCTGTTTTTTTCCAATTATGGCAGGGTATACCGTAAAAAAGGGTATCTAATACCTGAAGCCGGGCGGCAGGCGAGGGGAACGAATATCGTAAACATCCTGCCGATGGAGCAAGGAGAAAAAGTGACCGCAATGATTCGCATGAGAGAGCTTGACGAGGACGCATACCTAGTCATGGTGACGCGAGGCGGGACAGTCAAACGGATGAGGGCGAAGGAATTGCGCAATGTGAAAAATGTCGGCATTCGCGCGCTGACCCTCGCTGAGGACGATGAACTGATTTCCGTGCGCGACACTGACGGAAAGCAGAAAATACTAATTGCTACACACAATGGCATGGCGATATTCTTCAATGAAACCGACGTCAGGCCTACAGGCAGGGCCGCAGCGGGCGTGCGGGGGATACGTCTGCGCAAGGGCGATTATTGCATAGGCGCAGCTCGTGCCAGAGAGGGCGGAACGCTCTTGACTGTGACGAGAAACGGATATGGAAAGAGGACGGAGATTAGCGAGTACTTGCGCGGCGAAGAAGGCGGGGTGCAGAGCCGAGGCGGATATGGGAAGAAGAATTATCTAATAACCGAAAAGACAGGCAAGGTCGTGGACGTCAAGGTAGTAGATGAGCAGGATGACGTGCTGATAATCTCTGACGACGGAACCATCATACGCATGGCGGCATCTGATATAAACATTATAAGCCGGGCCACGCAGGGGGTAAGGTTGATGCGGACTTCTGAAGACGCAAACGTAATCTCGATTGCGCGCACGGAAAAAGAAGAGGACACAGAGGATGCTGTTGAAGAGCCCATTACCGAAGATAAAACATAATTATCGGAGGTACCCTAATGAAAAAAGTCACAATTTACACAGATGGCGCATGCAGCGGCAATCCCGGCCCGGGAGGCTGGGGCGCAGTGCTAATGTATGGCGAAGCAAAAAGGGAACTCAGTGGCGGAGAGCCGAGCACAACAAATAACCGCATGGAGCTGATGTCGGTCATATCGGCGCTTCAAGCCCTGAAGGAACCTTGCGAAGTCAAGCTGTTTACCGATTCGCAGTATGTTTCAAACGCCATAAACCTAGGCTGGTTGGATTCCTGGCGCAGGAAGGGGTGGAAGCGCAAGGGTGGCGACGTAAAAAACCCCGATCTTTGGATAAAGCTGGTTCCGCTCATAGAAAAGCACGATGTCAAGTTCAACTGGGTCAAGGGGCATGCAGACAACGAACACAACAACCGCTGCGATGAATTAGCAGTAGCCGAGGCGCAACGATTGAAAAACGAATTAAGATGAATCGAGCGGGGGAATCATAATGACAGCCGGTATAATGGACATCTTAGGTGCGGTGGGCGAAATTGAAGTGATTATAATCAGGGTTGCAATAATCCTCTGCGACATGATTGGTGTACTGGTTCTCATGGTCACTGTGGGCAAGAGCATCTGGAATTATTTTCACCGCGACCGCCACGTCAAGCTGATGCTCGCCCAAGGAATCGCCCTAGCCCTTGAATTCAAGCTAGCCGGAGAGGTTTTGCGCACGGTGACGGTGCGCGACTGGAACGAGCTTGTAATATTAGGAACAATCATAGCATTGCGCGGAGCTATAACATTGCTGATTCACTGGGAAATCAAGGCAGAAAAAGCCGAGCAGAAAAAAGAGCAAAAAAAGGGGCTGGAATAGAGCGATCCTCAAGCCCCCTTGTCGATAAATTAATTTATGCAACTCATGCAATCATGCAAAAAGCGCCCTTGCTATATGCACCCCGGCGGCGCCCGCTTGGGCCAGCCCCCGGGTTATTCCTGCGCCATCGCCCGCACAGTATAGGTTTGGGATGGAGGTTTGCAGATTTTCGTTTAGGTCTGGGCGGGCGGAGTAGAATTTTGCTTCAACGCCGTAGAAAAGCGTGTGCTCCGACGCAAATCCCGGGGTCACTTTGTCAAGTGCCCTTGTCATTTCGACTAAGCTTATCATTGTATTATAGGGCAGAACCAGCCCCAAATCCCCCGGCACAGCCTCTTTTAGCGTGGGCTCCAAAAAACCTTCGGCTATGCGCTTTTCAGTGGAGCGCCTGCCGCGTAAGATGTCTCCGAATTTTTGGATGATGAGGCCGCCACTGGACAAATCGTTGGCCCGCTTGCACACTTCGCGGGCATATTCATTGGGCTTGTTAAAGGGCTTTGTAAATATATGGGACACGAGGAGGGCGAAATTGGTATTTGTGGAGCCTAGCGCCGGGTCAAAGTAGGCGTGTCCATTTGCAGCAATAACGCCGCTGTGGTTTTCCACGACGACATAACCTGAGGGGTTGGCGCAGAACGTGCGCACAACCGAGCCAGTAGATGAGTTGAAAATGAGCTTTGCTTCATATAAATGGCGGTTGATGTCCTGCATTATCACGTTGGACGTTTCAGCACGCACGCCAATGTCCACTTGATTGCATATGACGGGAATGCCCCGCTTTTCAAGGAGGCCTGCAAGCCATGCCGACCCATCTCTGCCGGGCGCAAGGATGATTTTTTTTCCAAGATACTCTTGCCCCATTTTAGTGGCCACACCTACAGCATGCTCTTGGCCGTCCTTTTCCGAGGTCAGGATATCTTCGACCTCTGTTTCGAAAAGCATCTCGATTCGCGTGCTCAAATCGTCGAATATTGACTGCATGACCTTGAGGTTCATCTCAGTGCCAAGATGTCGCACCTTGGCGCGCAGGAGCTTCAGTCCCGCCCCGTAAACCTTTTGCTCAATACGGTTTACCTCGGGACTGTCAGGGTCCGTTATCTGCGGCGGTGCGCCGTGTGCTAGGTTTATTTCATCTACGTAATTAATCAGCTCGAGGAGCTTTGATGCGGGCATATAGTCGCCCAACCAGCCGCCAAATTCAGATGTAATATTAAATTTGCCATCGGAATATGCCCCTGCGCCACCGAAGCCGCAGGTTATGGAACAGGCGGGCTTGCATCCGGCTTTTCCCTGCTCGCCCGATGATGTGGGGCAGAGCCGGGCTTTTTTGCTTAGTATAGGGCATTTTCTGTTATAGATGTCGTTGCCTCTGTCGATAAGGAGGATTTTTGCAGACGGGGATAGCTTTGCAGCTTCCCATGCGGCAAAAATGCCGCATGGCCCGGCACCTACGATAATAAGATCATATGCCATGATGATGTTTCCACCTTCCCCTATATGAATTCTATCTCCAGTTTTTTGCCGCTGTCTCTCCAGTCTTGCTTCCACGGTATGAAGGCTTCGTTGTAGTCCTTGCCGAGAAACAGGTGGCAATAGCTTATGAGGTCACTTGAAAATTTCTCTTGCGGTGTGTCAAGCAGCACATCTATTTCACACCAGAAGTGGTCCCCTTCCGGCGAATCTTCAATGAGTTGTCCACTGTACTGCCGGGTTTTATATAGGAACACCAGGTATCTGTCATTTGTATCTACGTCGCACCAATGCACCAGGCCGCAAGGTTTAAGCTCTTTTATATCCAGCCCGGTTTCTTCCTTTATTTCACGTACGGCACAAGCATGAAAGTTTTCGCCATGCTCAACTTTCCCGCCCGGGAAGCTCCATCCCGGCCATTTCCTCTTCCGATTTTGTACCAACACTTCAAGTGTTTGGGGATTTTGAATCATTACCATCGTCGTTAGCTCAACTGTCATACTCACCTCGGAATATAGAATATTTTGGCTTGCAAGTGTCAAAATGAGCAAAAACCAAGGCATCCACTGCATTTTCTTACAGGGCAGTGCATGAAAACACCCATGTACGGTGGCCTGTAACGCCACTTTGCCAGTATACCTATTGCGCCGTTTTTTTTCAAGCTAATTTTGGCTAGTGGCGGTGAAAAAGTGAAGCCGGCATTGAAATAAGCAATTAGAAGATGCATGAAGCCGCATGCGGGCGGAGCTGGCTGAGAGATGAGGCCATGTTGGCACACTAAGGAAGCTAGGCAAAGGGAAATGCGTTTGCATTTGGGGAAAGGAAAGGTTGGACATCATGAAAAACAGGAGTCTGAAATTAGCTATTTTACTTCCCTCGCTCGCTGTATTGATTATCGGAATCGCTATTCCGGGAAATACTAAGGCAGAGCGCCCGTAAATGGTCAAAGTGACCCTTGTTGTCCATTAAAAGCCGCACGCCATAAGCAAATGCAGCCTGATTCGGGATATCCCCGATCAGGCTGCATTGCAAAGCCGGGAGCTGCAGATATAAGGGCGGACAGTTACTCCACAATGCCTTTTTTTCGGTATACCAAGGCGAATAAAATACCCAGAACTGCAACATTTGCCCACATTATGGAGAAGGACTGCCAGAGGGGTGTGCCGCTGACTCCGTAGTTGAGGTAATCTGCGATTACGTTAAGTTGTTGCGTGTAGAATATGTGGTAGATGTTTGCAATGCGCTCGTTCATTTGGGCGAAGATGGGGCCGAAGCCGAGCGCAATTGCGATGGGCATGGACAGCCCGGCTGCGGCCTGCACATTGCTGCTTAGGATTCCAATGGCAGCGCCCAGCACGATAGACCCTGCTACCGCAGACATCATTGCGCCCATGAATATCAGCATTTCCACGCCGAAGAACGAACCCACCACCGAAAAGAGCATCGATGAAAAGAAGCTAAGGAAAAACACCACGCCGCCCACGCCGATGAGGTATGTGCTCGGCTTAACTCCCGCCATTGACAAAAACCGCAGGCTTTTGCGTTCGATGTCATCGGATATGATTGCCGCCACGACAGGGATAAGCCCCATTCCAGCGAAAATCGTCGCCTGCATAGTAACCATGTTTGGCATCGCCATTGCCATTTGCCCCGTG
This sequence comes from Oscillospiraceae bacterium, assembly GCA_009787995.1. Lineage (GTDB taxonomy): Bacteria > Bacillota > Clostridia > Oscillospirales > Oscillospiraceae > WRMH01. Next base: position 54,004 of record WQSH01000001.1, read on the forward strand.
ACTCCACTTATCATTTCGTCCAATATATATTGCGGCAAGGGCAACTGCGCAAAATATCCAGCCAAACTATCAATCATGCCATCTTGATCCATCATTGCACCAAGCGCAAGCGCTAAAAGCGGATATATCAGAAATTGTATGAGAGACTCAGGGTTTGCCCCGGTAGCCTTCAGTTGTTTTTTGAAAATAGCTTTGGTTGCATTCATTGCAGCCCGCCTCCTGTTAGTTTTACAAATACGCCTTCTAGGTCTTGCGTGGTTTTTATTGCGCCATGCCTCTCGCAGATGTCCTTAGGAGGGCCTTCTTCTATGATTTTCCCTTCATGCAGCATAACGACGCGGTCGCAGAGGTTTGTGGCTTCCTCCATGTTGTGGGTTGTGAGGAAAATTGTGCTGCCTGCTTTGCGCAGGTCTCGGATTAGCCAGTAGATGCCGCGCGCAGTGACGGGGTCCAGAGCACTGGTCGGCTCGTCAAGGAAGAGCACTTTTGGCTTGTGAAGAAGTGCGCGCGCCAGCACCAGCCGTTGGCGCATCCCTTTCGACAGGTCGTTTACTTTTGTTTTTGCGGCCTTTTCCAGCCCTACCTTTTTCAGCACATCCGTCGTGTGAGCGCGGGGGATTCCATATATTTCCTCAAAGACGATGAGGTTGTCCAGCGCCGAAAGTTGTACGAATAGGCCATCGTGTTCGAGCATCAGGCCGATTTCACTGCTGCTTGCGGCAACATGCCACTGCCCGCTGTCGGCAGTAATTTGCCTAGTCAGTATGTTGATTATTGTCGTTTTGCCGGCGCCCGACGGACCAAGCATCCCGAAAATTTCGCCTTCGTAGGTTTCAAATGTGACATCTTCCAGCACCTTGTTCCCACCGAAGGATTTCTCCACGTTTTTCATGCTTACGCTAATCATGCGACGTACACCTCCTCCTTGGCAATAAGCATACACCCTCACGTATACGTCACAGTCAAGACATTTTTGAAAAATTTTTTACCCTAGGTTGAAATACGAATGCCCACGGCGATTATTCCAGTATGCCGAGCCAAGCAAAAGTGGACGTTCAGATTTTAGTATATATACACAACCACAGGTATCTAATATTATGGATATATATTATTTTTATTTTCACACTATCACTTGACCTTAATTGATTTTATTGTTATAATAACATTTATTAGGGAGTTGATACTATGATTGCAAAACAACTTGAAAGTTCATTGATTTCAATAATTCAAAGCGTGATTGAGGAAAGTACTATAAAATTGGAGTCATTACCGATCGAGGCTCACATCGCAGTCAAGGCGCAGCGAATTCGCCGGAATATGGCTTTACATTGCAAGGCTATTGCATTTATGGAGTATGGTGCTCATGATCCAATATATGCGAGGCAGGCAGTTTTAACAGCCGAGGGGCTAGATAGTAAAATGCTGGAAAATTGCCCGAATGAGGAAATAACGTATCTTCATGCACTTTGGTGCATTGAGAGATTAATGCAGCATTATTCTGCTGAGCTGATAAAAGCCAATAATTTCAACGATGATGAAAAAATTTTTGTACTTGAAACGCAACTCGAAGTGCTTAGCGAGATTGTCTGTAAAATCCGCGATTTTGGAAAGCTAGAGAGGTATAACTTATATGAATGTTGACATCGCTAATTTTTTCAAATGCTTTGCAGACCAGTCAAGGATTGATATAATCAACATACTGTCATCTGGCGAAAGTTACACGGAATTGATTTCGGATATTCTTTCATTGACAATGGCAACTGTCTCTTTTCATTTGAAAAAATTGGAAGCCGCAGGTATTGTTAGTTCTCGACGAGAGCAATACTATTTAATATACACGTTGAATAATGATTTGCTTGACAAAAAGTTATCAGACATTGTGATAACCACAAAATCAGAGCGAGCGAATTCCATTACGGAATCTGAGTATGCGAAAAAAGTTATCTCAACATTTTTTCAGCACGGCAAATTGAATAAAATCCCCGCACAATTAAAAAAAAGAGAGATAGTTTTACGCGAGATACTCAAGGCTTTTGAGCTGGAACGCGAATACACAGAAAGAGAAGTCAATATTATTATCGCTGATTTTAATGATGACTTTTGCGCACTACGTCGCGCGATGATAGAATTTAAGCTGATGGAGCGGGAAAATATGATTTACAAACGTCTTGAGTAGCTGTTAATACTTGCAAACCATTAGACTATCAAAAATGTTTGTCAGACTCCGATAGCAAATTTTCTTCCAACCATTTTGCCAATCCGCCTCAGTAGGTACGAACTGCTTTCCAAATTAAAAGCTGCCTGTTGCCCCTTCTTCTTCAATGTCAACCCACAGGTTATAGCGTTTTGTGCTAAATTTTAGGACGCAATAATTAGGGTCGTCTGCCCCATTGGGGAAATGTTCTTCCAGCCCCTGATACCATGTGTCCTTTTTCGTTTCGGCATCTGTTACTACTTCAATATCCCCTACAAGGGTAATGTTGTAGTATGCGCCACCTTCATAGTTGTCATCGAATATGCACACAGATGCACGGCTGTTCTCTTTCGCACGTTTTGCCTTGTTTGAGTCAAGGGCAACACCAAATGTAATTTGACGGATACCATCGGCTTTAGAAATAGAAACAGTAGACGTAGTGGGATACCCTTCGTGGTCTAACAGCGACAAAGCAACGCCCTCTCCCATACCTAACTCTGCCGTCTTGTTTTTGATAATTTCTTCTGCTCTTGTAATTGTTTTTTTACTCATGTTTCACCCATCCTTTATTTTTGCAGATAGCACAGCTGACCGGACTCTGCTGCACACTTAAACGGCTCAAGCACCGCTCATTATATAGTAAAATATGACGCAGCGCAAGCAACATCACACTGGTAGCTTTGGAAAAAGTGTACATTGGTTACTAGTTCAGGGCCAGCCAAGAAAACCTAGTAGTAGGCACTTGATAGTAACATACATTGCTACCGAAAGCAAAATATCAAACAAACTCAATTCGCCCGTGGATTGAAATTATCTCACCTAATGGGATATGGAGTATTGGTGCGCTGGCTTTTATAATAAATGCAAGCGCGCTAATATTTTTCTTGGAGGAATTTTCAATGTATGTAGCCGAAAACTTGAAAGCCCTGCGCAAAGGTAAGGAATGGACGCAGGAAGAAATGTCAGAGGCAATTGGTGTTTCGCCGCAAAGCATCAGTAAATGGGAACGGGGGGACACCTTCCCCGACATCACGCTCCTACCCGCCCTTGCTAATTTGTTCAAGGTCAGCGTGGATGCCATTATCGGGATGGATAAAATTAATGAGGAAGAGGCAAAAACTGCGGTATTCAAGTCCGGGCATGAGTATTTACGCCAAGGCGATGGTAAAGCCGCTTCAAAGGTCTTTTCAGATGCGCTGAAAACCTATCCCAACGATGAAAGTCTGATGTGCGAACTGGCTTTGGTTTTATCTCTCGAAAGCGACCCGGCAAAGTTGCAACAGGCGGCTTCGTTGTGCGAACGGGTGCTTTCTGGCAATCCCACCGAAAAAGTGCGCCATACCACCTGCGCCGCTGTATGTTTCGTCTACTTCAAGCTGGGGGAAAAAGACAAAGCCCTGGCCGCCGCGCGTAATTTGCCGCATCTTCGTGAAAGCCGTGAGAATATTTTAGCGGAATTCCGAGACGAACCGGATGTTGCCGACATCAACTCGTACCTAAGATTTATCGCCTTGGGTGAGGAAGACAACCAAGATAAGGTGCTGGTTGATTTTGGCATGGACATGGTTGTTATGTTTACTAGTGAGTATGATTTACTGGAGCGGATAAAAATACTCCGCAAAGAAATCGGTGTAGACTCAAGCCTCAAAGGACAGCGAAAGCTTCCGCATATCCGTGTCCGTGATAATATTGACCTGCCCCCCAGCCGAGTTCGGGTTTGCTATTATGCGGATTTATTGCTGGATAAAGATTTTTTAAACCCTGATGATGCTGTTGAAGAAGTGATTATGGCTTTAAGTAAGATAGCGAAAAATATTTGAAACCTTACGAATTTGCGACCTTTTGCTAGGCAACTAAAAAAGTTGGGTATAAATTTTCAATGGAAGAAGTAGTGCTGGTAAGGGTGCTTTCACTTCATTAATACATACATAATGGCCTTCTGGCAGTGCAGGCGGTTTTCGGCTTCGTCGAAAATCTCCTGCGCATGTTTTTCGAAGATTTGTTCGGTGATTTCCTCTCCTTTGTGCGCAGGTAGGCAGTGCTGGATCATACAGCCGGGATTCGCCAAAGCCATTAGTGTATCGTTGACCTGATAGCCTTTAAACGCCATTTTGCGCTTCTCAGATTCGCCCTCTTGACCCATGGATGCCCACACATCGGTGAATATGACATCCGCCTTCGCTGCGGCGATTTCTGGCTTGTCCGTCAGCTCGAACTTGCAATCTTTGACCGAGCTTGCAAAATCAAGCACCTGCTTGTCCGGCCTGTACCCTTCAGGGCATGCGGCAGACACGTCCATGCCACATTTCAGGCAACCGGTTATCACCGAGTTAGCAACATTATTGCCATCCCCAATCCAGCATGCCTTTAAGCCTTCGAGCCTCCCCTTGTGCTCCCGTATCGTCATCAAGTCGGAGAGCGCTTGGCAGGGGTGCTCAAAATCGGTCAAGCCATTTATGACCGGGATGGCCGAGTGGAGGGCGAGCTCCTCTACCTCTTCTTGCTCGAAAGTGCGTATCATAATGCAGTCGCAATAGCGGCTAAGCACCCTCGCCGTGTCCGCAATTGGCTCGCCTCGCCCAAGCTGGCTGTCCGCATTTGACAAAAAGATGCCATGGCCTCCCAGCTGAAAGATGCCTACTTCAAACGAGACGCGCGTGCGGGTTGAGTTTTTTGCAAAAATCATGGCAAGGGTTTTTCCGGATGGAAAATCATGCTTTTTCCCCGATTTCTGCTCAGCCTTGAGCCTGTCTGCCGTATCGAGTATAAGCGTTATATCGTCGCGGCTTAGGTCAAGTAACTTTAATAGGTCTTTGTTCATAACATTTCCTCATATTGTATAGTAGTAGTTTTTATTGTCCCTCTCCAAGGACGTTATGCTGCACTGTTAGGGATACTGTGGTTTGGTTATCACGTCAAACTTAAATTTTGCATTTGCATCTCCATATGCTATAATTGTCACTACCAAAAAAATATTGAAAGGATATGCATCAATGAAATTTCCACAAATGCCGTACGCAAGGCCCGATTATGATGAGACGAGGGCAAAACTGGAGGCTCTTTTAACCAAATTCAAAGACGCTAAAACCAAGGAAGAGTGTTTTGCGGTTTGCGAGGAAATCGACGAATACTCCAAGGACATAGGCACTATGTTCAATTTGGCCTATATCCGGAATACCTTGGACACCACGGACGAATTTTATGACAAGGAGAAGGCGTATTCTGATGAGGTAAGCCCCAAACTCACAGAAGTTCAGCAGGAACTGGTAATGGCAAAACTACAATCCCCATTCAGGAAAGACATGGAGGAGGCATGGGGCACCCTCATGTTTGACAATGCTGAAATACAGCTAAAAACCTTCACGCCCGCAATCGTGCCCGACAAGCAGGAGGAAAACAGGCTGCAAAGCGAATACTCCAAGCTCATAGCTTCCGCACAAATCGAGTTTGACGGCAAAACCCTGACATTGGCGCAAATCAGACCCTACTTTGAAAAGCCCGACCGCGGTGTGCGCAAAGCCGCCACAGAAGCCGCCGCCGCCTGGTATATGCAAAACAAGGATAAGCTTGATGAAATATTCGATGAGCTTGTAAAGGTGCGCCAGCGTATAGGCGAGAAGCTTGGCCACCCCAATTTTATCCAAGTGGGCTACTATCGCATGCAGCGCAACTGCTACGATGAAAAAATGGTGGCAAAGTTCCGGGAAGGCGTTGTGAAATACATCGTCCCCATCGCCAAAAGGCTCAAAGACGCACAAGCAAAGCGCATAGGCGTAGATACGCTAACGGTTTATGACGACCCCTTTGAGTATCCGGAAGGGAACGCCAATCCCAAAGGCACTCCCGACGAGATTTTTGCCCATGGCAAGAAAATGTATCATGAACTCTCGAAGGAGACGGGAGAGTTTATCGACTTTATGATGGATAATGAGCTGTTTGACGTGCTGACCCGCCCGGGCAAGGCGGCGGGGGGTTATTGCTCATTTATTTCAAAATTCAAATCCCCATTTATTTTCGCCAACTTCAATGGCACGGCGGGGGATATTGACGTGCTGACCCATGAGGCGGGCCATGCCTACGCCGGATATGTTAGCAAGGATATTTATCCCTCTGAACTTAGGAGGTATTCCAGTGAAACGGCCGAAATCCATTCTATGGCGATGGAATTTTTCGCATGGCCTTGGATGGAAGGCTTCTTTGGGGACGAAACTAAGAAATACTACTACAGCCACCTGGCAAGCGCCCTCACATTTATTCCCTACGGCACAATGGTGGATGAGTTCCAGCATCATGTTTATGAGAAGCCCAATATGACGCTCAAAGAGCGCAACGACCTTTGGCTTGAACTGGAGGGCAAGTACCGCCCATGGCTCGATTTAAAAGGTGTGCCATTCTTCGATGAAGGCCGCCGCTGGCAATCTCAGCTGCACTTATATCAATATCCGTTCTACTACATAGATTACTGCTTGGCTCAAATCATGGCGCTCTCCTTCTGGGCGGAGGATCAAGTAGATCACGACTCCGCTTGGGGGAAATACCGCCGCCTAGTGGGCTTTGCGGGGACAAAGACCTTTGTGGACTTAATAAAAGACGCTGGACTCCCAAGCCCCTTTGTGCCCGATAACTTGAAAACCGTGGCAGATGCGGCTGCAAAATGGCTTGACGAGAACTCCTACTAAGCGGCTGGGTTGGTGGCTATTTTGAAGTAGCGCTGTGTTTTCTATAGATGCTTCTTCAAAATGGCCAAACCCTTGTCTATTTCCTCGTAGGTTATTGTCAGTGGAGGGAGCATTCTCAGGGCGTCGGCGCCGGCTGTCAGTATCAGGAGTCCGTCGTCCACGCAAGCTTGTGCCACGTCCTTGGGCGCCACCCCCTTCATCGAAATGCCCAGCATAAGACCTTTGCCACGGATTTCGCCTACTGACTGCAAACCCCAGCTTTTTATCGTCTCAGCGATGTGCTGGCCTTTTTTTGTGACTTCCGCCAGTGCGCCGTCGTCCAATTGATTCAGAACTTCCAGCGCACCCGCCGCCGATATGGGATTTCCGCCGAAGGTCGTCGCATGTGTCCCTGCTGTCAGGACTGCGGCGCACTTTTCATTTGCCATGATGCCTCCCATCGGCAATCCCCCTGCGATGCCCTTTGCGAAGCTCACAACATCAGGCACTATGCCATAGTGCTGAAATGCAAACAGCGCACCCGTCCTGCCGACCCCTGTCTGCACCTCGTCGATCAGCAGCAGCAAATCCCGGTCGGTGCATAGTTTTGCTACGGCTTTTACATACCCCGGGTCGAGCGGCAGGACGCCGCCCTCGCCCTGTATGAGTTCTAGCAGGATGGCGCACACACCGCCACTGGTTGGCGCGGCCGGCATTGGTTTCAGCGCCGATGTGCCATCGATGCTTGCAGCGGCTGTTGCGCCTGCGTCCAATAATGTTTCCAGCGCCTTGATGTCGTTTGCGGCGACATGCTCAAAGCCCTCAGTGAATGGGAAAAAATAATTGTGAAACGATTCCTGCCCCGTTGCGGCCAGGGTCGTAATCGTCCTGCCGTGAAAGCTCTGCATGAGGCTGATTATCGTGCTCCTGCCTTTGCCGTATTTGTCGAATGAATATTTTCGAGCGAGCTTAATCATGCCCTCGTTGGCCTCGCCGCCCGCATTCGCAAAGAACACATTTTTCATCCCCGTGCGCGCCGTAAGCCGCTCGGCAAGTTTGGCGTATGGCTCAGAGTAATATAGGTTTGATACGTGCTGGAGCTTCATAGCCTGCGTATACACCGCATCCGCCCATTTCTTATTTCCGTATCCAATGGAATTGACGCCGATGCCGCTTGTAAAGTCGATATACTCTTTTCCCTCAGGGCTGTAGAGCCTTGCGCCTTCGCCTCGTTCGATTACAGCGTCGAACCGTCCGTAAGTTTGCATAACATTTTGTGAATCAATGGTTTTTATTTCATTGCTGGTCATATTGTGCCCTCCTTAGTTTGTATAGGGGATTGCCCCTAAGAGCCTGTTTATAATCTTTTTGTACTTTACTACTCAGCAGCAGTTCCCGAGAAAACCTAGCAGTAGGCTTCTTAATGCCGGGTCGTTTGCACCCATCATATCAGGCTCTAATATATCATAGTGCCGGCGCCTTCGTCGGTTAGCATCTCTATTAGTATTGAGTGCCTTATCCGCCCATCTAGGATGTGCGTCCGCTTTACTCCACCCGCTATTGCAGTAGCGCAGCACTCTACTTTTGGAATCATGCCGCCTGCCACAATCTTTTTTTCCTTAAGGCTCTCAATTTCATCTACTCTAATCACCTTTATCAGCGTTTCTTCGGCATCCGGAACACGCAGCACCCCACGTGTGTTCGTCAGCAAAATCAGCTTTTCCGCACCTAGCGCCGCCGCCAGCTTTGCCGCTGCGGGGTCAGCGTTGACATTGTACGAAGCGTCCTTATCCACCCCAAATGCTACCGTGGCAATGACCGGAATATGCCCATCGTCAATTGCTTGCCGCACTATCCCCGGATTGACATTAACTATATCCCCGACAAATCCATAATCATCGCCGTCGCCCTTATCCATCTTTTTTGCTTCGAAAAGCTTTCCGTCCAGCCCGCACAGGCCTATGGCGCTTCCACCTTTTCTCTGGATTGTCGCTACGAGGTCTTTGTTGACCTTTCCGCACAAAATCCCCTGCACGACTTCCATTGTTTCGCTGTCGGTATAGCGCAGCCCATTGATGAACCGGGGCTCTATACCCAATCGGTCTAGCATCTCATTTATTTCAGGCCCGCCGCCATGGACAAGCACGGCATGTATGCCGACAAGCTGCAATAATATTATATCCTCAATGACTGCATCAAATAATTCAGGGCTTATCATTGCGTTTCCGCCATATTTTATAACAACGACTTTGCCTGTGAATTTTTGTATGTAAGGCAGTGCTTCTACAAGCGTATGCGCACGTTCGTGGTTGCTGTTAATCATTTGCCCCCCTGCCTACGACCTATAGTCGCCGTTGATTTTTACGTAATCATATGTTAGGTCGCACCCCCAGCATGTGCATCCGGCGTTGCCTTCGCTGAGCGTTATGTCTATAGTTACATCGCGCTCTGTCAGGATTTTTTTCGCAAATGCCTCGTCGAATGGCAGCCCGCGCCCATTTTCGCAGACAGATATCCGCCCTGCTGTCGACTCAAACGCAACGCAAACGCTGCCGGGGTCGAATTCGACGCCTGAATACCCCATTGCGCACAGCACCCTGCCCCAGTTTGCATCTGCGCCAAAAACCGCTGCTTTGGTTAGGGATGACGATATCACTGATTTCGACAGAGCTTCCGCCTCTTGCTCGTTCCTTGCGCCGCTGACGTGGCAGGTTATGAGATGGGTTGCGCCCTCTCCGTCCGCAGCTATCATTTTCGCAAGCTCGATGCATAGTGCGTCAAGAGCCTGTGCGAATAATTTATAGCCGTCGCCAATGTCCGTTATTTCTGCGTTGCCCGCAAGCCCGCTTGCAAGCAGGGATAGCATGTCGTTTGTTGATGTGTCGCCATCAACCGACACTCTGTTGAAACTAACATTTGTTGCGTTTTCCAGAGCCTTCTGCATCATTTCGGAGCTTATGGCGCAATCCGTCGTCAGGAATGCGAGCATCGTCCCCATATTGGGGTGGATCATGCCGCTTCCCTTTGCAATGCCTCCGATTCTGACAGGTTTTCCATCAATGGTTATTTCGGCGGCAAGCTCCTTCATGGTGAGGTCGGTCGTCATTATCGCCGCCGCCGCATCATTTGATCCGTCGTATGTCAGCTTTGACGCAAGCTCGGCGACGCCGCCTTCTATGACCTCTACGGGCAGGGTTTGGCCTATTACTCCGGTAGAGGCGACTATTACGTCGTCCTCGCTCAGCCCCAGCTCTGCGGCTATGGCGCGGCACATTCTATGGGCGTTTTCTTCGCCGTTTGGCGCACATGCGTTTGCGTTGCCGCTATTTGCTATGACCACGCATGCTTTGCCGTTTTTTAAGTGCTCCTTAGTTACATGGATTGGTGCAGCTTTCACCACGTTTTTCGTATAGACCGCCGCCGCCGAGCATTCGCAGTCTGCCACAATCAGCGCTAGGTCTTTTTTTCCGATGATATTTGTTTTGACTCCCACGTGCATCCCCGATGCCCTAAAGCCTTTTGCGGCGCAGGCGCCGCCTTCGATGAAGTTCATAAGTGTGTTCGTTCCTTTCAGCTCGTTTTGGGGCCTTGGCGCTATTCCAGCCCTTTTCCCTCGTCCATTCCGAGCATTATGTTCATATTCTGCACTGCGGCTCCTGAAGCTCCCTTGCCTAAATTATCAAGACGCGCTGTGACAATTGTCAGCTCGGCATTCCCACTTACGGTCAGCTCCAGCATGTTCGTCCCTGCGCCCCAACTGCTTTCAAGCATTCCGCTTCCAAGTTCGGGCGCAACGGTCACAAATCGCTCCTCGGCGTAGTAGTTTGATAGCTCCCTGAGTATATCTGACGCCGAGGGGATTCCGTCCAACAGGTCATTGTGCAGTGCTATCGTGGCTGCGATTCCGCAATAGTAGTCGTCCACAATTGGGCAAAATACGGGCGGCCTCGACAGTCCGGTCACAGAGATTATTTCGGGAAGGTGCTTATGCCGGAGTTCCAGCCCATATATCCTCGGGGCGGACATTTCGGGCGTTTTGCTGCTTTCGTAGGCGTGAATCATTGTCTTTCCGCCGCCCGAATATCCAGTCAGCGATGTGCATGTCAGGGGGTAATCGCAGGGCATTATGCCAAGTTCTATGAGCGGATATGCCGCCGCTATGATGCCTGTTGAGTGGCAGCCCGGGTTTGCGACCCATCGCGCTTTTGCAATTTCTTCCCGCCTTTTTTTTGAGAGTTCGGGGAACCCATATGCCCAATCGGGGTCTGTCCTATGTGCCGTTGATGCGTCGATTACTCTTGTTTTCTCGTTTTCAATAAGCGAAACAGACTCTTTTGACGCTTCGTCCGGTAGGCACAGGAATACTATGTCTGCTTCATTTATCATTTTTTTCCGCGCAGAGGCGTCTTTACGCTTTTGTTCTTCTATCAGCAGCATCTCTATGTCGCTGCGGCGGCCAAGGCGGTCGAATAATTGCAATCCAGTCGTGCCTTCCCGGCCGTCTATAAATATCTTTGGCTTCATACGCTTCCCCAGCCTTTCAGCTTGTTGCTAGGAAAGTATAGCAGAGATTGTATAATTATGCAACAACTTTTAGAAATTTATTGAATAATATGCGCTATTTTATGAATATTATTCAATCAACGAGGGTTGCCCGGAGTGGGACCCAAGGGAGGATTCAAACATTGACTATGCGCTTAAATCTGATATAATCGACCTAGGCGGCGAAAAAACAGCTGTGCTGCCTGGAGCGGATGAGATTCCGGTTATACCGATAAAGTAAGAACGTTTGACGAATGTGCATGTGGGCGAAGCAGGAGGGCAGGGTTGTGTTGGTTTGAAACTCTTAACCATAGATGGCAACAGTATTATTAACCGCGCTTTTTACGGAATTCGACAGCTTACGGCAGGGGATGGGACACCTACCAATGCCGTTTATGGATTTATATCCATACTGCAAAAGCTTATCAGCGACGAATCGCCGGATGCGTTGTGCGTGACATTTGACACACCTGCGCCGACCTTCCGCCATGAGCGTTATGGCGAATACAAGGCGCACCGCACGGGCATGCCGGACGAGCTGGCGGTTCAGATGCCTATTTTGAAAGAAGTCCTGGATGCGATGAACATCCGTCGGTATGAGCTTGTCGGCTGGGAAGCCGATGATTTGCTTGGCACGTTGGCAAAAAACTGCGAAGCCCTGAATTGGGAATGCGTCATTGTCACAGGAGACAAGGACAGTTTGCAGCTGGTAACGGAGCACACGCGCGTGCGGAATGTCAAAACACGCAAAGGGCAGACGGAAACGAAGAACTATACCCCCTCTGTGTTTTTTGAAGAATACGGTTTTGAACCCGAAAAGATGGTTGACCTAAAAGCGCTGATGGGCGATTCATCCGACAACATACCGGGTGTCGCCGGAGTGGGCGAAAAGACTGCGCTCGATTTAGTCCGCAGGTTCGGCGGGATTGACAGAATTTTCTCCGACTTGGACACGCTTGACATCAAAGACTCCGTGCGTAAGAAACTAGACGCAGGGCGTGAGCGTGCGGAACTATCCTATGAGCTTGCAACCATAAATTGCAGTGCGCCGCTCGAAATCAACCCCAATGACAGCCTGCGCTGCGAAGTGGACAACGATAGGCTGTTTGAAATTTTTAAGAGGCTTGGGTTTACTCGCTACATCAAAGAGTTTGCCCTAGCGCTCCCCACCGTTTCCGCTACCGTTGTGGAAAGGCCTACGATTATTGAAATATCTTCGGCAGAGGACTGCGCTGAGCTCCTCAGGGCTGCAAAAGGCGCCGAATGCGTTGCGGTCCGGGTGGACACGCTGCACTTTGACAGCATTGTGGTTGCGATATGCCCGAGCGAGGGGGGTGGCTCGCCCGGCACCTTCGCTCACAGCAAATCCGCCATTCTGCGGCGGGGCGCTACCGAAGGGTTTGACGAGGCGCTCAGGGTGCTCTTGAGCGGCGGCATCCGAAAGGTCGGGCATGATGTCAAGGATATCCTGCGTGCTTGCCTTGAGCGAGGAATTCCGTGCGGAGGCTGGGTCTTTGATACTGCGCTGGCGGCATATTTTATCTCTCCAACGGATAGCAGCTATGCAATTGGGCGGATTTCTGAGCGATATTGTGGGTATGCTCCGGGTGGGGGTGACGAGCCGGGTGGCCAGTTGACAATGCTCTCTGATTCAAGAAATGTGCTTGCCGAGGAAGCTCATGCGATTAGGTTGCTTCATGGAGCTTTGAGCGATAAGCTCAAGGAGTTCGATTTGGAGTCTGCGGGGGCGGATATTTGTCGGCGGGCAAGCGGGGGCGAGGCCCCTTACAGGGGGCTCTACTATGATGTTGAACTTCCACTTTGCAATGTCCTTGCGGACATGGAATTTGCGGGCTTTCTTGTGGACAAGGCCGCACTTGAACAATTTGGGAAAACCCTTGCCGAGAGCATAGGTGTAATAGAAGCGCAGATTTACGAGCAAGCCGAAGAGCCGTTTAACATCAACTCTCCAAAACAGCTAGGCTCCGTTTTATTTGACAAGCTGATGCTGCCCGCCCCGAAAAAGACCAAAACAGGATATTCAACAAATATAGAAGTGCTCGACAGCTTGACAGGCAAGCATCCGATAATTTCGCTCATCAAGGATTATCGCGAGCTGGCAAAGCTGAAATCCACGTACGCTGACGGGCTTTTGAAAGTGATAAAACCGGATGGGCGAATCCACACTCATTTCGGAATGACCGTTACCGCAACAGGCAGGCTATCCTCAACAGAGCCGAATTTGCAAAACATCCCCGTCAGGAAAGCGATGGGGGGCGAGCTTCGCAAGATGTTTGTGGCAAGGGAAGGGATGGTTTTGGTCGATGCGGACTACTCCCAGATAGAATTGCGTCTGCTTGCCCACATCTCAGAAGACCCGGTAATGATTGCCGCATTCGAGCGTGCCGATGATATTCATGCTGTGACGGCTTCGCAGGTGTTCGGGGTGCAGCTGGAGTCGGTGACGCCGGAGCAGCGTTTTCGGGCAAAGGCTGTAAATTTCGGCATTGTTTATGGAATCTCGGCGTTTTCTTTAGCAAACGACATCGGGGTCTGCCCAAAGGAAGCGAAGGCTTATATTGATAATTACCTGGCAAATTATGCAGGAGTGCGTAAGTACATGGCGGAGATTGTCGAGAGCGCAAAGAAGCTCGGGTATGTCTCGACGCTCTTTGGCAGGCGGAGGTATTTGCCGGAGCTAAAATCGGCGAATTTCAATACTCGCTCATTCGGGGAGCGGGTTGCGCTGAACATGCCAATTCAAGGCACGGCGGCGGACATAATAAAGATTGCGATGATAAATGTGGCAGGGCGGCTTCACTCCGATGGGCTGAAGGCAAAGCTGATTTTGCAGGTGCATGACGAACTCATCGTTGAGTGCCCCGAAAATGAAGCCGAAGTCGTAGGCGCGCTTTTACGGGAGGAGATGGAAAATGCCGCGCAATTGTCAGTGCCCTTGGTGGCGGACACCCGCACCGGAAAAAGTTGGTACGATGCTAAGTGAACGTAGGGTGACGGCTAGCATTGCTTTAGCGACCGAGGAAGACATGCCTTGGATTTTTGAAATCGAGCAGGAAGCTTTTTCGCCGCCTTGGACTCATGGCTCAATTTTGTCCGAGATTTATAATGCGGATTCGTTTTTTGCTGTTGCGCGAGAATCTGACGTTGTTTTGGGCTTTGTTATTTTGCGGCGGTTAGTTGATGTGGGTGAGCTTCTTCAGATCGCAGTTCGTGAGGACGTGCGGCGGAGCGGAGTTGCAGATTTGCTGCTGGACGCTGCGCTTGGGTTTGTGCGTGAAAATGGGCTTGCGTCTGTCTCCCTTGAAGTTCGAAAGAGCAATGATGCGGCGATATCATTGTACGTCAAACATGGGTTTAAACCCACTAGACAGAGGAAAGATTATTATGCCGAGCCACTTGAGGATGCAGTCGAGATGGCTAGGGGATCTATATGGAACTGAGGAAGATTTTTGGAAAGCAGGAGACCTTTTTATGATTATTCTTGCAATCGAGACATCTTGCGACGAAACTGCTGTTGCGGTCGTTCGGAATGGGCGGGAAATTCTGTCAAGCGAGCTTTTTTCGCAGGCGGATATGCATGCGCTGTATGGTGGCGTTGTCCCCGAAATAGCCTCGCGAAACCATGCCGCTACCATTGGAAAGCTTGCAGAGCTTGCCGTAAAGAACTCAGGCATCACAAAATGCAAGCTCGATGGGGTTGCGGTTACCTATGCGCCAGGGCTTATCGGGGCTTTGCTTGTTGGCGTGAATTTTGCCAAGGGTTTAGCTATGGCCCTTGATGTGCCACTTATCCCCGTGCATCACATAAGGGGGCATATCGCCGCAAATTATATAGCCTTTCCGGAGCTTGAACCGCCTTTCCTGTGCATGATTGCCTCGGGGGGCAGCAGCCTTATTGCAGACGTACGCAGCTATACGGATATTAGCATAGTCGGTCGCTCGCGCGACGATGCCGCAGGCGAATGCTTTGACAAGGCTGCGCGAGTGCTTGGGCTCGGCTATCCTGGTGGGCCTGCGCTAGATAAGCTGGCGCAAATGGGGGATGAAGCGCTTTTCGCCCTGCCCCGCCCAAATATCGAGGGCCATCCATATGACATGTCGTTTTCCGGTTTGAAAACCGCAGTCGTCAACATCGTCCACAATACGGAACAAAAAGGGGAAGCGCTGGATAAAGCTTCTCTCGCCGCTTCGTTTGCAGCTACTGTAAGCGACATCCTCGTGTCGCGAGTCATTGCGGCGGCACGAGAGCTGGGGCGCGACAAAATAGCAATTGCCGGGGGCGTTGCGGCAAATTCGCGCATTCGGGCGGACTTTGTTAAGTCTGCGGGCAAGCAAGACCTTAAACTGTTTATCCCGCCGCTCAACCTGTGCGGCGACAATGCTGCAATGATTGGGTGCCAGGGGTATTACGAATATCTCGCAGGTGCTAGGGCGGGAATGGACTTGAATGCTTTTGCCACGTTGGACGTCAGTTTTTGATTACGCCATAAAACGCACTTGCTAAAACGCAGAGCAACCTGAAATTTGACTTAAATCAAGCAATTTGCTATAATTGCTTGATTTGTCAATTATTCAGGGAGTGCTGTTGTATGTGGCTTGCCGATAAATGGGTCGACTATGAGTTGCTCGACTGCTCCGATGGCGAAAAGCTGGAGCGGTGGGGGGGTGTTGTGCTAGTCAGGCCAGACCCGCAAGCCATCTGGCGGACGCCTAAGGAACACTCCGGATGGCATGACCCCGATGCCCGCTATGTGAGGTCGCACAGCGGCGGCGGTGAGTGGCATAGTGGCAGGGCGCCAGGCAATTGGCAGGTAGGCTACGGTGAGCTGAGGTTCAATGTGAGCCTTATGAACTTCAAGCATACTGGGCTTTTTCCTGAGCAGGCTGTCAACTGGGAGTTTGTTTCAGGGAAGATACGCTCTGCAAGCCGTAGCATTTCTGTCCTCAACCTTTTTGCCTACACCGGAGCCGCCACGCTTGCCGCAGCAGCCGCAGGCGCCAGTGTCTGCCATGTCGATGCGGCGCGCGGGATGGTTTCGAGAGCCCGGGAGAACGCTGCGGCGTCAACGCTTGAGGATAGGCCCGTGCGGTGGATTGTGGACGATTGCGCCAAGTTTGTTGAGCGTGAGATACGGAGGGGCCGTAAGTATGATGCTTTGATTATGGATCCTCCGTCATATGGCCGCGGGCCGTCCGGCGAGGTTTGGAAACTGGAGGATGGTTTGTTTGATTTTGTCAAGCTTTGCTCGATGGTCCTTAGCGACGAGCCCTTGTTTGTGCTCATAAATTCATATACAACCGGACTATCGCCCTCTACTCTTACCTATATTTCGCAGTCGCTGCTTGGAGGGCATAGCGAGAGCCGTGAGCTTGGGCTTCCCGTCACTGTTAGCGGACTTGCGTTACCTTGCGGCGCCTCTTGCCGGTGGGTGCCTTAACTTGTCAGAAGGTGTATGCATTTTGGATAGCATTATTAAAACCGAAAAGCTTGAGTTTTCCTATTTTGGGGCTGCTGATTCAGAACCTAAGACTGTTCTTAAGGGGCTTGACATTGAGATTGAGAAGGGCACCTTTGTTGCGGTGCTTGGGCATAATGGGTCGGGCAAGTCCACTCTGGCAAAGCATTTCAACGCTATTTTGCTCCCGGAGGGTGGGCGTGTCCTGGTTTGCGGGGCCGATACTTCCGACGAAGAGTTGATTATTGAAATCCGCCGGAGGGTCGGGATGGTTTTTCAGAACCCCGATAATCAGATAGTCGCTACCGTAGTTGAGGAGGACGTCGCCTTTGCCCCCGAAAACCTTGGATACCCATCGGACGAGATTCGCCGGCGCGTCGACGAGGCTCTGAAAATGGTCGGCATGTACGAATACCGCAGCCACGCTCCCCATTTGTTGTCTGGCGGCCAAAAGCAGAGGATTGCAATTGCCGGGGTCTTGGCGATGGAGCCAGAATGCGTCGTGTTTGACGAGCCTACCGCCATGCTTGACCCCCGAGGCAGGGAGAGCATAGTCAATGTCGTGCGCAACCTTCGAGACAAGCTTGGAGTCACTGTTGTGCTGATAACGCACCACATGGACGAGGCTGTTTATGCGGATAGGATTGTCGTTATGTCAGGCGGCGAGTTTATACTTGACGGTGCGCCGCGCGATGTTTTTATGGATGATGTGACGCTGAGGCGGGCGGGGCTGGATGTGCCGGAGACCACTGCGCTCATTCACGCTTTGAGGGAGGACGGGCTGGAGTTGCCCTTATCTGCACTGACCATAGAAGAATGTGCAGATGCAATTTTTGCGGCGTTGCAGCCGAAGTCAGAAAAGTACAAAAATGAAAAGGAATAAGCGGATTTGCCATTGCTACGAACAGAAAAACTTAATCACATTTACTCAGCAGGGACACCTTTTGAGCGTGTCGCCGTTTCCGATGTAAATTTCGCCGTGGAAAAAGGCGAATACCTCGGGATTATCGGGGCTACGGGTTCTGGCAAATCGACGTTTATTCAGCATTTGAACGGCCTGCTCAAGCCAACCTCGGGGAGTGTCTACTATGAAGGGCGCAACATTCATGAATCAAAGGGCTACGCTCGTGAGACAAGGTTCAAGGTCGGGTTGGTGTTCCAGTACCCCGAGTATCAGCTTTTTGAATCTACTGTCTTTGAAGACATAGCATTTGGCCCTAAGAACATGGGTCTTTCGGAAGCCGAGGTCAGGGAGCGAGTGCTTGAGGCGGCGGGATTTGCAGGGCTGAAGGAGGCCCAGCTCGAAAAGTCGCCGTTTGAGCTCTCCGGCGGCGAAAAACGGCGTGCCGCAATTGCCGGAGTAATTGCGATGCGGCCCGGCGTCCTTATTCTCGATGAGCCGACCGCCGGATTAGACCCGCAAGGACGTGATGAGATAGTGGGGAACATACTGAATTACAAAAAAGCTCGTGAAGCGACCATTATAATGGTGACGCACGATATGGAGGAGATTTCCCGCTCCGTAGATAGGATAGTCCTTTTTGAGCGCGGCAAAATAGCCTTGGAAGGCACTCCGGCGCAAGTGTTCTCCGAGGTCAAACTGTTAAATGAGCTGGGGTTATCCGCCCCAAAGGTGACCTTAGTCGCCGAAAGGCTGCGCGAACTGGGCTTGCCGCTCAAAAAAGATATCTATATGATTGAACACCTGAGAGATGAGCTTAAACAGTTGAGGGAGGCTAGGGGCTGATGCTTAAGGATATTACGCTTGGGCAATTTTTCCCCGGGAATACTGTCGTCCATAGGCTAGACCCCAGGATGAAGCTGGTGCTGACGCTTATTTATATAACTGCCCTTTTCCTGGCTCAGGGCCTTTTTGGTTATGCTTTGATGCTCGGTGTGCTTATAACATGCCTGGCTCTATCTAGGATTTCCCCAAAGACCGTTTTGCGCGGGCTCCGGCCTGTATTGTTTATCATCTTGGTTACAGTCATCCTCAACGTCTTTTTTATCACCGGGGAGACAATCCTTTTTGAGTACAGGTTTATTGTTATAACGCAAGAGGGGCTTCTGACTGCGGCTTTCATGGCTTCCAGGTTGCTCATGTTGATTGTTGGGACTTTCCTGCTCACTTACACAACATCCCCCATCGCCCTGACCGATGGGCTTGAACAAATGCTTAGCCCGCTTAAAAAGATACGGCTGCCCATACACGAGCTGGCTATGATGATGAGCATCGCCCTGAGATTCATCCCTACGCTTATTGAGGAAACGGATAAGATTATGAGTGCGCAAAAGGCAAGGGGGGCGGATTTTGATTCCGGCGGCCTGATAAAGAGGGCAAAGGCGATACTTCCGCTCATCATACCGCTTTTTATCAGCGCATTCCGCAGGGCTGACGAGCTGGCCACCGCAATGGAGAGCCGTTGTTACCACGGCGGCGAAGGCAGGACTAGGATGAAAGTTTTAAAGTCAGCCCCGAGGGATTACATGGCTTTGCTGTTTGGCGCTGTCGTCATAGCGACAGTTGTTTTGCTTAGGGCGGCGGGATGACAACCTGCAGCCGGAGGTTGACAATTTGCGGTTTGCATATCATAGAAATATGAGGGTTTTGAATGGGTGGTTCTTTGCGCAATGTTGCCGTTAGGCTTATGTATGATGGAGCTCGTTACCATGGCTGGCAGGTCCAGAAGACGATGTCTACCGTGGCGGGGACGCTCGAGGGTGCGCTTTCCCGGCTTTGCGGGCATGTTGTGAAGGTTCACGGCTGTGGCAGGACGGATGCGGGTGTCCATGCCGAACGGTATTGCGCTAACTTCCGGACTGCTTCTTCGATACCGCCTGACAGGCTGCCGTTTGCTGTAAACTCGCTCTTGCCCCCTGATATTGCCGTTCAAGAGGCGCTGTACGCCCCGGACGATTTTGATGCAAACCTTTCCTGCATCAAGAAAGAATATACGTACAGAATTTGCAGCTCGCGCATACGCAATCCTTTTTATTCCGGCAGGGCGTATTTTTACCCCTTTTCGCTCGACATAGGATCAATGAAGCTTGCCGCAGGACATTTTGTAGGCACTCATGATTTTGCCGCCGTGAGGTCGGTGGGTTCGCCCACTAAGACGACTGTTAGGACAGTCCATTGGTATGAGATTGAGCAGAAGGATGCCCTTACAGAGCTGCGCGTTTGCGCAAATGGTTTTTTGTATAACATGGCAAGGGCAATGGCCGGCACGCTCATTTATGTTTCGGAGGGAAAGATCTTGCCGGAGGAATTACCTGGGTTGCTGGGAAAAAAAGACCGCCGGCTGACCGGGCCGACGGTGCCTCCCGATGGGCTATATCTGACAAGAATATGGTATAGTGGCGAAGTTGGTGAAATGTTTTCTTAATTTCTGTTTCTTTTTATGGAAAAAAGTGATATAATCCCAAATTGCGTTGAAACGGAGAAAGTGGTACGCTTATGTTCGGCAAAAAAAAGACAAGGAAAAAGTGGCACAGGCCTGTTGGATTCATATTTTCAATTGTTTCCCTCATCGTTTTGACATATGTCTCAGTATTGCTGATAACCGGACGCCCCGTTAATTTTGCTTGGCTTATGGGCATATTTTCATCGCGTACGCCTATCGAAATTGTCGACGAGCTGCTTTTCGATGTTGGGCGGGATAGGGTCTTTGCTGATTTGGGCGGCTCTATCGCTTCAGCCGGCACGCTTGGCATACAAGTGCTTGACTATAGCGGGAACGAAATGTTGAGAGAACCCTTTCGCATGTCTCGCCCCGCAATGAGCGCTGTGAATTCCCGCGCAATCGCTTTTGATGTCGGAGGTACGGCGGTTCGCGTGTTTGACTCCGGACGGATGCTCTCCTCCGTTGAAACGAGTGGAGCAATCATCTCAGCCTCCATAAACCGCAATGGCTGGTTTAGCGTCGGCACACAAGAGGGCAGGGGCCTTAGAGGCGTCATAACTGTTTATAATGACCGGGGCAACGATGTCTTTAGGGTCAATTTGGGCAGCGGGTATGCTTTTGCTTCTGCGCTATCGCCTGACAATAGGAGTTTGGCTGTGCTCAACCTCACTGATGTTGGAAGCCGGATAACGCTGTACCACGGCCTAAACCAAGTGGATTATTCTGGAGTGTTTGTCCTTTCAGGTGGGCTTATTCTCGACATACTCTTTCTTCCAAATGGCGAATTGCTTGCACTTTCAACAAATGCGCTGATAGGAATTGACAGAAATGGCACAGGCAGGGAGTTATTCGACTTCTTCGACAAACGCCTTGGTGGGTTCATTCTTGATGATGGCACGATTGTGCTGCATCTCCTGGACTACGGCATAGGGCATTCGGGCAGGCTCGTAAGATTGGATGAACGGGGCAGGCTTGAAGCCGAAGTTGCCACAAATCGCGAAATCGTATCCAAGTCTTTTAGCGGCAGATATTTGGCGGTTATGTATAGCGATGGCGTAGTTTTTTACGATAGAAACCTCGAAGAGCTTCCGCTTTATGCGCAACAAGCCTCTTTGGCAGGTACAAGCAGAGTTCTCTCGCTTGGTCATGGGGTAGCTCTGGCAACAGGTGAACATGTGACGGTTGCGGTTCGGCGGGAGGATCGTGATTAGGGAAGCGTGCCACAGGCTATAAAGTTTTAGGCTACAAATTTGATTCATGGAGGTGCGCCGGGAGTTGACAGCGTTTTTGATAGATTTGGCCATTATTGGCACTGTCGTATATTGCACTTGGCGCGGCTATCGGAACGGATTAATCCGCGGCGTTTTTGGAGTTGTGGCTTTGGTTGTTGCACTTATTGTTGCAAACATAGCGGCAAGCGCATATTCGGACGAGTTTGAAGGGCTTTTGATTCCTTTCGTGGGTGGCATCGTTGACACCACTTTAGCAGATGTCGCTGAGGGCGATGCCCGGGATGAGGTGGTGTCGTCCAGAAGCGAAACGGAGCGCTTCCAGTCTGCCTATAGCGTTCTTAGGCAGATTGGGTTGCCCGTCGCTGCAGCAAACAGTGTTGCCGGCCTCGCCGCCGGGGATGGCTCTGAAAGGTCATTTTCAGACGTTATTGCTGGCACCCTCTCCTCGGCACTTGCATATATTGCCGTTTTTGCAGTGGCCTTTGTGCTGGTGGCAATCGTATTTGCTATCATAGGAAACTTGATTGGCTTTGTGTTTTCCTTGCCGGGGCTGCGACTTCTTGACACAATTGCAGGTGCAATGTTCGGGCTCGCTAAGGGATTGATTATAGTGTTGACGTTTTCGGCGTTCGTACGATATTTTGGCCTTTTAGCTTTGGATATACTTGAAGATACGGCAGTACTCTACTACTTGGTTAACAACAACATAGTAGCTGATATGTTAGGGATTTAGTTTTTCACGGGAGGTTGTAGGGTGAAGTTTATTCCGAATATAATATCTGTATTTCGGATTTGCCTCGTACCGGTATTTATAGTGGTCTATTTTTCTGACGACACCGATAACAATCTGTACGCTGTGCTTATCTATGCACTCGCAGCCTTTAGCGACTTCCTCGATGGTTTTCTTGCTCGCAAATTCGAAGTGTCGTCTAATTTGGGCAAAGTTCTCGACCCCCTGGGCGATAAGCTTATGACTATATCGGTTATGGTTTGTATTACGATTGATGGGCTCATCCCCTTATGGGCAGTGCTTCTTGCTGGCCTCAAAGAGCTTCTGATGGGCGCGGGCGGGCTGGTGCTCCATAAAAAGGCTCATGTGGAGCTGCCGCCGTCAAACTTAATCGGAAAGACCTCAACCGTTGTGTTTTTTCTCGTTTGCGTGACACTCATGCTATTTAGAAAGCTCTCCGAATGGGCATCCATATTACTTATTTCCGTTGCAATAGGCCTTACATTTGTTGCTCTGGTGAGTTATCTGATTAAATATGTTAGAATTATGAAAAACATGGAAAGTGCGGATGAAACCGCAAAAAGGAAGGTAAATAACTAATGCGACCTACGATATGTGCTAGATGCAAAAAAAATCCGGCTGTGATATTTATTACAAAAATTGAAAATGGATTGACCTCTAACGAGGGGATTTGCCTAAAATGCGCACGAGAACTGAATATCAAGCCTGTGGAAGATATCATCAAAAGGATGGGGCTTACCGATGAGGATCTTGAGAGCCTGACCGACGAAATGATGGAGGCTATGGGCGGCCTAGAAAGCATCGCCGAGCAAGAGGATAGCACGGACGACGGCAAAACTGCCACTTTCCCATTCCTGAACAGACTTTTTGGCGGACCGGACGATTCCCCGCCCCGCGACTTCCCAAGGCCCGGACGCGACGTAAAGGACAGGGAGCATGGGATGCCTCCGTCGGGTCAAGGGCCGGGAGGGCCACAGGGCAACAAGAAACGCAAGTATCTTGAGAGCTATTGCATATCCCTGACTCGCAGGGCGTCGGAAGGAAAGCTCGACAGAATTGTCGGACGTGAAATCGAGACGGAGCGAGTTGTGCAAATTCTCAACAGGAGGCAAAAGAACAACCCTTGTCTTATCGGAGAGCCCGGCGTTGGCAAAACAGCTATCGCTGAGGGGCTGGCTCAACGCATTTTCAAAGGCGAGGTGCCCGGCAAGCTTCGCGATAAGGAGGTTTTTTTGCTGGATTTGACTGCGCTTGTAGCCGGCACGCAGTTCAGGGGGCAATTTGAAAGTCGGATGAAGGGCTTGGTTGAGGAAATCAGGACTCACGGCAATGTCATTTTGGTCATCGATGAGGTGCACAGCCTCGTCGGTGCGGGAGACGCCGAGGGTTCGATGAATGCGGCAAATATATTAAAGCCCGCATTGTCTCGCGGCGAGATTCAGGTAATTGGTGCAACCACGTTTACCGAGTATCGTAAGCACATAGAAAAGGATGCCGCACTTGAGCGCAGGTTTCAGCCAGTTATCGTTTCAGAGCCTTCCGTCAGCGAGTCTATAGACATCATCATGGGAATCAAGCATTATTACGAGAATTTCCATGGCGTCCATATATCTGATGAAATGGCAAGGCAGGCCGTTACTCTGTCGGAGAGGTACATTACGGACAGATTTTTGCCCGATAAGGCAATCGACCTCATTGACGAGGCCTGTTCGGACATGAACCTCAAGAGCGTGATAATTGCCCGAAAGGACTCAATAAACAAGGAAAAGGCTGATTTGACAAAAGAGCGTGAGATGATTCTGTCCGCACCAAATGGCAGCGACTATGCGCGGCTCGCAGAAATACGCAGCCTAGACCTGAGGCTGACTAACGAGCTGGATGATCTCGAAAAGGAAGGAGCGCCCGAACTTACGCTCGACAACCTTGCGCGCGTCATTGAGCTATGGACTAAAATCCCATCTTCAAGCATCCGGGAGGATGAGTTTAAACGTTTATCGGAGCTGGACCTGCGTCTCAAGGAGCACATAATTGGACAGGACGAAGCTGTGGACGTGGTATGCGCCGCAATCAGGCGCAATCGCGTCGGTATATCGCCAAAGCGCAAGCCCGTGTCATTTATTTTCATAGGCTCGACGGGCGTTGGCAAGACGGAGCTTGTAAAACGGCTGGCGTCCGACCTCTTCGATTCCACTGAATCGCTGATAAGGCTGGATATGTCCGAGTTTATGGAAAAACATGCCGTATCCCGTATTATTGGCTCCCCACCGGGCTATGTCGGATATGACGAAGCCGGGCAGCTGACGGAGAAAATCCGCCGCAAACCATATAGCGTGGTGCTTTTTGACGAGATTGAAAAAGCGCATCCGGATGTTATGAACATCTTGCTCCAGATCCTTGACGATGGGCGCATCACCGATGCTCACGGGCGCATGATAAATTTTGAAAACACGGTCATAATCATGACGACAAATGCAGGCAGCGACAAAAAGGACGGTTCGGTGGGCTTCAACCGCTCAAGGGACGAGCAGGGCAAGGAGAAAGCAGAGAAGGCTCTCAAGGATTTCTTGAGGCCTGAGTTTATCAACCGGGTGGATTCCATAGTTTACTTCAACCACCTGTCAGAAGATAACTTCAAAGCGATTTCAAAGCTTATGCTTGACGAACTGCGGGACGCAATGGCAGAAAAGGCAATTGAGCTGCGCTACGACGACAGCCTCGTGGAATATTTGACCGATAAATCTTATTCACAGGCATATGGCGCAAGGAATTTGCGTAGGCTTATACAAAAGGAGATAGAGGATAAGATAGCGTCGGAGATGATTTCCAACTATGCAATTTCGGTAAAGCAGGTAGGCCTGACCGTTCGGGACGGTGAGATACAGGTGCTGGCGATCTAGGAAGCCCGAATCCCAAAAGAGCTTGTCATCAGGCTCGTTGCTGCAGCCGTCCACTTATTGCAAGCAGAGGATAAGTGGGGGGAGAATATTTTTCTTGCATAATTGGACAAAAATAGTATAATAAAATCGTTCATATACGTCTTTAGAATATGGAGGTTTTTATGAAAGTTTTGCCAAGGATTTTGCTGTCGCTCGCTTTGATTGTTCTACTATTTTCAAGCATACTGTTCTTCTCGTTATGGCAACTGCAAAATACAGACAGGTCGTACAACAGCGAAATATCCTATTCCGTTGCCGCCTTCGAGCTAATTCAGCGGGCTAGGGATGAATATGTTTATGTCCGCCTGCTCAGCCGCGAATTTTTTATGCATTTAGGCGACGATGCATATTTTGATGAAGCGCATAATGAGCTAGACACAATCATAAGCGATGTGCTGGGATATATAGATCAAATTGAAGCCCTTGCAATCCGGCAGGGCACCATAGGCCATATCTCCTCAAAGCTTGCACTTTTGCGAACTAACTTGCTGGCGTATCAAGAGATATATGTTGTCCTGATTGACGTGGCCAGGCAAGGCGATATGCGCACCTTCCAAGACACCATGCCATCGGTTATATGGGCTCCGGTGCATGTCGAATTTTTGGACACTTTTGAGCGCTTGTTCTACTTCATGGTCGATAACCTCAAAGCTGTCAGCAACTACCATGCCCAAAACACCTATTCGACAATTGTTTTATCCATTGCCGTCATAGCCACGATATTTCTCATTAGCACCGCCATCGGAATTGTGCTGATAGTTCCGATAAAAAAATCACTTAAAGTCCTCATGACAAGCGCAGGGAACATTTCAAAAGGCGACTTCAATATGAGTTTGGAAACAGACAAAACCGATGAGTTTTCGCAACTAAAAAACGCCTTTGCGAAAACTATAAAAACAACTGAGAATTATATTGAAGAAATAGCTGATACACTGTCCTCCATCTCGGAGGGCGATTTGACCGTATCCATCGAGCGGTACTATTCCGGCTCTTACGTGCCAATAAAAATTGCGCTGACCACCATTTTGGAGTCCCTGAATTCCATTATGGAAAAAATGCAAAGCGCATCCTCTTTAGTAGCCTCGGACTCGAGACAAATCGCCGACAGCTCGAACTTGTTGGCGCAGGGCGCAAACGAACAGGCTGAAACGGTTTCGCAACTGTTAACTTTTGCAACCGAAGTATCCGATATGACAAAAGATAACGCACAAATGGCCGCAAAAGCCGCCGAGCTTGCCATCACGATTAAAAACAGCGCAGAAAAAGGCAACAAGCATATGGCTGAAATGGTCGGTGCCGTAACTGAAATCAACAATTCCAGCCAAAATATTAGCAAGGTCATAGGGACAATAGATGAAATTGCGTTCCAAACCAATATTCTGGCGCTCAACGCCTCGGTAGAGGCCGCCCGCGCAGGGCAGCATGGGAAAGGGTTTGCTGTAGTCGCCGAAGAGGTTAGGCGGCTTGCCGCAAAGAGTGCCGAAGCTGCAAGAGACACCGGCAAGCTTATTTCCAATTCAATGGAAAAATCAGAATACGGTGCGCGCATAGCGACTGATACGGCAGAAAGCCTTGCAGAAATTGTAATGGGAATCAATGAAAGCAGTGAAATAATTAGCGCTATTGCCCTGTCGTCTGAGGCGCAGTCTGCCGGGATAGCCCAAATTAGCTCCGGCATAGGAAAGGTTGCGAATGTCGTTGAGCAAAACAACTCGGCGGCAATGCAGAGCGCTTCTGCCAGCAAGCAATTGAGCGGGCAGTCCCATATGCTGGAGCAACTAATTTCACAGTTTAGGCTCAAGGGCGTTAAAGCGCCTGCCGGATTGCCGCCTGCCTCTCGCCCATAGCTTGAAGCACTAGCATACCAGACGTTTTTATGCTATAGTTGTGTTAAAATACACTATTGCGGGGGATTAATGAGGTATGCAAGGGAATATTATAGACAGAAAATATCCGCACCTTTCGCGTCCGCTGAGGCTCGGCAATATGGTTTTGCGAAACAGGATGATTTCCGCTCCAATGTCATTTCCGGACATACCCGGGGATGGGGCGCTGACTGCGCCAGCATCCGCATTTTATGAACTTCGCGCCAGGGGAGGTGCGGCGGCTGTTACGATTAGCGAATGTGTTGTCCACCCGAAGACAGGCAAGAGCCACAGTGCGCATATTGACATTGGCGCCCCGGGAAACATGAGAGGCTTTGCGCTTGCAGCAAACGCCATATGCCGCCAGGGCGCAGCGGCGGGCTTGCAATTATCGCATGGCGGGATGTATGGGGGCGCTGATTCTGTAGACAAAAGCCATCTATCCGGCGCTATGCGCTATGGGCCGAGCGATTTGACCTTGCCGGATGGCGCAACAGTCACCGAAATGCCCATTTCGCTGATACAAGAGGTTATAGGCAGCTTCGGAAGATACGCCGCCCTTGCAAAACAGGCGGGGTTTAACATGCTCATGATTCATGCGGGGCATGGTTGGCTTTTGCACCAGTTCCTCTCCCCGCTGTACAACTTCCGAAAAGACGAATACGGCGGCAGCGTGGAGGGCCGCACCCGGCTTCTTTCCGAAGTGCTGGACAGTGTCCGGGTTGCCGTAGGCCCGGATTTTCCCATCGAGCTGCGCATGAGCGGACATGAGTTCACAGCCGGAGGGTATGACGTTGAGGGTGCGACGGAAATAGCAAAGCTTATTGAGAATAAAATTCACCTGCTCCACGTTTCAGCAGGCATATTTGAAGGTGGTTTTGCCATACAGCATCCCTCTATGTTCCACGAGCGCGGCCGCAATGTCTGGCTCGCCGCAGAGATAAAAAAGCATGTCAAAGTCCCTATCGCCACGGTTGGCGGGCTCAGCGACCCTGAAATGATGGAAGACATCATCGCCTCGGGCAAGGCAGATGTCGTCGTTATGGCGCGCGCCCTGCTTGCCGACCCTTTTTTGCCATCAAAAATTTGCGAAGGCAAGGACGAGGAAATCGTTCCCTGCTTCCGTTGCTTTACCTGCCACGCAGAGCGCATGACAAGCGGCTTGCGCCGTTGCGCAGCCAACCCGGCTATCGGCAGGGAAGAGGAAAATCGCCATATCCCGGCATCGCCAAACCCAAGAAAAGTACTTGTCGCAGGTGGGGGGCCGGGCGGCCTAATGGCTGCGCTGACTGCGGCAAAGCGAGGGCATAGCGTGCTTCTTTGTGAAAAAGAAAACGAATTGGGCGGAGCCCTGCGCGCTGAGCGAAGGGTGCCATTTAAAAGCGACCTTTTTAAGCTAACTCAAAAATACGCATTTCTTGCAAGGTTGCACGGTGTCGAAATACGCCTAGGGACGGAGGTCACGCCAGAGCTGGCCTCCGGAGAAAAACCGGATGTGCTGATATGCGCCGTGGGCGCTGAGCCTATAAAGCCGGAAATCCCTGGCATCGGCAACGCAAATGTGGTTTTGGCTTCAACCCTGTCTGAGGGCGGCCTAAAAATCGGGGATATCGTCGCTGTAATCGGCGGGGGACTTGTCGGCTGTGAGATGGGGCTTCATTTGGCAATGGAAGGTAAGCAGGTTACAATCGTTGAAAGCCTGCCGAGCCTAGCCCCGGACGCAAACTTGCGCCACAGGCCGATTTTGCTGACAGAGTTGGATCGAATCGGTGTTAGCCGCCTTACCAATACGCGCTGCGTGCGCATTACTGATGAGGGCGCCTTCTGCGTTGATGAGCTTAGCGCCAAAGAGTCGCTTGTCAAAGCAGACACCATAATTTGTGCCGCTGGCGTAAGCCCCAGGAGGGGCGTAGTGGACGCTTTGCGCGACTGTGCCCCCATTTTTATGGAGGTAGGCGACTGCAACAGCCCTTCAAATGTAGTGGACGCCACAACCAGGGGCTATTATGCTGCGTTGAATGTGTAAAGAAAAAAGAAAAGAAGCCTCCGAAAAAATGCTTGACAATTGCTACAGTTTGTCGTAATATGTGTTTGCGACATGTTGTAGCAATGTTTTTGCATAGAGGAGGCAGGGTTATATGGATAAATTAGGGCGGCTTTCAGAAACAGAGATGGAGATTATGCATGCCATTTGGGATTTGGGTTCCACTGTGACTGTGGCTCAGGTATTGGCGGTCTTTGAGGAATCGAAGGGCTGGAAAACATCCACCCTGTCCACAATATTGTCCCGTCTCATCGGCAAGGGCTTCCTCACCAAGGAGATGCAGGGCAAAGTAAATTATTATTCTGCCGCCCTGACCCTTTCGGAATACCGGCAGCACGAGGCTCAAAGCTTGTTGTCAGGGCTCTACGGCGGCAATGTTAAAAATCTTGTGGCCGCCTTGGTTGACGACTCGAATATAACGTGCGAGGACATAAACGAGCTTAGGGAGTGGTTTTCGCAAAAGGCAGGTGAGCCGGAATGAACGGATTGCTCACCCTGGTTGCCGCATCGGCAGCAGGCGGCGTCTTGTTTGTACTCTTGTTTGCGCTGCGCCCGCTAACGTCCAGGCTGTTTTCAAAAACATGGCATTATTACATGCTGTATGTCCCCGTGTTTTTCCTGTTGGGCGGCGGCTTGCTTGCAGGCAGATTGGGCGGATTCGCAGCTTCTTTTTTCCCGCAACTTCCCCCAATAGCGACTGCGGAAGCAATGACAGTCGCAGGCCTTGCCACAGGGGGAGACGCAGTATCTGCACTGCCGTCCATTCCAGCCATCGCAGTATGGGAAGCGCTTCCCACCCTGCCGGAGCCGCTAACGCAAAATGCGCCGGCGCTGCTTATGAGCGTTGCCCCTGCATTTGTTGCGCTCTGGGCTATGGGTGCCGTAGTGTTCCTTGCGGTAAACATACGCAACTACAGGGCATATCGCCGACTGCTCTTAAACGGCAGCCGCCTGATTTCTCAAAAAAGCAACGTGGGCATAATCGCCAGTCCTACTGCATCCATGCCAATGCTCATTGGCGTCTTGCAGCCAAAAATCATCCTACCGGACGGCGGATTCACCGAGGCGGAGCTTAACATGATGCTGCTTCACGAGCTGGCGCACCACAGGCGCAGGGATATGTGGCTCAAGCTCATCATGCTGGTCTGCAACGCAGTCCACTGGTTTAATCCCATAGCCTATCTCTTGAGCCGCCATGTAAACAACCTGTGCGAAATGTCTTGCGATGAAAAGGTGGTCAAAGCGTTTGACTTTGAGCAGCGCAAGCTATATGGCGAAACGATTTTGTCCGTTCTGGAGCATAGGCTCGCACGCAAAAATGTAGTCTGCATAATCGGTTTGTGCAGTTCAAAAAAAGCTATAAAAAGGAGACTTAATAATATGATGAACGTCAAAAAGGTGAAAAAATCTATAATTGCCCTGTCACTGGCAGTGTCCGCCCTCGTCGTCGGCGTTGGTGCTGCCGTGGCGTACAGCTTAGTCAGTGCTATGCCGGATACAGACGAGGCTCCCCCCGAAGCGCACTCCGCCTCCGATTATGAAAAAGCAGCAGAAGCCCCTCCGGATGAGCCGGAAGCCTATCAGATTGACGAAATAGCCTGCCAAG
>WQSH01000002.1 GCA_009787995.1 Oscillospiraceae bacterium
TGGTCAATTTACTACGCTTTTTCCGCTAGAACGGGTCTTGTCGCCCTACATACGCGAAAAAAGCGTAGCAAACAGCCCATTCCGGGCTACCCTGTGAAGAAGTGTAACCCTTGGCAGCCTATCCTTGATAATGCAGGGCAAACAAGAAAGAAAATGCACGACATAAGCATCAACCTGCCAAGACGAAATGCAGATATACCCCGTGAATAATAATGTGATGTTGCATATAAACAGCACGAATGTTTTTGGCGAAACACAGTAATTAACCACTCGGCCTGGCAAGGGAAAAATAGCAGCCTGATCCACTTTGTTCCAAGTGGAGTTTTCAAGTTCTTGCAAGTGACTTTCGTTCATACTTTATTATGCTTTTATTCATAGCTTATTTATAAAAATCTATTGGAAAATGCTAATATATTGGTAAAATCAAACGATAATATCTAATAGAAGGGAAAAACGAGGAAACAAGGCGGCAGCTAAAAAGGGCTTTTTTTAAAAGCTAATAACGGACTAAAAAAGTCTAAAATATTTAAAAGCTGTAAGCGCAAAATTTATCATTCACCCCGGAAGGCGTGCGCACACCGGAAAGGGTTTATGAGAATAAAAACGGCAAAACCAACTAAAGGAGTATGGAAACTCCCGATGCAAATGAAAGGAAGCGGATTATCATGCGCATCAACAACAACGTAACGGCAATAAATAGCCACAGGCAGTACGGAATCAACAACAACAACATTTCCAAGAACATGGAAAAACTCAGCTCAGGCTTTCGCATAAACCGCGCAGCCGACGACGCAGCAGGCCTCGCAATATCCGAGAAGATGCGCGCCCAAATCCGCGGCCTCAACCAAGCTTCGAGAAACAGCCAAGACGCAGTATCCCTGGTGCAGACGGCCGAAGGCGGCATGCAGGCAGTGCAAGATATACTGCAGCGCATGCGAGAACTCTCCGTTCAGTCGGCAAACGACACAAACCAAAACGAAGTAGATCGCGAAGCACTCCATTTGGAATTGGAGCAGCTGATAAAAGAAATCGACGATATTTCAGCTACGACCGAGTTTAACAAAATGCAGCTCCTTGACGGCACGCGCTCAGGCGGGGAGTCAATAGTGGTTCAAGCAGGCGCAAACCATGGCCAGACCATGAGCATCTCAATTAGCTCTGTGAGTTCGCAAGGACTGGGGTTGGCGCTAGGCACACCTGACGAAGTCGCCGACATGGTTGACGCAGATGGAAATATCACAGGCGCTGTCGACGAAGGGAAAATCAACATACAGGCAAGGAACGCTTCGGAAGCTTCCATAGCCATAATTGACAGGGCGCTAAACTGCATATCGATGCAAAGGGCACAGCTCGGAGCGTTCCAGAACCGCCTTGAGTTTAAAATCCAGAACTTGAACAACCAGGCAGAAAACGTCGCGGCAGCCGAAAGCCGCATACGCGATGCGGACATGGCAAAAATGATGACCGATTTCACAAAAAACAACATCCTCTTCCAAGCTTCAACAGCAATGCTGGCACAGGCGAACTCAATGCCGCAAAGCGTGCTGCAGCTCCTTGGATAGCCGAAAAACCCACAGTTCCCAAAGCAAAATCGCCGCCCCGCAAACGAACCGTCAGGTTCGGTTGCGGGGCGGCCTTTTAAAAAAATAATAAAAACTATAAAGTTTCAAAAATAAGTCCCGATAATGCTTATTGGAATCAAAAAAACAAAATATGCATGGATGCACGACACAACTAATTTTGAGGAGATTTGCGGAGGAAACGGACTTTCTTGCGCAGGTCAAAATGAAAGGAAGCGTGCATTTATTATGCGTATTCAGAACAACATCACAGCCGTAAACAGCCACAGGCAGTACAACATCAACAATGGCAGGATTGCCAGAAACATGGAGCAGCTCAGCTCAGGTTTCCGTGTCAACCGCGCAGCCGACGACGCAGCAGGCCTTGCGATCTCAGAGAAGATGCGTGCCCAAATTCGCGGCCTGAACATGGCTTCGAGAAACAGCCAGGACGCCATCTCCCTCGTACAAACAGCCGAAGGCGGATTGCAGACTATCCAAGACATTCTCCAGCGCGTACGCGAGCTCTCGGTGCAGGCGGCAAATGACACAAACCAAGACGAAATCGACAGGGAAGCCCTTGACCTCGAGGTTAATCAGCTTCTTCGGGAGATTGACGATATAGCCAGCACAACGGAGTTTAACGGAATGCCGCTTCTTGACGGTAGGTTTGAGATGGGTTTCGATGCGGCACAGCTGCCCGACACCATAACGGCGGCGCGGTCTCTATTCATACAGGCGGGTGCAAACCAAGGTCAGACAATGACAATAAACATAAGGGCAATGAGCAAGTTTGGGCTGAGGCTCAATTTAACTGCAGAACAGTATTTGGCCGCCGGACATACAACTGAACCACTTATAAACGACTGGGGCTCTTTGGCATCAGTGCCCAGCAGGGTTTCTGTCCTCACGCGCGGGCTGGCGCATGATGCGCTTGGAAGGATTAACACCGCAATAAACTGCGTCTCGATGATGCGCGCCGAGCTTGGTGCGTTCCAGAACCGACTCGAGTTTAAAGTGCAGAACCTGAACAACCAAGCAGAGAACGTGGCCGCTGCAGAGAGCCGAATCCGGGATGCAGACATGGCGCTGATGATGACCGACTTTACGAGGAACAACATCCTATTCCAAGCATCAACGGCTATGCTGGCGCAGGCAAATGCGTTACCGCAGGGTGTCTTGCAGCTCCTAGGATAATTTTAGGGGAAGCCCCTTTATTGCACTGCCCGGCCCGCAAGGCCTGGGCAGTGTTGTCATAATCGTGAAGTTGTGGTATTATGTTAAGGGCCTGTTTAGAATCTATTTGTGACCATGGTTTTGAGCGGATTTTTCGCTAGACGAGGCAAATTTTCGCAGTAATAATTGCTTTATTTCAAGGAAATTTAACGAAGTATAGCGGAAAATCCGCCAAGACGATGGGTGCGAATAGATTCTAAACAGGCTCTTATGCAAAAAGTTTCGAAATCGAGGAAAAAGCGATGAGTAAAAAGAAAAATAAAAAAAAGAACCCACAGCCGACCCAGGCGTTGGTGCGGCTTTCGCAGTGCATGATTGTCAAAGACGAGGAAAAGAACATCGAAAAGGCGCTGAGCTGGGCCAAGAACATAGCGTTTGAGCAGATAGTGGTTGACACCGGTTCTACTGACCGCACGGTCGAAATTGCGAAGAAGATGGGTGCGAAGGTCTTTCATTTTGAATGGATAAACGACTTTTCCGCAGCAAAGAACTTTGCCATAGAGCAGGCGACCGGCAACTGGATTGCATTTCTCGATGCGGACGAATACTTCTCTGACGAAGATGCAAAAAAGTTGATGCTCCTCCTTAAAAAGATGCGGTCGTACCCGGAGATGCACGAAAAGTGCCTTGTGCTAAACGTCCCCCTGGTCAACCTCAATGACCAAGGGCAGATTGGGTCGATTTACGATCAGGAGCGCGTGTTCCGAAACATACCGCGGGCGCGCTTTAAGGGCAAAATCCATGAGCTGCTCGATATGAACCCGGAGGATGTCTATCGGGTAGATGAGATAACTGTGATACATACGGGGTACTCGGAGTCCGTCTATGAGGAAACGGGCAAGGCGGGGCGCAACATAGACATGCTGCGCAAAGAGCTGCTTGAGAGGCCGGATGACATCAACCTCAAAGCGTTTCTCGCTGACGCGCTCGTCGTAGAGCAAGCGCAGGAATGCCTTGATGAAGGCGAAAGGCTTTATTTAGAAGTCGTACATGGGGTCGGAGTTCACGAAATGCTCAAGAAGAAGGCGTATAGGCACCTCATAGCAAATTATCTAAACGATCCCGGGAAATTCTCCGAAGGCGAGGCCCTCACGCTAAAGGCTATGTCCGAGTTCCCAGATGAAATCGACATGTGGTACTACCACGGTTCGCTTTTGAACATGAAAGGGGACTTCCAGTCGGCATGGCAGCGGCTCACAGCCTGCGAGGGGAGGCTGGTGAACGCCACTTCGATTGATGAATCGTCATTTCTCTTGGCAAAACCGTCAGCGCTGTTCTTCCAACTGGCAGTGGCAGCGCAGGGGCTGGGAGATCTGCAGGGGCTTGTGCGATACTCCACGATAGTCCTAAAGGCGGACAATAAGCAGCTGGGGGTGCTGGGGCCGTACCTAGGGGAGCTACTCAAGCGCAATACGCCTGAGGAAGAGGTCAGGGCCTTGCTGTCTAAAATGTATGACATGGAAAACCCACAGGACCTTCTAATAATAGCCCGGGCGGCGAAAGAGTGCGGAGCCTTTGACTTCGCTCGAAAGATACTGGCAGAGACTGGAGCGGCGCTCGGGAACTCAGGATGATGATGTGGAGTAATTCCGGATTCCTGATTCATAATTTATTTGTAAGGAGTGTGAGGTTTTGCAAAACCCAACTGATCAATTTAATGCCGCATCGAATTTGATGGCATCCGGCAAGCTGGACGATGCCTTGGAATTATACGTAAAAGTGGGAGAAAACAAAGATTTTGCGCCGTTTTGCAATTACCGAATTGCGCAGATATCCAACATGGTTGGAGACCCCGAGGCTGCATACGATTTATTTTATAAAGCATTTGCCGAAAAACCGAATCTCACGTCAATGCTGTTCCCCAAGGAACACCCTGGCTTCAATTATATTTTCAGGGGTAAAAAGCCCGAGGTGGAAAACACAAAATGCCCACTCTGCGGCGTCGAGGCTGTGCCGCGATGGTGTTACCCCCTCTTGGAAACCAGTGGGTACAATGAATTTTTTAATCCCATCCGCATGTGGATGTATTGCGAGCCGTGCCACCATATGTTTGCGCGCGATTTCCCCGAGAAGCTGTTTTTGCACAATGCAGGCGCAAGAAAAGCAAATCCGGCCTTTTTCCCATACTACTCGAATATCCTGTCTGGAATCCGCAGCAAGGGGTACGCCACAGGCATGACGCTGTTTGAGGTCGGCGTGGGTGCGTGCGAATGCCTGCTTGCAGCTCGGGAAATCGGGTATGAGACTTTTGGAATCGATGTCATCGAGCGTCATGTCGAGGATGCGAAGAGCAAGTACGGGCTCAATGCGGAAGCTGCGGATTTCAATGAGTTCGAGTCAAGCCGCTTGTGGGATGTTATTATCATGGGCGACGTTTTGGAGCATGTCAGCGACCCGGACAAAGCTTTGGCGAAAGCCGAAGCCATGCTCGATGACGATGGCGCACTTTGGATTTCGACACCGTCTTTTGAGAGCGCATTTTCCTTGGTAGTAGGACATGACGACGCTATGAGGCGGCAGCAATATCATATAAACTATTTTTCGAGAGAGTCTTTGTACATGCTTCTGGGGCGCAATGGCCTAATCCCGGTGGATTATAGCATTTCCGGGCACTACAATGGGTCTATGGAAGTGGTTGCGATAAAGGCTTCGAGGGTTTGATTTTGAAAGCGCATCAAACAGCATGTTTTGCCATAGCTGCACCCTATACTGCAGCAGCAGCGTTGCTATTCAGTGCCTGCTACTAGGTTTTCTTGGCTGGCACTGAATTGTTACGCAGCAGCGTTACACGTTCATTACGATTTGCGCGGGGCGCTTGACAAACCGGGCAGCGGGCTATACAATTTCTAAAATACAAGAAGAGTTGTGGCTAAAATAAGCGTTTCCAATTCCAAATTCCCAAAGGTGGTGTCTGCCAGTGCCTAAGGCATCGGGAGTTAAAGTGGTCGCCAATAACAAAAAGGCATTCCACGAATACTATATCCTAGAAAAATTTGAAGCCGGCGTCGAGCTGTTTGGTACCGAAGTCAAGTCCATAAGACAGGGGAACATCAACCTGAAAGATGCTTTCTGTACAATCAAGGACGGCGAGCTGTTTGTGAGGGGGATGCACATAAGCCCTTATGAGAAGGGCAATATTTTCAACCGCGACCCAATGCGCCACAAAAGATTGCTTATGCACAAGCGCGAAATTGTGCGGCTTTACGGCAAGATAAAGCAAGATGGGCTGGCGCTGGTTCCCATTTCGGTGTATTTTAAGAATTCGCGCGTAAAGCTCGAGCTGGGCCTTGCCAGGGGCAAAAAGCTGCACGACAAACGAGACGCAGCGGCAGAAAAGTCGTCAGTGCGAGAGATGGAGAGGCACTTGAAGGAACGCATGTAGATTTTAAAGAGGAAGGATGCTCTAACAATGTCAGAAGAAAATAAGAATAACCCTATAGTTACGATAGAAATGGAAGATGGCAGCGTGATGAAGGCTGAGCTTTATCCCGGGGTTGCGCCGAACACGGTCAATAATTTCGTAACCTTGGTTGGCAGCGGTTTTTACGATGGTCTCATTTTTCACCGCGTGATACCCGGATTCATGCTTCAGGGCGGGTGCCCGCTAGGGGAGGGCTATGGCGACCCCGGATATGGCATTCGCGGCGAGTTTGAGAGGAACGGATTTCAGAATGATTTGAAGCATGCGCGCGGGGTTTTATCGATGGCGCGCTCGCAGTCTCCGGATTCGGCAGGCAGTCAGTTTTTCATCATGCACGAGGATACGCCGCATCTGGACGGTTCATATGCTGCGTTCGGCTGCGTGATAGAAGGGGACGATGTCATCGATGCCATTGCAAAGGTGAAGACGAACAAGGCTGATAAGCCAAAAAAAGACCAGCGCATGAAAAAGGTGACAGTGGAGACCTTCGGCATAGAGTACCCCGAGCCGGAGAAGGTATAAGGGGCTGTACTGGTTTCGACGGGGGTGTGGAGGCTTAAATAGCGGGCGGAGGCGCCGACTCCTATAAACGGCAAACTTTATAAATTAAAGAACAACGATAACGTAGTTCTGGCAGCCGCTTAAGGCAGCCCGTCCTCCCCGGAAGTTCCACGGTCCGGGATAGGGCGTCGATTAGTGGAGAACGTGCGTGCGGTAAGCTTTGCCCGCACCATGAACAATGAAGCTACCAAACCATAACCGCGTGACGGCTTGCGCTATGGCGAGGGAAAAGGAAGCGATTCCAAAATAACCGTCTGCGCCCGGAGAAGTTTAAGTTAAAGTGCTTTCGGACAGGAGTTCAATTCTCCTCAGCTCCACCAATATCCCCATAGGCGAACTCCTAAGTTCGCCCGTGGGGATATTTATTTTCTGGCTGTTGTGCGCGTTGTAGTAGATGGTCATGTGGTCGTCAAACAGAAATATCTTGTTTACAAATGTATCCACAAACGCCTGACGATGCTCTAAATCGCTGATGTCGCCTTTGGCAAATTGCTCAAAGAAATACTTTATCTGCCCAT
This sequence comes from Oscillospiraceae bacterium, assembly GCA_009787995.1. Taxonomy (GTDB): domain Bacteria; phylum Bacillota; class Clostridia; order Oscillospirales; family Oscillospiraceae; genus WRMH01. Next base: position 7,296 of record WQSH01000002.1, read on the forward strand.
ATTTCAGCAGTGGCGCTTGTATCTTTTCCTTAGCGAGCTGAGCTTCCAAATTAGCCTTTTCGGACTGACGCTTTTCGATTTGGTCGTAAATTACATCCATAACCCTACCGGCTTCGAGTGACTTGACCAAATTGTTTGTCGCCGCTTCATTCTCGCGGATGAGCTTGCTTATACGCTTGAGATTATCGGTGTTGCGCTCCTTCTCGCACAGTTTTTCAATTGCGCTGGCAAGTTTATCAATATTCTCAGGCGTTAAGAGTTTCTTCGTCTCGGTAATTACTAAATCCTCAATGTATGCCTTTTTGACTGTTTTTTTCTTGCAATTCCCCCTGCGGCGATTAGTGACGCATTGATAATATTGGTAAATCGCGCCAGTGTGCGATGTGCCACTCACGCCGGTCATGGCAGCTTCGCAGTGACCGCAGAAAAGCCTTGTCGTGAGGATGTAGTTTTCATCAACGGCCTTCGCTCTTGCGGGAGCCTTTTTGTTTTTCTCCATTAAAATCTGCACATCGGCAAATGTGGTATCGTCGATAATGCGTGGAATGCCGTCAGGTATTTCTGTTCCTTTGTATGTGTAAATGCCACAATACCGCTTGTTAGTCAAAATCCTGCGGATTGAGTTTTTATCATAAGCATTGCCTTTGTTCGTTTTAACTTGGTTCTCGTTGAGATAGCGGATGATATCTGCCATAGTGGAACCGCCAATATACATTTCAAATATCCGTTTAACAACAACAGCGTCGCTTTCGTTAATGATGAAGCGTTTGTTCTCATCAGCGGAGAAGCCCAGCGGAAGTGGTCCGGTGCTCAAACATTTCTCAGCGTTGAGTGCCATTCCGCGAATTATTTTCTGTCCCAATTCTACCGAATAATACTCTGCCATTGACTCTAGTACACCCTCAATCAAGATGCCAGAAGCATCGTCAGAAATGTTCTCACGCGCTGATATAACGCGAACTCCATGCTTCTTCAATTTGGCTTTGTAAGTCGCAGAATCATATCTGTTACGTGCGAAACGATCCAACTGATAAACCAGCACAGCTTGGAACTGACGCTTTGCGCTGTCTGCAATCATGCGCTGAAATTCTGGTCGATTATCGGCAACGGTACCGGAGATGGCTCTGTCTATATATTCGCCAACAACATGATAACCATTGCGCTCTGCATATTCATAGCAGACCTTCAACTGCCCCTCGATGCTTTGTTCATTTTGAGAATGGCTTGAGAATCGTGCGTAAATTATTATGTTCACTCTCCGGCACCTTCTTTCAAAAACATTTCCATTAACGTGCTTTTCATCTTTTCGCTCACAATTGAATCGGGGTCAAAGCACATTTCAATAAACTGCCTAAGCTGTTCGCTATCGGCGGTAATCTTGGGATTGAAGTCATATAATCGGCCCTGCGGTTTGTCCGTGCGGCCAAAGATATAATCCATCGACACATCAAAATAATCGGCGTACCATAACAACAACTTTAATGGTGGTACTGCCTTACCATTTTCATATCGGGCGAGATTGGATTGATTGACCCCATTCAAGCCACCGAGTTTCATTTGAGATAGCGTAGCGCCCTCTCGTAACTGCTTTAATCTTTCTCCTACAATTTCCATTGCGTGACCTCCTAGAGATGATAGCTTTATTATAATTTGCAATCGCATAATCGTCAAGACTATATTTACATAATAATTATACCACAACATAAATGGCTCATGCCTTACTTTGTGCGGAATAAGCACAGCGGCGTGGTTAATGCTACGCTTATTCCATATGTGCGGCTAATCAGCCGCGGCCTGCTTTTTTTGCCAGCTTGCAAATTCTTGTTGTACTTGCGTATCGGCAAAAAACTTCTTTATCTCCGGCATCAACCGCCGTGCCAGTGCGTCAATTTGCTCTTGGGTCGGAGCAAAATCGGTGGGAACTGATTTGAGCTGTGCCGTGCCTGTTGTATTGGCTTTCTTCATGGGTTAGGTTTCCTCCAACTGCGCTTGTTATATTCAGTTTTCAAGGTGCGAAATGTTGTGGCTGTTTAATTTTTTCTTATAAGCTGACATCCTTTCGGTTTTTAGATTTTTTTGCATAACGCTGTAATTTGCGCGTAAGCCGATTACCGTTTGGGCAAGCAATGGCTAAAGACTGCATAATCAAAGATTATTGCATTTTTTAGCCGTCTGTTGGTGACCAAGTTGCCCCCAAACCCCCAGTCGGAAAATTCGCTGCCGCTCCCTTTCCGTTAAGCCGGCTTCGACGTCTGCTGCACCCACCTTTCGGTGGTCTACATTTTGTAGTATTTCCGTCATTTTGCAATCTCCAATATGGCGTTTAATCGGCGGAGTATCTCTTTTTGCTGACTCCAAATATCGTCTAGCCGTGCCACTATCTCGTCGATGTCAGCGGCGTAAATGTTTCCAGTTTCGTTGACCCGCTTGCTTATCTGGTTTATGTTATTTGTAGCATTGGAAAGCAAGCGGTTCATCTCTCGCACATTATCCAACTCGACATAAATAACACGTCCGTCTACGGCCATTTTTAGCAGATACGCTCGCATATTTCTTATGCCTGATTGCTTCTGCCTGTAGCGTATAAAATCCCGCTCTTTTTCCGTAACACGAAAGGTCATTGCGATACTTCGTTGTAAGTTTTGCATAAGCTCCTCCTTTAACATGTCAACTCTAGTAATTCGCGCTTCACATTTTCGCAATCCACGGTTATAACATCGCGTGATAATTCGATAATGCGTGTAGTTTTATTGCGTGTGAATTGACACTCAATGACTTGCCGCTTTTTGAACTCCCGGCGAGTATAAACAAGCTGTGTGGCAATATGGCATCAACTGTAAAGCCGAAAGGTTCGATCGACTGCGTGAGAAGGTCTTTTGCGCTGGCGAAAACAAGCGGTTGTATGATGTTTTGCATGATGGCCTCCTAAAATTTTTGATTATATTCAGTTTTATGTGGGCTGCAATGTTCGCTTGTGGCGACAATTATCACGCTCCCTTCCGAATTTCTATCTGTCATCTGTCACCAGTGCGAAAAATCTTTGCAATACCAATACTTTCAGCGATGACGGATAGAGATGACAGCCGTGCTGATGACGAATTTACGGTAATCACTCCTCTTCCAGATTTGGGGCTCCGCGTTCATCCCAACATCGTCCACGCTTGTACCTTGCTCGACCTGAGGTGTGTTGTCTCAACCTTAACTCTCGTGCCGCTTCTGTTAGAGGCTGCATAATGCAAGGTTGTTGTGACTGGGATGCTGTCGGCTGCGGTATTCAGTTGTCATAATTAGCGTAGCAGGTGCCTGATTATTTGTAAGTATGAATAATCGGATGGAGACAGTATAGGCGTTTACTTCCACAGTCACCGTTATTTAGGGATGCATACGGCATATATCCGCAGAGAGGGCTACCCAGATGTTTTGCGAACCCTTACGGTAACAGGAACAGAGCGCGCTTTTTATATTGATACAGCAAACTTGGGCGGTCCGGGATGGTATACGGTATACATATGGTATGAAACAGGCGACATTTACCGCTCTATAGAACATGCCGTCGAAGTCACACCAATACCACTTGCCATACAGTTTAACCAACCGCACGGAATGGGAATTACCAGTGAATCTGGCAGTTTCAGCCTGTCTTGGCAGATAGCAAGCTCCGAACCGCCAACGGTCGGAGTGAGTGTTATACAAAATGGGCAGACTGTTCGAGCAGTCAATATACCGTCGATGGAAATAGCATTATTCTGCAAATCCCTACACCAACGGGACGGCTAAGGGATGAATATGTGATAGTGGTCGCCGTTAGTGACAATCACGGTCAAAATCTTGCGGTTCCGTTTAGGTTGGAGGTTATAAACCACGCCGCATTAGCCACGGAATTTGCATCGCCAATCATCATGAACAATGCCCCGAGGGCTCAGGCGGCGGACGACAATGATGTGCTGATGGCTTTGCGCCCTGCGCTTAACTGGATGTATGAAATAGACCTCTACAACAGCAAGTTTGATTGGTCGCCTGTCGAAGATTTATTTACTTTTCAAATAACAGATGAGGGCATCGCGGAAGTGTGGATAATGCAAGGCGACTGGCGCAGGGTCATGGAGGGTGAAGCCATATCGTCTGCACATTCAATTCATATTTTCGGCCTAAGAGCGGGGCAAACCATGTTGTCAATAATCCACGCACGTACCGGGCAAGTCGTCAATGTTCCAGTCATAGTCTACTCTCTTCAAAATCAGCTCTATATGTTTAGAGTACTGCCTGGGCAACCTGTGACCCTTAGCTTCACCAACGGAGCAGGACAAACAAGGCAAATCAGCACAGCGGAGCATGGCTTCCGCGGTTTAATCGATGAAATCGCAATTTGGGAAGAATCCGGCATAGCAAGTGATGTGTTTCTTGAATCTGAGCACGGTTTGGACCGATGGGTTGGGACTATTCCCCGTGATGAGCTAATTAGCGGCGAAGCTCCGATGAGCACATACCCTGTCAATGTTATTGAGCTAACGCTACTATCCAACATTACACTTATTGCCAACAGAGTCGGTGGAGGTCATTATGTAGGCGAAGTGCAAGTGCGCGGTGGGCTATTTCGCAACGGTGTGTACGTACCGGCTTCTGAGATAAACAAGCAACTAAACGTTACTGCGCAAGACAGAGGGCGCGTGTCTATCCAATTGGATACGGCTACATTCGGGGAAATCTCGATTCAAGATGATTTCCACTATATATTTGAGGTACAATTTCCTAATAGCAATTTTGCTCCGATGCTTATTGAAATAGACGCTTTCTACGATGCCAGGCAGGCACTAAGTTCCGGCATACTACATATGTTTCTCCGCCCTTGGGACAATAGGCAAGAGCCTCTGGTTGTATATATGTTAAACGGGCGAGATGTAACGAATATGAACGGTAGTATAGGCATTCCGGGGGGTGATCGTGTCAACAATTTGACTATGCGCATTATTCTGCCTACCGGAAGGCTATTTGAATCCGCCGAAATCCGTGAATATGGCGGAGGCAGACAACGCCCGGTCGGGGTGCAGGATGCAAGGTTGTTTAATCCTCCGTTTTTGGGAGCAAGTTATTTTCAGTATGTGGAGCTGACTTGGATAGTTAGCAGAGATACCTTGGGTAATTTTATACCTATGGGGGAAAGCCGCCAGTTTAACATAGAAATAAGCTATGCCGATGGCTCGTCAACCATTCGGATGCCATTTAATGTCGCGGACTTGGCCGGAGCTGCTGCCAGAGAATTGGTAATTCCTGTAGACTGGCGCTTAAACACAGCCAGTTTGGCACCTTACAGAAACGTTGATGGCAGAAGTGGCCCATCCGTTAGGGTGGATGCTTCGGAACTGGAGTTTTACGTACAAGTCACACCAACGGACAACCCTGCTGAGTATAGATTCCGTGCTGTTATTGGGGAGCCGCAAATTACTTCGTTTGATAGAAGGTTCAACAGCATAAGAAACCAACTTGCTATTGGATTACATATTGGGGCAGACCTCACGGGCTCCGGCATTCGAGACTTTGCACAATTATTGTCGGAAAGCGAACGCAAGCAACCGCGGAAACGAAATTTAGGAAAACCTAAACCCTCAGTTAATTTTGACGCTTCTCATATGGCTTTGTTAGCGTTTGTCGATGGCAAGTTGCGCTGGAATCCATCGACGCAACAGTATGACTTGATTATTGAAGAAGGGCGAATGCAGGGCGGTTCGTCGATTTCATTGGGAATTTCTGTCAAGATTCGCCTATGGACACCTCCGACGATAACCACCAAGTTAGGCTTTGAGTCAGGCTTTACGAATTATGTGAGCATGAGGATTTCCGATAATAATAACTACATCCAAATCACAGAGTTTACAGGGCTATACGATAAAGTGTCTCTTGGTCTGGAGATAAGTATCATTATTGCAAACGCCGGGGTAAAAGGATATGGTAAACATGCTTTTGGGTTTGAATCAGCAACCATACACTATACGCACTACCCCAGAAGCAGCATAATGGGTAGGAGACGCACCAGTACCGTAAGTTTTGGAGCCGAATGGTGGGCGCAGGCGTTGTTTGTCATAAACGCCGGCGGATCAATAGGCACTCCGATAAAATTGCCGATTTCCACCAGGCCCATTAGTGGGAACCAATATGCATTCCGAGATGCCACAGCAGCAATCGCCCAACTGGAAACCATAGATATGGTGCATTTCAACGATGACTTCCTAATTCCAACAAACGTATATTTAGCACGAGGTGTTCCACTGAGTGCGTTACCGCAGATACCGTGGGAAGTTGGTGCGATTGCAGGTGATGGAACCTTCGCAATAGCAGCATTGGAAACAATCAACGAACGCGCTACGGAATGGCTAGACGAACTTGTAAACGAAAACGAGTATGTTTATATGGACGACATCATCAATGTTATGAACCAGACCGAAATCGCAGTCGTAATAGCCCGCGATGGAAACTGGGACGAGAAAAACATCCATATTCTTACAGACAACTTCCGTCCCGATGTAGCTCCGCATGTAGCCGTTTTTGACAACAATGCCGTAGTCGTATGGCAAAGGCAACAGCTTGAAAACATAGGCGGCGAAGTAACGACAATGACCGAAATTTGGTATGCGGTATATACAGGTGGGCAGCCTAATCCTTGGTCAGAGCATGCTCGTTTGGACATATTGGGCGCATACAGCCTGACTGGCATGGACGTTGCTAAAACCGCCACAGGTTTTTCCGTTATTATTACCACAAGTGACAATCAATATAATTACGAAATAGTCACAGTTGATGTTTACGATGCAACAGGAGCAGTCAGGCAAGAGCTGATGCGACTGTATTCTGCCACTGGAGACAACAACGCCATCGTATACTTTGTGCGCGATGCAAACGTGGACAAGTATATCCTGACCGCCACAGGCACGATGAACATGAATCCGCAAGCAGTCGCGGTAAACGGTGGATTCTACTTGGCATGGGCCACTTCCTCTGACGAATTTGGCACCGACATTATGGTTAGAAAGCTAGAAAACAATGGGACATTGCTAAATGCCGCAAGCGTCTTTGGAGCAAATGCCATGCATCCGATTACACCTACTATGACGTATCAATTGGTGGGCGGCAACGATGGCAGAGCAGCAATACTCATGCGAGCGCACAACTTCAATGTGCATGGCGATGCCATCTATGGCTTTATGATACAAAATGGTGCCGGCAACGTAACGCTCTCTGCACCAATCCTGCTTGTCGCACCGGAGGAAAATTATCTGCTGACGGTTACAGGAGGAACATTGGTGGGAAACAATGTGACGGTAGAATATTTGCAGATTGCCGCCCCGGAAGACCCGCTTGAGGATGTAATTCCTCTTTTCTTCAGAAACACCGAGACTTTCGCAAATGATTTTATAGGTGGGCCTATCTTCAGCGCATATGACATCCGCGCCTTTGAAGACGTGGCAGTATCCTTTGGCATTGCCAACATAGGCATCGACCATATAACTTCTGTTGAGATACTCGTGGATGGCGTAGCCATCGACACAGGCAACGCAAATGTTGCGCCGGGTGCAGTCAACCTGTTTGATACGGTTATCCGCACAGGCGAAACACTCCGCAACATCCCGTACAGCATTACTGTTGTGTTTGCAAATGGGCAGAGCAGAACATTTAGCGATATGCTGATGTTTGCCAATCCCGATATTTCCATTGGGCAGGCAACAACACTCGTAGCGCAAGACGGGGTGAGGGTTTTCGCTTTGCAGCTATACAATGACAGCGACGTGCCGTTAGCTGGCAATGGGAACGAAGTTAGGTTGGAATTCTTCGCAGACCCCATGTATGAAGTACCTATCCCCGAACTTATCGCTCCGATGGTAATAAGGTTAAATGGTGATTTAGCGCTCTTGGACGAATATGGTCTCAACGTGCAATTCCGCTACGAAATACCGCAACATGTTCTGCACGACGGCGAAATACCTCTTATGGGGCATCGTATATATGCATTGGCTTCGGTATGGAATAGCGGAAACTTTGTACCGGAACGCCATTATCAAGCCAACACAGCGGCGATAGCGTTTTTCAGCCTGACGAGATTCGGAGAAGACCCTGTTGTAGTTTTGGCAGACACGCAAAACACCGGAGCGAGAACCAATGCCACTCTGCAAGTACAAAATAATTCGATGCAGACGGTCTATGCCGACTCCGGCATTATTAGAGCCAGCCTTTTGGACAGTGAAGGCAATACAATTGAGGTGCGGACTGTGACTATGGGCAGCGATATAACGAGGGAAAGCAGCATTTCTCAAGATGTCACATTTTTACGGGAGGGCACGCGTGTAATTGCAGAGCTCCTGTTTGGTCAAACCGCTGATGATTTCCCACCAAACGAAGAAACTCTGCCGGGCAACCAACAACCGCCTATGCCTGACAATGGCGCACCACCAAACGGTGCCCCACCACCTGAAGATGACGTTCCTCCGAGTGGGCAGCAACCGCCAACCGGACAACCCGTGCCACCACCCGACGGTGGAGTTGAGGCAGCGACGACAGCACAAGCACCTCCACCAGTGCCAGAGGCAGAGCCAGGGTCTGCATGGCACACTGCTTCAGAAGTGTTCGATGATGTGCCCTTGGGCGCATGGTTTTACGACTATGTAACCAAGGTCTTTAACCTCAACCTCTTCCAAGGCACGGCCTATCGTATATTTAACCCACAAGCAAATATGACCCGCGCTATGTTTGCGCAAGTGCTCGCCAATCTCGAAAATGCCGACTTAACGGCATACGCGGAATCCTCAGCAAGTTTTGGTGATGTAGCGCAGGGCAGATGGTACTTCCCTGCTGTTCAGTGGGCGGCTAATGCCGGTCTTGTTCAAGGCATTGGCGGCGGCAACTTCGCCCCCGTTGGCTACATCACAAGGGAGCAGATGGCTGTAATGCTGCACCGCTTTGCAAGAGCGAGAGATATCGCATTGCCGCAAGAGGATGCAGACCCGTTTATGGATTATGTGTACAAGTCCTACTGGGCAGTAGAGGCTGTTGATGCTAAGTCAGCAGCAGGGATAATCCGAGGCCGACCGGATGGTCGATTTGACCCGCAAGGCTTAGCAACAAGAGCCGAAGTAGCGGCGATATTCGCAAGATTTTTGGAGTTTGTAGATTGAAATGACTGAGGGGCATTGCAAGAGCAGTGCCTCTCAATTTGTTGTGGAACTACGATTGGGTTTATGGTAAACTGGCGATGGTGGCTAATTTGATTAAGGGAGAATATGTACCGACAACACAGTATCGTTAATGCTCCTCGCTGTGAGGGACCAAAACACAACAGGTGCTATGAGAGAAGATGCGAAAAAATATCAAGATGAAATACATTGCCATTGCGGTTCTGTTACTATTGCTGTTATTATTTACTCCATCAATAATTGATTTACTATTTTTGCTTGGCGATGCTTTGCCATTCGCAATTCTGACTTCATTTGATAAAGAGGCATTGCTTTCATATATAGGTGGAGCAGTGCTACCTATTGTTGCCACAATTATCTTAGGATTTATTGTCTATAAGCAAGCTGAACGTCTTGATGCAATAGATACAAAGATAGCCACAGACAGCTTTGCATATACGACGTTCACCTTTTTAGTTGTAGATGAAATTAAAATTTTGGAAACTCCATATCATGTTCGCACACCAGAAGATGCCCCAAACAAAATATTGACATTTGACCTTTTGGAAGGTATTGTGCTATGCGATTTAGCAAAGATGAAACATGGGTTCACATACATAGAAGGTTGGGGAAATACAGAGGTTATAATTGATTTGAGCGCAGGAAGCACGGGCAGGAATTTAATCATGTATCCGACCGTTGGTGCTCTTGATGGTAAATATCTTTTTTGCACACCAATGGAAATAAAATTTTTTGCGACACCGTCAAAAGAGTTTTATATAAGAAAAATGGAATTAACTAAGTTTGGATTTGCTTTGATGAAAAATGGGCGTACTCCATACGGCTTTTCCGCAGATATTAGAGTTCCAATAGATGTTATGGTTTCGCAAGATACTGACGGAGATAGTGATGTGTGTAAGTATACTTTTTCTGTGACGGCTCATTTATTGCACGACATTTTAGACCTGAGGGCAAACTGATATTACAGATAGTATTACATTTGAAATAGAAGCAAAATATGAAAATATTCTTGGAGTAGAAACATATTGTCAACAAATTATCGGATTCGAGGGGGAATGTTTTGTCAATAAGCACAGAGTTAATCCCCCTATTGTGAAAGATATAAAAAGGAATTAGACCATATCGAGCGTTTGTACGTTGATGAGATAAGGCCTAGACATTAGAAATTAGGGCGCATGAATGGCGATTAGCGGCAAGGCTGGGAGTGAGTTATAGTTGGTTGACCATAAGCAAAATATGAATAACGAATTGCTCCCACTCCTACACGGCCTTATTCGTGATTGGGAGCATGAAGTCGTTGAATTCAAGCAGGCGACGAACAGTTACAGCCAGCACGATATTGGAAAGTATTTCTCAGCTATCAGCAATGAGGCGAGCTTGAGAGGCATACAGTATGGTTGGCTCATATTTGGCGTTAATAATAAGACGAGAGAAATCGTAAGCACGGACTACCGAGATACACAGGGGTTGGAAACGCTGAAACATGAGATTGCCAACAACTCAACCGGCGGAATAACATTCATAGATATTTTTGAGGTTTACGATGGCAACGAGCGTGTTGTCATGTTCAAAATTCCTGCTGCCGTCACTGCGATGCCGACTGCTTGGAAAGGGCATTGGTATGGGCGTGATGGAGAGTCGCTTGTGGCATTGTCGCAGGAAGAACTTGAGCGTCTGCGCGGACAGGCGCAGTATGACTGGTCTGCACAAATAATTGATGGTTCAAGCATCGGCTATTTAGATAAGGATGCTATCCGCATTGCGCGAGAGAATTACAAGGACAAGCATAACCGCAAACATATCAGTGAAGAAATCGACCATATGGGCGATGAGGACTTTCTGACAAAACTGAAGCTTGTGGTAAACGGCAAGCTGACAAATGCCGCAATGGTTCTTCTCGGCAATCCCGACCATGATAACATTATCAGGACTCCTGTCAGAATAATGTGGCGGCTTTTTGGTTCTGATACTATGGTCAAGGATTATATGGAGTTTTGTGTGCCGTTTATCACAGTTGTCGATCAGGTTTATTCAAAAATTCGCAATTTGACCTACCGTTACTTGCCGGACAGAACGACCCTTTTTCCCACGGTGACGACCCAATACAGCGAGGATTTACTCAAAGAACTTCTCAATAATTGCATCGCACACCAGACATACAATACCGGCGGAAGGATTTACTTTGACGAATTCGAGGATATGGCAGTTATTTCCAATCCTGGCAGTTTTATACCGGGCAATGTCCGCGATGTTTTGAAGCCTGGATACACGGCACCGTACTATCGCAACCAATTATTAGCCGAAGCGATGATGATGCTAGATATGATTGACACGGTACAGATGGGGATTCGCAAGATTTACAATATTCAGCGCAGTCGCTATTTTCCCATGCCGGATTATGATTTCTCAACACCTAAAAAAGTGGCTGTTAAGGTTTATGGGAAGCTGCTGGATAAGAGTTATACGCGCCTGTTGTTTGACCGAGGTGACCTCGACCTTGATGCAGTCTATCTTCTTGACCGTGTTCAGAAGAAATTGCCACTTGAGAAGGAGCAATATAAATTGCTCAAGCAACTCGGCGTGATTGAGGGGAAAGCGCCGAATGTCTATATCTCTTTAGATGTGGCGGAAATTATTGACAAACGTGCGGAGTATACCAAAAACAAGGCGATGGATGACCAGTATTATAAAGATTTGATATTAAATTATTTACAACAGTTCGGGAGTGGGACAAAGGATGATTTTTTAAAGTTGTTAAGCGATAAGTTTTCAGATGTGCTTGATGATAAGCAAAAAGAAAACAAGGTTAGATCTCTTCTCAGGGCTTTGCACAGAAGTGAGGCTATTGAGCGCACAACAGAAAACAGACGCAGTGGGGCATGGCGATTAACACAGCCAAGCGATATAATATGAGCTGTGCTAATAAAAAGTCGAATAATTAGCTAATCCTCGGTGTTGTCGAAAATGAAAAAGCCTTTAATTGCAACGAGTTGGGGTAGGCCGTGTGATTAGCACAGAAGATTAACACAGTGATATTTAGACAATAGCTGTGTTAGTTATGATGGGTATTCATATGCTAACGCTCTAGCGATATCGTCACCACAAACCCATAAGCCAAAATTCTAACTGGGTTCGTATTTGGGTGCCTCAGCTCCACCACAAATTGGCTGAAAACCGTTGCGCCGCAACAGTTTTTGGCGTTTTTGGAGTCCGTTTGGTATTACCATTGCTGCCCGAAGCGGAGCAGTATGTGTTGGGGTTGAAGCCTGGCGAGATTATACGAAAAATGCACTCCAATTCTGCGCCAAGTACACAGGAAGAATGGTCGGCTCGATTTAATAAGAAAACAGATTACAAGATTCAAAATACCGTGAATGTGGATTGCTGAGTGATGGGGGGAATCCGAATGAAATATGACTGTTTAATTGTGGACGATGAGGTGATGTTGTCCGAAAATACACGGGAGTATTTTGAAATGTTCAATATAAAAACCGCTTGGGTTGCTGACGAAAAATCCTGTTTAGCATTTTTCCGCGATAACGATACGGATTTAATTTTGTTAGATATTAACTTGGGGGATTCTTCGGGGTTTGATTTGTGTAGGCATTTAAGAAAAACCACCAGCGTACCTATTTTGTTTATCAGTGCGAGAACAAGTGATGATGATATGGTACTGGCTCTCAATATCGGCGGTGATGACTATATCAAAAAGCCGTACTCTCTCACCGTGCTACTTGCCAAAGTGAAAGCTGTGTTGAAACGCTACAAAAGCCCTGTGTCTGTCGATGGTGTTTTTGCCGATGGCGATTTGCGAATTGATTTTGTTGGCAAGGGTGTTTACATCGGGAAGCAAAAAATAGAGTTAAAGGCGATGGAGTACAAACTGCTCTCTTACCTTATAAAAAACAAAAACCGTGTTATTCCAAAAGATGAACTTTTTAGAAACGTGTGGGAAGATGCTGTCGTAGAGGATAATACTTTGAATGTCCACATACGCCGTTTGCGCGAGAAAGTTGAAAAAGACCCTAAAGAACCACGCTACATTAAGACGGAACGAGGGGTCGGCTATACTTTTCAGGTGGGGGCGAATACATGAAGAAACCTATTGCCGCCATTATTTTCATAACCGCTGCAAGCATTGTCATTATTTCATTGTCATTTAGGGATGAGGTGCAGCCACCTGACGCAATTTTCATTAACGACGCTGTGCAGACCGCAATACAAAGCGGCACTGTATCGGAATCTGTAAACTTATTAACCGATAGGCTCACGCAAGCATTTTCAGCTATGGACGCAGCACGAAACAGCCGAGAAGATACTTTGCAAATTCAGTTGATTGTTTTTGTATGCGTTCTCGCCCTGCTTGGTATAGGGGTATGCCTGTATTTTGAACGCACATTTTTCACGCCTTTTCGTAGATTACAAAAATTTGCGCATCGTATAGCAGCCGGAAATTTAGACATCCCGCTGGAAATGGATACGCATAATCTTTTTGGCGCGTTTACGGAAAGTTTTGATTTGATGCGGGTGGAATTGCGAACGGCAAGGGAAAATGAGTACAAGGCAAATTTGAGCAAAAAGGAATTGGTAGCTTCACTCAGCCATGATATAAAAACACCGATTGCATCAATCATGTCGGCAATGGATATTATGCTTATAAAAGCCAAGGATGACAAAGAAAAGAAAATGGTTGAATCAGTCAACGCAAAGTTGGAACAGATAAATTCCTTGGTTACAAATATGTTTCACGCAACCCTCGAAGAATTGCAAGCATTGAAAGTTAAGCCCAGAGAAATGCAGAGTACGGAGGTTGCCACCTTAATAAAGGATTCTGACTACGAGGATAGAGTAACCCCCTTCGTGATACCCGACTGCATTGTTGTGGCCGATTCTTTACGGCTACAGCAAGTGTTTGACAATATTATCAGCAACTCATACAAGTATGCAAAAACAGCTGTTGTCATCAACGCCTACATTGATAGAAATTACCTTGTTGTGGAGGTACAGGATTTTGGGTGCGGCGTGTCAGAAGAAGAAATCCCATTACTGCGCAACAAGTTTTACCGAGGAAAGAACGCTGAAAAATCAGATGGCTATGGCTTAGGGCTTTATATCTCACATTATTTTGTTAATGAAATGGCAGGGAAACTGATTTGCAAAAATCGGAGCAATGGCTTCTCCGTTACGATTATGCTTATGTTGGCAGGGCAAAATATTTAAGGTTGGTTAAGGTGGATTTAAGGTTCTGTTAAAGTCAGTTAAGGTTCGCACATTATATAATAGGATTGTTCTTAAAGAACAGTCCTATTTTTTAAGGAGCGAGACAATGAAGAAAACTATTTTATCAACAGTCAAGCTGTGCAAGACTTTTTCAAACGGCGGCCAACAACAGCACGTTTTGAAAAATCTTGATGTGGAAATTTACGCTGGCGATTTTACCGTTATCATGGGGCCTTCCGGCGCAGGGAAATCTACTTTGCTATACGCGCTTTCCGGCATGGATAAACCTACAATGGGTACAATCAACTTTTCAGATAAGGACATAAGCGGCTTTTCCAATGACAAGCTGGCTGTGTTTCGTCGTGATAACTGCGGCTTTGTATTCCAACAAACCTATCTGCTGGATAACATGAGCATCCTTGATAATATTTTTGCTTGCGGTCTGCTGGTGAGTAAAAACAGAAACGATATTGTGGCACGGGCGAAAGAAATATTGACGCGGTTTAATCTTGACAAAGCCGTATGGCACAAGTTTCCGTCACAAGTATCGGGGGGAGAGGGACAACGTGCGGGGATTGCCCGCGCACTGATTAACAATCCCAAAATTATATTTGCCGATGAGCCTACAGGCTCACTTAATTCAGCCAACGGAAAGGCTGTCTTGGATGCGTTGACAGCAGTAAACGGTCAAGGGCAAAGCATTGTGATGGTAACACACGATATACAATCTGCGCAGCGTGGCAATCGTATACTGTATTTTCGTGACGGCGTGATTTTTGGGGAATGTTTGCTGGGTGAATACAAAAGTGATGATACCGACCGAGCCGGTCGGCTAAAAAACTTTCTGTCTGAAATGGGGTGGTAGCATGAGAACAATATGGATGCTTGCCGTAGCAAATTTGCGTAAAAATAAAAGCCAAACCTTTAGCATAGGGGTGCTTATACTTATATCCATCATGCTTTTGAACATTGCGCTGACGATGTTTAGCATAACGAACTTCTTTGACCAACGTGCAGAAGAACTAAATGCACCCCATTGGGTATCTTGGGTACCGCCGGAATACGCCGCAGAGCGGTACGCCTTTGTTCGAGATTTTCCAACCGTAGTAGAAGCGGAATATGGATGGGTCTTGTTTAGCACCGGGCATATTGAAATACAGGGCGAGGGGCGTTCGGGCGCATTTATCATTGCCCCGTATACCGAAGCCCAACGAATGAATCCGCCATATTTGATTGGCGAAAGTCTACCCATGGTGGGCGATGCCATGTATGTGCCGCACTTCATGACGCTGGATAGTGATATTGCCATCGGGGATGAAATAATCATAGATTTTGGCGGCGAGGAACTTCCTTTTACGTTGGCTGGGGCAACAGAAGAAATCATGTTTGGTGCGTTAATGTATACGCAATGGCGCATTTATGTATCTGAATCACGGTTTGATGCGTTGCGCAACCAATTCCCCGACAGCGAAATCGTCTTGGTTTCGGCACGCTTGGAAGAGGCAGATGAAACATTTGGCCTGTCTACGGCTTATTGGGAAGAATTTATGACAGAGGGGGCTTCCATCCAGCTTACATCGCGTTTTCGTATGCGAGAAGCACGTACCTCGGGGGTATTGCTTCCGGCGATGTTGGTGGCTGTATTTTCGCTAATTATGCTCATTGTTGGCGTTATTGTTATACGCTTCCGCATCATAAACGGCATTGACGAAGGCATGGTAAACATGGGCGTGCAAAAGGCAATGGGCTACCGCAATAAGGAAATCATACTTTCGCTTATTCTGCAATTCGGGCTTATTACGGTCGTTGGCGGTGTAATAGGCGTATTGGCTTCCCATGTTGCGATCCCCCTTGTATCGGGTTTAATTGCTCCGTTATTCGGCTTAATTTGGCGACCCGCTTTTAATATGCCGCTAAAGATGATTACCCTAGTGGCGGCACTGTTGGCAGTAGCCATATGTAGTTTGATCACCGCTTTGCGTATAAGAAAATTGCACCCACTAACCGCACTGCGGGGCGGCATATCCACCCATAGTTTTAAGCGGAACCCTTTTGCGCTGGATAAGTCGCGCGGTTCGCTTGTGCTATTACTTGCGCTTAAAAACCTGCTTATGAATAAAAAACAAGCACTGATGGTGAGCCTGATTATCTTTGCCGTTGCTTTCGCAAGTGTGGGGAGTATTGCGGTATATTACAACATTATTGTAAACGATACAGCCTTTATGCGTGTGCAGATGGGTGATGTAGCCGATGTTTGGCTTGATATAAGTGACACAGATTATATCGCAGATGTCAGAGCAAGGGTAGCCGCTCGCCCCGAAGTGATAAGGGTTGAAATCGGCGATAGCTCCGGTGTTACGCCGTTGTCGGTTACTTCTATTATCGTGAATGGTTTAACGATTCGCGTCGCACCCATTGCCGATTTTACAAACATTGCGGATTATCCCCTTGTTGCGGGGCGTTTCCCGCACCATGACAACGAAATTGTAATAGGTGTAACTACCCTTGAAGCAATCGGCGTGCAGTTGGGTGATTGGGTGACGGTTACAGGACACGATGGCGAAACACAGGGCGTATTCATCGTGACGGGCAGCACACAGTCTACGAACCACGAAGGGATGATATATGCGGGTTCCCTCGCGCTTGTGGGTAATCCTATGCAACTCAGCACGTTAAGTGTGCGCCTTTTGGCTGATGCCGACCCGGATGATTTTATTAAAAGTATTCTGGTTGAAGATGGAGATATTATTTCAGACGCAATCAATATACGGAGCATGATTGATGAAATGTTGGCACCGATGCGGAACATTTTCCGTGTTATTGCCTTCGCTGTGCTTGCGACCGTAACAACCGTGGTAATCTTGGTGCTTTACATTGTGATAAAGACAACCTTACTCCGCAGGCGACGCGAACTGGGCATACAAAAAGCAGTAGGGTTTACCACCCTTCAACTGATGAACCAAATCGCATTAGGGTTTATTCCAACAATATTACTCGGCGCGGTATCGGGTGCGGTAATAGGGTATCTCCGCTTCAACGCAATTTTTGTTGTGATTCTTCGAGGCTCAGGCATTGTACAAGCAAATCTGCCCGTGCCTTTTGCATGGACAATCGGAATGTGTATCGCGCTTATCGCGCTATCCTACACCGTTTCAATGCTTGTTGCATGGAGGATACGCAAAATTTCTGCATATGCGCTTGTTACTGAATAAGAGCTGATGTGGTGCTGACAATGAACGGTGAATATTTAAGAAATGGATCGGTTAATTCACCTGCTTTATCCACTGACTGACAGCATTTGTGTAGTCATTTTTGTTTAATCTTTCAGGGTGTCCAATGCAAAGGACATTTACAGGTGAGCCATCAATAATTCCAACACCCTCATTCCATTTCATACTTTTTTGCCCAACAGCTATTCTTGTAGCGATTTTTTGGGAATATTCATCAAATGCGTGTTCGGTGTAGTTGCCGTAATCAACTACCGTGTAAAAAATGACGGTATTTGGTTTTATTACTCTAATTTCCTCCTTTACAGCACCTAAATCTACAATGCAATGGTTTTTAGTCGTGCCGAGCGTCATGTCTATATCTTCTGAATTATTGCATTGCACAATATTTGTCATGGCAATATTTTCGCAAGTTTCAACTCCAAATATATTTTTTGCGATTTGCCTTGTGTAAGCCCAAAAAGGCCAGCTTTTGCTTTCGGGATATTTCCCTGTTCCGTTGTACAAATCTCGTCCATTACACATTCCACCGCCATAGGTATCACCATAATCGCCCCTTGCTATTTTCCCTACTATCAACAATTTTATATTTTGTATGTCAAAATTTTCGCCCACAAAAAATGCACCGGCGGGAAAACTAAGCCTTGAGTGTCCTGCGCTAATTACGTCCATGCGACATTCTTCGCAGATTTCGCAAGTTCCAAAGCCTTTCGCTTCGTACATTTCGAGCAGTTTCTGTTCTTTATGAGTTTTCATTTACTCCTCCACATATTCATGCTCGCCCTTCCTAATGTGGTCAAGTATGTAGACGCAAAATCCACGAAATTCGTTCCATTGCCTCATGGATTGTGAACCGCCCTAACCTGTGCCATTACGTCATTTGTGTTTGTAACTGTGATACCTTGTGCGGTATTCAATCCCTGTACGTTCATAGTTAAAAATTCCTTTTACTCCTGCGGATAATAAACAATAAACTTTAGCATTTGTTTGGAAAATACGGTCAAGACCCCAATGCACTAGTGTCCAATTGTTGCCCAAGCCATATTGAACGCTTCATCAAACCCATGCTCGGCAATATTTCTTAAAAAAGTTTCACCAAACACATCAATCTGATTTTGGGCATCAGCACGCATTTGTGCAATAGTTTCACTCGATAACTTAGCGGCACTTGCTCCACCAAGATTCATTCTTGCAAGTTGCCCCGACAGGCCAGTTGCATTGCTTAACAGAAGCCTGAAAGCTGATTCTGAAAACTGCAAGTTCTGATTCGGGTCACTATACTCATTTCTGACTGCGGCAAATGCTTCCGCATATTGGCGGAGTCGCTCTTCCAAGCTAGGCGGCTGTGTCTGCGACCCATTATCTGAAACATTGCCTGCATTAGCCGATGAATTATCGGGCTGATATGGATTCATAGCCATATTAGACCTTGACGGCTGGGGAGGGGTATTTTGCAACATACGGCTCAGGTGTTCAAGTTCATGCATGGTGGATTCCGACACCCCCGGAAAGCCTTGGGATGCGTTTACCAATTGTGATGAAAAATCTTCCTGATTCTCTTTCCATATGCCGTCAGCAGTAACTACAAAATTTACATTTCCACTCTCAGTTTCGACTGTTACTCGGCGTGTATTCATAAGTCCATTATTTATAATAGATTGCCTAAGGATAAGGTCTGAGTTTGCGCTACCTGCATTTGCGCTGATTTGCACTTGGTCTGAATGTGAGTTTGCGTTGGTGGTCGAACTTGCGTTTGAGCTATTAGACGACTGATTTTGTGTTCCTTCGAGCATTCTTTTAAGAATATTAAACGCAAGCGAACCTTCTTCCTGACCCGACATAAGCTCTCGTATGATGCCATTCTTTAGGTCTGTGAGTGCTTCACTTGACTTGGCAGGACCACCGGGGACCAAAGCCTCTCGCATTCGTGTACCTATTTCGAGTTTGAAATTGCGTGTGAGTATTTCTTGTTGTGTCATACCTAACTTATTAAGGTGGGTTCCTCCGCCCGGCAACGTTTGATATTTTGGTACATAGTAGGGATTGTTCACATTTACGTTCACATTAAAAATCCTCCATAATTTTTTATGATACTCACCGACATTGACAGTACATTCTACATTATCGACTGTAATTTATCAAAACTTTAGATTTTCTACAAAATAATTTAGTTTAACTACAATATAACGCCTTTGTGCTACGTTCAACAGCAACCCTCTTTTATGTAATCTATATACATCACAAAACAGGGAGAGAATAGAAATTGCCTATAAGTAAAAAAACATACACAGAGGAAGAGGAACAATTTTTGAAAAACATTGGATTCAAAATCCAGTTTCTCCGTAAGAAACTGGGAATTAGTCAGCTTGAATTGGCAGAAAAAGCCGATTTGAGCTATGCAACTATTAGCCATTTAGAGAGTACGGCAGTTTATGGGCTCTCCATTGTTGCAATCCACCGAATAGCAAAAGCACTCGAAGTAGAGCCAAACCAACTTATGAAGTTTGAATAAGCAGTTGCGGCAATAAAAGTCTACGGATTTGTTCTATTAGCATTAGCCCGTCGCCACAGTTTCAAGGTAATCCCGTGCAATGCAAAAGCGGACACAGCAATCACAAGGAGCAAAATCACCAGACCCCTTTCGCTTGGCGAGTTAACTTTGACTAACTATTTTAATAGTAACATGAACCGCTTTTGGGGTTCAAGTCAATTTTGACAAACAGCCATAAACTGATGCGGCTGAAATCATGAAGCAATTGAAGAGTTGTAAAGAAAAAATGTGTTATACCATTTTAGGGGGCGATATTTATTTTCGTGGGGCTGTAAACCATTGCTACATCAAGCTTAGACCTTGCGGAAAATATCCAAGCTGTGATGTGTCATGCCTACCATGTCGGGGCGTTCGCATACTGCATAATGAAACTGCAAATATAAATCAAATGTCTTATCATCCATATCCGATATGCTTTCACGAATGAAACGACTAATCATATCTGTAGCAACATAATGAAGTCGCTCTACCTTGAAATTTGCCATCAAACGGTCAATGTCAGCTTTACGAACCAATTCAAATATACTCTCCGGCAAACTTGTGGTATCAAAAGTTATTGGGTCAATTTGCCCTTTGTCCATGCAGTCTGAAATCATCAACATGTTATTTTTGAAAGCATCTTCCAAAATGCTTGCATCGCTAATGCAGTAGGCAACAAAAACGATTCCCCCAAATTTTGTTACTCGCAAGGCTTCGCTGATCGCCTGTTGCTTGTCGGAATCTGTGTATAAATGATACATAGGGCCAAGCACCAAAGTTATGTCAAAAGTGTTGTCTGCAAGCATATTCAAATCAAGAGCATTTCCTTGTGATATGCTGATATTTTGGGTTGGCGTAATTTGACTTTTGAAAACATTAATATTGTGCTGTACCAGTTCCACAGCGGAAACATGATAGCCCATGTCTGCTATGGTACGGCTATATCGTCCTGTTCCTGCGCCAATTTCTAAAACTTGTGCATTGGGTGTCTGCTCCAAGTATTTGGTGATGTATCGCATGGTCGTAAGAAACTCGACTTGCCCCCACTTATAGCCAAGCCGCCCATCTTCGTCATAATTGCAATAATAGTTTTCGATATGGTTCATGTCATTTGTCCTCCCAAAAAGGTTTATCATGAAAATAAAACAGTTCATCAAGGCATGTGAACATCTCACGCGGTGGCAAGACAGTTACAATTTGTATCACGCAATCAGAAAAATATTAAGCATTATTTTTGTGTGGCGCAGATGGGCAAATGCTATTTAAGCGCAGTGGTCGAGTCGTCTGATACCCCCTCTGTGCTTGATGACTTGAATATGACCTTCAGCGTTTGCAGCAGCAGCTTTACATCCTGCCATATCGACAATGTCTCTATATACATGATATCTAAAAAAAGCTTGTCGTCCGGCGCTGTGTTGTACCTGCCGTAGATTTGGGCGAAGCCGGTTATTCCGGCTTTTACTTTTGTCCTAAAGGCGAAATTTGGGTATATCTCCTCGTATTGCCTGGCGATTTCCGGGCGCTCGGGCCTTGGGCCAACAAGGGACATTGAGCCGGAGAGGACGTTAAAAAATTGGGGGAGCTCGTCCAGCCTCGTCTTTCTGATGAATCTGCCTATTGGGGTTATCCTGTCGTCGTCTTTTGAGGTCAGGCGGGGGACACCGTCGTCTTCGGCGTCCGGGCGCATGCTGCGGAACTTGTAAATCGTAAAATGCCGCCCGCCCCTGGTTATGCGGATTTGCCTGTATATGGCGGGAGCCTTGTCGTACAGGCGTATGATGAGCCATGTGATGAGCATCAGCCAGCTAAGCGCAATAATTGCGACGAACGAAATGGTGATGTCCATCAGGCGTTTGATGAACCTTGTGCTTAGCTCGGCCTCCGGGCTTTTCGGCAGAAACATGGGGGTGTTGGATATCCATGAAATCCCTGACGTGTGGATGAGCACCCCCGTGAATGTGGGCAACATATAAGTCCGCTTGTTTTTGAGGAAGCAGTATTCAAGGAGTTTTTCCCTTATCTTTTCGCTTACGTCCAAAAAGAACACGGCTTCCGAATTCTTGACGTACCTTTGCAGCGCCTCGAAAGGCTCATCCTGCGAGGCGAGCCTGCTGACCCTGTATTTTTTTCTATGCTTTTTTATAAGCGACTGATACTCTCTTGCTTTTTTTTCCTTGCCATATATGATTATTGCTACCTGGGCGGGGTGTAGGCGGTAGTATAGCTTGTCGGTAAGCACTGTTGCCGGTATGACGATTATTACTTGGGCTGCGAGGATAAGCAAAAAGCCATAGGCGGGCAGCAGCTTGTACTGAATGAGGCTTAGTACGAAGTATTGGAGGATGTTTGCAAGCGCTAGGCAGAAAACCCATGAGAGGGCTATTTCAGATATGTCAGAGCTGCCGAAATCGAGGCCCTGGTAAAGTCTGCTTGTGAAGTACAAAAAAGCGGCATAAATCATCAGGGCAATGATGTTTCCCCAGAAATAGTAGACGGTTTCGTCGTAGAAGATGTTTTGCCCTATGAACAAGACAGCAATGGAAATCAGGAAGAGCAGCGCTTTTGCAGCAGAGAGGAAAATATTTCCGGCTTTTTTGAACATGCGGATTTCCCTCCTCATTTGCTGTCATTTTGTGGGTGAGTTCCTAATAATTTACTATTCAGCTACTAAGTGGCCTGCGTCCTTCTGCAAGGCTTCGTCCCGGAGGCGCCTGCTCATCAGTATGCCTGCGAAGACCCATAGGATTTGGCTGGCTATCGGGTGGCTTATGTTGAAAAAGGCTTGGGCCAGGTGCCCTACGAATGCGGCCAGCGTCGCCATGATGATTGGGTCTCTGAATGCCTTG
Source organism: Oscillospiraceae bacterium (assembly GCA_009787995.1). Lineage (GTDB taxonomy): Bacteria > Bacillota > Clostridia > Oscillospirales > Oscillospiraceae > WRMH01. Next base: position 30,298 of record WQSH01000002.1, read on the forward strand.
CGCACGGATTTGGCGATGATGCTGCCTGCGAAGAGCAGGTATGCGAGCAGCCCTAAAATGCCGTGTGTGATGAGGTATTGCACGTACTCGTTGTGCGCATTTTCGTAAAACTCGCCGAAATAATTCTGCGCTTCAAAAGGGAAGGCAAAGCCGAATGTATCCGGGCCGGTGCCTATTATGGGGTTATTTGGGAAGGCGGTCAGAGCGTGCCGCCATATGTAGATGCGGTTGGTGCCGAACTCGTCCCTGATGTTCCCATGGAGGATTTCGCGCGCTTCATATAATATGCCGGAGCCGGCGCCGTATGCGTCAGGCCTGCCGAGCACCTCTACTCCAGCTATGCCGAGCGCTATGAAGGCGGCCATCAAAGCGATTCCGAGCTTCCATTTCGGCCTGCCTTCGGGGTCGGGTTCTTTCCCTTTATGGGTCAGAACTAACCCTGACGCAAGGAGAAGGGCGAAGAGCGCAGCGAATGGCAGGAGGCTTGGCGCTGTCCTTGTCGCCATATAAACGACCCCAAAGAGCAAGTTGTGCAGGACATATGTGGCAAGCCAAAGCGATGCGAGTATGAGCGTCCGGCCCAGGGTTTTGCTGCTCTCTATCATGAAGGGTGTGGACAGGAGCATGGCTGCTGCAATTCCGACTGTGCCCGAATCGGCGTCCGCCACTATGCCCATCCAGAAGGTGAGTGCGCTTGTGGCAAGCCATAGGGGCTGCCACTTTGAAGGTTTTCTGATAAATAGAAATCCGCAGAACAAGGTGGCTAGGGTTATGAAGACTGAAACGGTGTTTGTGTTGCCCAGCGTCGTGCGGATAAAGATTTCGTGGAAGGGCAGATGGGCGTACGCATGGCCCTCTGTGGGCCAAAGGCCGAAGAAGTCCATGCCAAAGAACTGGAATATGCCTACTAGTGACATGGCTATGGAAAAGATGCAAAACCACATAAAGTCTTTCTCGCGCGGTCTGTACCAGCGAGATATTACAAAGAAAATCGCAATATACGCCAGCTGGGTGAGCGTGCCGTCAAATCTGCCATCCGTTCCTGCAATTCCTGTCCAGATGTTCATGTAGTGCCTAAAAGGGGACGCAAAGGTTGCAATCAGCGTTATTGCGCCGAAGCCAATTATGGCCCAGTCAGCAATGTCCATGCCGCTTTGCGGCAGCAGTATTGGGCTCCTGGTCAAGCGGCATACCCAAATGGCTATTGCGAAAAGCATGACCAAAGCCATGCTAAGCATCATAAAATTCCACTTATCCTGCGGCAAACGCATATAGAGGTCGGGGCCTAGGTATATTGGCATTATGCAGCACATCGCTATGAACAGCAATCTTGCTATCCGGCTTTGCCACGTGTCGATTTTTGCGTACATCGCCGTTTTTTTCCGTTGCGAAAAATTAGCGGCGTTTTTTGTCACCCTTCCCATCTCACTCTCCAATCCTTTGTCGTTATCTGGCATTATAATGCGAAAATGCCTGAATAGTCAAGCGTGCAAATATTGACTTATGCCTTGTGATGCTTTAGAATATGAGCCATCGAAATTAAACTTATGGAGAGGTGCTCACATATGTCCAAAGCTTCAAAGGCTCCATTTCCGGAGCGCAAAAAGGCTGCGATGTACGCAAAAATCGACACCTGGCAAGGCAGGGCAGCACGCCTGCTAGTTGTGCTGCTGCTTTGTATACAGCCCCTCTATCTGCATCCGGAGCGGTATATTAGGCTGACTTACCATAAATGGACGTTCTTGGTCTTTAGCGTCGTCCTAGCACTGTTTTGCGTACTTATCATATGGGCGTTTAGGCTTGTGAGAAATCCTAGGCTGCTGCCGCAGGACAAGCTTCATGTGGTAGATTGGGCGCTTCTGCTCTTTGCGGTTGTTACTATAGTATCGACAGTGCTCTCTCCATTTAGGGATGAGATGAACATCTGGCTGGGGGTTGAAGAGCCAGAGGGCAGGTACGATGGCGCTATCACGCAACTGCTTTATATTGCGGCCTTCTTTATCATATCGCGCTGGTATAGGCCGAATGTGAAGGACTTTGCGATTTTTGGCGTCTCGGCGGCAATTGTCGGGTTAATCGGGATTTTCCAATTTTATGGTATGGACTTCTTTAGGCTCTGGCCGACCGATCACCCGCGGTATGGTGGTTATAGCTCCTTCGATTTTTTCTTTCGCTCGACCTTGGGCAATGTAAACATCCTCGCCACATATGTTTGCGTCGCAATTTTGCTAAGCGGGTTTCTGTTTGTCCGACTCAAGTCCAAGTGGCAGCCGCTGTGGCTTGCGGCAAGCGCCCTGTGCTTCTGGCTGATGGACATAGGGGGGTCTGATTCCGGGCTCGTCGGGGTCGTCGTTACGATGTTTTTGGCAATTCCATTTATCATTGAGAGCCGAGTGTCCATAGGCAGGACATTGGTTCTGATTTCGACCTGGGTTGTGGTGTTTGCTTTGCAAAGGGTGTTTTTCGAGGTAAATATCATGGAGCTGAGGAGTATGGAGAGCTTGATTCCGTTTTTTGCGGCGTTTATAGTTTTGCTGGCAGCCGGCTTGTTGCTGATAAAAATCGGCACAGAGCGCGCATCGGACGCTCCCGCAAAGTGGAAGCTGAGCGTTATTATTATGGTGGCTCTTATAATTGCCGGGCTTGCAGGTGTTGAGGTTATGGGCAGGGAAGAGGCCGGCAGGAGGGAGAGTTTTGCGGGCAGGGTGCTCTTTGAAGCGCGCGAGGCGATGCATGGCAACCTGGAAGGCGAAATGGGTTCGGGCAGGGTTCATATGTGGCGATATGCGCTGAGCGTCGTTCCAAACCACCCGATAATCGGAACGGGGCCTGACACATTCTACCATGCCTTCCCCGATGAGGCGCAGGGCTTTATGGGAGCGCAGTTTGACACGGCTCACAACGAATACTTGCAAATTCTGATAGCGCAGGGAATCTTGGGGTTGCTTGCTTACTTGGTGTTCCTTGGCGGCGTGTTTTTCGGGGCTATCCGATTTGCCTTTAGAAACCCGATGCTGATGGCGGTTTTGGCCGCATTTGTGGGGTATAGCGTGCAGGCTTTCTTTAACATAAACCTGCCAATAGTCAGCCAAATGCTATGGGTGCTTGCCGGAATGCTGGCGAATGAAAAGTTTAGGCAGTGGGCAATTGACAGTTGACGGTTTCCCGCTATTGACCACAGGTTCTCAATTGTGGGGGTGGAATTTTGGGCGTTATTTCCGGATTTAGAAGGCTTTTTGGCTTGTTTAACAGGCGGCAGAGGGTTAATTCTGTTATTATGCTGGGGCTCATTGCTGTTGGCGGTGTTGTGGAGACAATCGGAATTGGGCTTATTTTGCCTTTTACCACAGCCCTGCTTGATCAGGAGAGCATCCGGAGATACCCGGTTCTTGAAGCGATTTTGCAACTGCCATGGATTGGCAGCTACAGCAGGTTTATAGTGTTTATGTGCGTTGGGCTCATCATTGTGTTTGTATTAAAAAGCTTGTACATGTTTTTTCTGATTTATGTTCAGAACAGGTTTACCCTCAACAGGCAGGTTGAGCTTTCAAAAATGCTGTTTAGTTCCTACATGAACAAGCCATACGAGTTTTTTTTTAGTGCAAACACCGCACAGCTGCAGCGCAATGTCAATGTTCTGGTCGCCGGGGTGATTCAGGGCATCCTTATGAGTGGGCTGCAGATGCTGACCGAGCTGCTGGTTGTTGCGTTTATTTTAGCGCTCCTGCTTATAGTGGACCCCATTTCAACGCTGGCCGTTGGCGCAGCCCTTGGCGGGGTCGCAGCGCTTTATTATTTCTTTTTGAAAAATAGGCTGGACGAATCGGCGAAGAGGCAGATTGTTTATGGTGCGAGCATGGTCAAAACCGTAAACGAAGGGCTGGGCAGCATAAAGGATGTAAAGACATTAGGGAGGGAAGAGAGTTTTCTGGCGAAATATGAGAGCAGCGGCAGAGGTTATGCTAAGACAGCGGCGTTCCACAACTTGGCATACCAATCCCCAAGGCTGCTTATTGAGGCTGTTGCGGTTTCCGGGCTTGTGTTGATAGTTGCCATAAATGCTCTGCGAACTCCGGATTTAAGCGCCTCCCTGCCGTCGATTGCGCTCTTTGGTATGGCGGCGATTAGGATAATGCCGTCGATGAACAGGTCATTGGCTCTTTTGACAAACATCCGCTTTAGTGTTACGCACTTAAACGAAATTTTTGACGACCTCAAGGAGGCAGGGGAGTCGTCGGCAGTGCAGGGCTGGCAACAGCCGCAGGCAGAAAAGTTAAATTTTGCCGACTGCATTGAAGTCAGGGATGTGGCATATAGATACCCCGGGACAAATCAGGACATCCTCAAAAACGTTCAGCTGACGATTAAAAAAGGCCAAATAATTGGAATCGTTGGAAGCTCAGGCGCCGGAAAGACTACGCTGATTGATATTTTGTTGGGGTTGCTGCCGCCCATCCGGGGCGAAGTCCTTGTGGATGGGGTCAACATAAATAGCAACATCAGCAGTTTTAGGCAAAGTGTGGGGTATGTGCCGCAGGATATTCATATGATTGACGATACGATTTGCGCAAATGTCGCCTTTGGCGTTCCTCCCGAGAAAGCCGATTTAGACAGGGTTTGGGCGTCCTTGGAGATAGCCAACCTGATGGAATATGTCCAGGCGCTTGATGAGAAATTGGATACCGCTGTAGGAGAGGGCGGGGTGAGGCTCTCTGGAGGGCAGAGGCAGCGGATTGGGATTGCTAGGGCGATGTACGGAAATCCGGAAATTTTGGTATTTGACGAGGCGACGTCGTCACTTGACAATGAGAGCGAAAAAATAATTTCGGATGCGATAATGGCAATTGGGCAGACGAAAACGATGATAATCATTGCGCACAGGCTCAATACCTTGGACAAGTGTGATGTGATTTATGAAATCAAGAATTCGGAGTTACGGACTGGGGAGCTATGAACATTTTATTCGCCACTCTTGTTGATGTTAATAGCTTCGGGGAGCGAGGAATTTATCAGGACTTGATGCGCGAGCTTGCAGGTCCTGGGCATAATGTTTATGTTGTTTCCCCGGCTGAAAGGCGGTACAATAGACCCACGGAGTTTTTTTCGGATGAGGCCGGCGGGATTCTAAAGGTTCGGGTCGGGAATATCCAAAAGACGGGAAAGCTTGAAAAGGGCGTCTCGACAGTTCTTCTGGAGTCGCAATATGTCGGAGCAGTCAAAAAGCATCTCAAGGGCATAAAATTTGATTTGGTGATATATTCCACCCCGCCTATTACTTTAGGCAAGCTGATTAGATATGTGAAGCGGCGGGACAACGCTGTGACATACTTGCTGCTGAAGGATATTTTCCCCCAGAATGCCGTGGATTTAGGTTTCCTATCGCAAGGCAGCCTGCTGTACCGCTTTTTTAGGAAGAAGGAGCGCATGCTCTATGCGATGTCCGATTTTATAGGCTGCATGTCGCCTGCGAATGTGATGTACTTGCTGGAGCATAATCGGGAGGTTGACGGCAGTGCTGTGCATGTCTGCCCGAATAGCATCACGCAGGTGGCGCCCGCAGACGGCGCCGACAAGGTTGAGATAAGGAAGAGATATGGAATCCCGCAGGATGTCAAAGTTTTTGCATATGGCGGGAATTTGGGAAAACCGCAGTGCGTTTCGTTTATAGTTTCGTGCTTAAGGCTCGCTCAGGATAAGGGGGACAGGTTTTTTCTTATTTGTGGGGAGGGTACGGATGCGCAGCTGCTCAGTGATTATGTCAGGGAGGAACTCCCGGGCAATGTGAAGCTTTTTGACATGCTCCCCATGGAGGAATATGGCGAGCTGCTCTCAGCTTGCGATATCGGGCTTATATTCCTGGACTATCGCTTCACCATTCCCAATTTCCCATCCAGGCTATTGTCTTACATGGCGCAGGGACTTCCAGTGCTTGCATGCACCGACAGGGCTACCGATTTAGGGGATATAATTGCGGGCGGAGGGTTTGGATGGTGGTGCTGGAGCGGAGAGCCGGAGGCCTTTGACCGGATTGCCGATGAGATATGCGGAATGGGCGGCGATGCGCTACGCGAGATGGGCAAGCGGGGACGGAAGTATCTGGAGGAAAATTACCTTGCATCGCAAGCGGCGGGCGTTATTTTGGAAAGTGTGGGCAGGGCTTCAAGTTAATGATGGGAGTTGTTTAAATAGATGCTAAGTGATAAAACGTTGCTGATAACCGGGGGTACGGGGAGCTTTGGCAATGCTGTGTTGAACCGCTTCTTGCGGGAGGATGTGGCTGAGATTCGGATTTTTTCGCGCGATGAGAAGAAGCAGGACGACATGCGGCGGACGTATAAAGACTCGAGGCTGCGGTTTTATGTCGGGGATGTTCGCGAGCCGGATTCGATTTTGGATGCCATGCAGGGAGTGGACTACGTATTCAGCGCAGCGGCGCTGAAGCAGGTGCCATCTTGCGAGTTCTTCCCGATGGAGGCTGTGCGGACGAACGTGGAGGGGACTTACAATACCCTGAAGGCCGCCGTCCTGAAGGGAGCAACGAATGTAATATGCCTATCGACGGACAAGGCGGTTTACCCAATCAATGCAATGGGCATCTCAAAGGCAATGATGGAAAAAGTGATGGTTGCAGAAAGCAGGAACAGCGAAGCTACAGTAATGTGCGGCACGCGGTATGGCAATGTCATGTACTCGCGCGGCAGTGTTATACCAATGTTTGTCGAGCTGATTAAAAATAAAAGTCCACTGACTGTGACAAACCCTCAGATGACCCGCTTCCTTATGAGTCTTGAGGATTCGGTCGATTTAGTAGTTTATGCATTTGAGCACGGAAGGCCGGGGGATATTTTTGTGCAGAAGGCGCCTGCTTGCACGATTGAAGATTTGGTGCGGGCGTTATTGGAGCTGTTTGAAACGGAACTGCCTATAAAAGTCATCGGAACCCGACACGGCGAGAAGCGGTGCGAGAGCCTGCTGACCCGGGAGGAGATGACTGTGGCGGAGGATATGGGAAATTACTACCGCATCCCTGCCGATGTCAGGGGGCTGGATTATGGCCAGTATTTCGATGAGGGCAAGAGCGTCACGCCGGAAGAGGAATACAATTCCGACAACACAACGCAGCTGGGCGTAAAAGAGGTCAAGGAAGTCCTGCTTAAGCTCCCGGAGATTAGGGCGGAGTTAGGGTGAGGAAGGGGTAACGGCTTATGAAAATCCTCATCACCGGCGCAAACGGATTCATAGGGAACACGTTAAGGGTTCATTTAAGCCTTAAAACCGATGCGGAATTGTTGCTCTTTGATTTGCCGCAGACGCTTGCGGATTTGAACGAGCTTGCTTGCGGGGCGGACTTTGTTTTTCATTTGGCGGGCGTGAATAGGCCGGAGAAGCCGGAGGAGTTTTGGATCGGGAATGCGGGGCTGACCGGGGATTTGGTGAAAATGCTTGAGCGTCAACAGCGGGGCATACCCCTTGTGCTGTCGTCGTCGGTTCAGGCTGAGCTGGATAACCCCTATGGGCGGAGCAAGAGGGAAGCGGAGAGGCTCGTTTTTGAATATTCAAAAAAGACCGGCGCACCGGTTTATGCCTACCGCCTGCCCAACGTGTTTGGAAAATGGTGCAGGCCAAACTACAACAGCGTCGTAGCGACGTTTTGCCATAATGCGGCAACTAAGCGCCCTTTGCGCATAGACGATCCGGCGAAGGAATTGACGCTTCTTTATATTGATGATATAATCAGGGAGTTTCTGAGGATAGTTGATGGGGGGGCGCAGCCCTGCGCTGAATCATGTTTGAGCATAACCCCTGTTTATTCGGTTACAGTGGGTGATTTGGCGAGCAAAATCACTGCGTTTGCTGAGTCTAGGCGCTCGTTTACGTTAGGGTACAATATGGGAGACCCGCTGACAAAAAAGCTATACGCCACTTTTCTGGCATATACGGAGGCTGACGACTTGTCGAATGCCGCAGATATGAAAACAGACTATCGGGGGTTCTTCGCAGAGCTGATTAGGTCTCCATATTTCGGGCAAATCAGCATTTCAAGAACTAAGCCGGGCATAAAAAGAGGAGACCACTGGCATAGCACCAAGGCGGAAAAATTCATTGTCATTGAGGGAAAGGCGGTTATACAGTTTAGAAAAATCGGTTCCAAGGATAAAATCGTGTATTGCGTGTCGGGAGATAAGCTCGAGGTCGTGGATATGCCGACAGGCTATACCCATAGCATTCAAAACGTAGGCGAGACCGATGTTTTGACAATTTTTTGGGCAGGGGAGATTTTCGACCCCGAAAATCCGGATACAATAATTGAAACGGTGTAACCGATTAACAAAACAGGGGGATTTATGAAGAAGCTAAAGGTAATGACCATAATCGGCACCAGGCCGGAGATTATTCGGCTTTCGGCGTGCATAAAAGCCTGCGACAAATACTTTGACCACGTCTTGGTGCACACAGGGCAGAACTGGGACTACTTGCTCAATCAAATCTTTTTTGAGGATTTGCAGCTGAGGGAGCCTGACCATTTCCTCGATTCGGCGGGGGAGAATCTTGGGGAGACGCTGGGGAACATCCTCACCAAGTCTTATGAAGCGCTCAAATCAGAGATGCCGGATGCCCTGCTTGTGCTGGGAGATACTAATTCTGCGCTATCCGCAATATGCGCCAAAAGGCTGAAAATACCGATTTTCCATATGGAGGCGGGCAATCGCTGCTGGGACTACAATGTGCCTGAGATGATCAACCGGAAGATTGTGGATCATATTGCCGATGTGAATTTGCCATATACTGAAAATGCGAGGCGCTATCTGATAAACGAGGGGGTTGACGGCAAAACAATATTTGTCACCGGGTCGCCTATGTCCGAGGTGCTGGCAGGCTGCCGGGACAAAATCTACGCCAGTGATGTGCTGACACGGCTTGGACTTGACGAGGGGAAGTATATTGTTGTGTCCGCCCATAGGGAGGAGAACATAGATGATGAGAAGAATTTCCTATCGCTCATGAATGGGCTAAACTATGTCGCAGAGACTTTTGACGTCCCGGTCATCTACTCAACGCATCCGCGCTCAAAGCAGTTTATCGAATCGCGCAGGTTTGAGTTTCATCCGCTAATCAGAAGCGTGAAGCCTTTTGGATTCCTTGATTATGTGAAGCTGCAGTCGTTGTCGATGTGCGTTTTGTCGGATAGCGGCACGCTTTCGGAAGAAAGCGCAATCCTGGGGTTTCCGGGGGTGCTCATACGCACGTCAACGGAGCGCCCGGAGGCGCTAGACAGCGGCACTGTGGTAGTGGGGGGCATAACCGGGGAGGACATAGCTCAGGCGGCGGAGGTCGCAATCAAGATGAAGGAGAACAGGGATTTGGGGACGTTGCCAACAGATTATGCAAATGAAAATGTCTCGATTAAAGTGGTAAAAATCATCCAGAGCTACACTCATATTGTGGACAAGATTGTGTGGCAGAAGAGTTAGTCTTTTTGGTGCAGAAAGGGGTTTCGGCATGGAAGCATTGCGCAAAGAAGCCGAACGATATGCCTATGCAGACTACTGCAAATGGGAAGATGACGAGCGGTGGAGCTTATAGACGACAGAGCCTATGTGATGGCTCCCGCCCTGGCGGACGTATTTGCGGAGGAGTAGCGGCGTGGGTGTGTGTAAAGTGCTTTTTCTTAATGTAGTTTGCAAAAGTGGCAGTACCGGGAAAATTGTGTATGACCTATACAGGCATCTGCTCAGTAACGGGCATGATGCTGCGGTTTGCTATGGGCGCGGAAAATCAATTGATGAGCCGGGCATATTTAAAATAAGCGGCAAATTTGAAGTAAGCATCCATGCTCTGCTGACGCGCCTCACGGGGCTTACATCGTGCTTCTCCCCATTTGCTACCGGGAGACTTATTCGCTTTATTAGGGAGTATGAGCCTGATGTAGTGCACTTGCATAATCTGCATGGGTATTATGTCAACATGATTCCGGTCATCGAGCACATAAAAAAGAAACGGATTAAAACCATATGGACTTTGCATGATGAGCATGTTTATACCGGCAAGTGCGGGTATAGCTATGAGTGCGGCAAATGGAAGGATAGGTGCGGGGGTTGCCCTGAGAAGAAGGAATATCCGGCGAGCCTGATTTTTGACTGTACCCACAAAATGCACGAAGGTAAAAAACGTGCGTTTGAAGGCTTTGATAATTTACAAATTGTTACTCCATCTGAGTGGCTGGCCGGCAGAGTTCGGCAGTCCTTTCTGAAAAACAAGGAAATAGTCGTTGTGCCAAATGGTATAGACACAGAAGTGTTTAAGCCCAGCGATGCTGAGAGCTTAAAAGCGAGACATGGGATAACGGCGCAGAAAATTATCGCTTATGTAACTGCCGATTTTGAAAATGAGCGCAAAGGCGGAAAGTATGTTTTAGAACTGGCTAAGAGGCTTCCTGATGTGCGCTTTTTTATAATCGGAAACAATGGTGCAATCCCGGACTTACCAAGCAATGTTACAGCAATTGGGCGTACGGAGAATCAGCAGGAGCTGGCTTCGTATTATTCTATGGCGGACATAAATTTAATAACCAGCAAGGCTGAGACTTTTTCAATGGTTTGTGCCGAGGGTTTGTGCTGCGGAACGCCTGCGGTGGGATTCATCGGTAGCGCAACAAGCTATACTGCGCCGGACGATTATGGGTGTTTTGTCCAATATGGCGACATTAACAAACTTGAGCAGGCGGTGACTTCAATAGTCAGTGGCGTCGTCAAGCTCAAGGGGAGCGGTGAATGCGCCGCTTTTGGAAGAATTATGTATGACAGCAGAGACATGGCGCAAGCCTATTATAAGTTATTCAAGGGATGAGGGGGCCCCCCTATGATTTCAATATTTACACCAACTTATAACAGGGCTTATGTACTCCCCAAGTTGTATGAGAGCCTTTGTAGCCAAACGGTAAACGATTTTGAGTGGATAGTGATTGACGATGGCTCGACAGACAATACAGAAGAGCTGGTCAAGGCTTGGGTTGAATCGGGTAATCACTTCGAAATAATCTACAAGAAAAAGGAAAACGGCGGGAAACAACGTGCGATTAACGATGCTGCGAAAATAGCGCGGTATGACTGGTTTCATATTGTAGACTCCGATGACTTTTTAATGGACAGTGCTGTTGAGCGCGTTATTTATTGGGTAAAAACGATAAAAAATGACCCCGCTTTTGGAGGTGTGATGGGGCTGATGGCTTATGCCAGCACCAATGAAATAGTAGGGGCATATCCAAAGGGTGAGCAATATGTGGATGCGACTTTTTTTGAAACAGAAAAATATTCGCTGCTGGGAGACAAATCTCCGGTAATCAAAACAGAACTTTACAGAAAATATCCGTATCCGGAGTACGAGGGTGAAACATTTATTACAGAAGCGATATTTTGCGACAAGTTAGGTGCAGAAGGATATAAGTTCAGATGGTTTAATGAAGTTATATGCAAGATTGAGTATCTTGAAGATGGCCTGACAAATAATATAAAGTCAGGAAGTAAGGTATGGATTGACAATTTTGAGGGTTTTACACATTTTGTTGACAATCGTTTGCAGCTTGGTTCGTGGAGCGGTCGCCAAGAAGCCACTGTGTGGTATTTTTTGATAGCCAAAGAGAAAGGGCTAGGATTCTTCGAAACTAAAAAGAAATTAAGGATATCCACGATAAAGATATTCATTGCGGCGGCATCAATCGCATTTTTACGCCCAGGAAAGATTATCAACCGCTTGAGACGGAAGAGGTAGAGATACTTGCAAAAAATGCCAAAAAGAATACATTACTGTTGGTTCGGGGGCAGCCCTTTGCCGCCGCTTGCAGAAAAATGTATAGAAAGCTGGAAAAGATATTGTCCCGACTACGAGATAAAAGAGTGGAATGAACGCAATTTTGATGTGAACTACAATGAATTCGTAAAACAAGCATACGAGGCGGAGAAGTGGGCTTTTGTGTCTGATGTGGCGAGGCTGTATGCGACTTACACCGAAGGCGGGATTTATATGGACACGGATTGTGAGCTGTTAAAACCTATTGACGAGTTTTTGGGATTAGATGCGTTTTCGGGCTTTGAATCGCCGAAGCTCGTGCCAACTGCCATAATGGGATCCCGAAAAGGGCATGAATTGTTCAAAGAACTGTTAGACGATTACGAAACAAGGCTTTTTAAATTAGACAATAGAGAATATGACATGACTCCGAATACTGTCACAATAACGAACCTGCTACTCGAGCGCGGACTTGTGCTAAACAACAAACTGCAAAATGTCGCCAATTTCACCATTTATCCAACAGAATACTTTTGCCCTCAAATGAGTGAGAGGGGGGCGTTTAAATTTGGAGAAAATACATATGCCACCCATCATTTTGCCAGTTCATGGATAGACAAAGAAGGGCGAAAAATTGGAATGAAATTGGAGAAAATTTTTGGCGCAAGAATCGGAAGGAAATTATATAACTTTTCCTACGTGTACAGAACATGCGGCGTTCGTGGAGTATGCAATAAAATAAGAGGGAAAGAGTAGGGAGTTAATGATTCCTAAAGTAATTCATTATTGCTGGTTCGGCAGGAGCCCTTTGCCGCCGCTTGCAGTGAGATGTATAGAGAGCTGGAAAAAATATTGCCCCGATTACGAGATAAGGCAGTGGAACGAGGAAAACTTTGACGTAAATTGCAGTACCTATACCAGGGAAGCATATGAGGCAGAAAAGTGGGCGTTTGTCAGCGATGTCGCGAGGCTGTGGGCCCTGGTGGAGCATGGCGGCGTATATATGGACACGGACTGTGAGCTGGTGAAGCCAATCGACGCTTTTTTATCTCATCAGGCTTTTAGCGGTTTTGAGAGCGCCGAGTATATTCCGACAGCTATCATGGCGTGTGAGAGGAATTTTGATTTATTTAGGGAATTTTTTGAGTATTATGATGGCAGGCGCTTCGTAAAAGATGATGGAAGCTTTGATATGACCGCAAACGTATCTGCAATGACTGAAATTATTAGTGATTATGGATTGATAAAAAACAATCAATTCCAAATAATAAAGGGTTTTGCATTATATCCAACCGAATATTTTTGCCCGCAGAGGAAAGAGCTTGGCGTGTTTGATTTCGGAAAAAATAATTACGCAATACATCATTTTGCCGGCTCTTGGGGGAGTGAGTATGAGAAGAAAAGAAATGCGAGAAGGTTTAGATTAGAGAGAGTTTTGGGCAAAAAACTTGGTCAGAAATTATATAACGCCTTGGAAGTATACCGTGCCGCCGGAATTTACGGAATGCTGCGCAAAATAAGGGGAAATGAGTGGAGAATTTGAGTATGGGAAAGTTTGCGGCGGATGTGAAAAGGTTCCTGGATAATCGTCGATTTTCAGGTGCGGTGGTTCAGCGAATCGCAGCCATAAATAGTGCAGAAGAACTTATTGAAAAGTCTTCTGGAGATGAATACCCTTGGCTCAAGTGGTTTGTCGATTCCCAAAAGGAGTATTTAAAGTTTCTTAAAAAAGCCCGCTTTATTCCTGGTCGGCTTTTGGAAAATGAAAGAAATGCTGTTAGCAAGGCACATGAGGAGGCAGTGAATAAAATTACTCAAAATGGCAAAGTTGAGCTAAAAAATGTTGTCTTGCCGCCACCGTTGCCGGAGAAAAATGCTGCTGCCATATATTTTAGTGTGATATTTGATAGTTTGCTTCCATACTTGCTGGAGGATGAAAATATCGATGAAGCGCTTTTTTACGCATTGATGGGCATATCGGAGGAGGGGCTGTACGAGTATGGTGCTGTGAAATTGGAAAAAGGCGACATAGTTATCGACGCAGGCTCAAATATCGGGGAGTTTGCGGCGCTGGCAGGGGCCCGAGGCTGCAAGGCGTACGCTTTTGAGCCAATGCCAAGCATTGTCGACAACTATCTTTCCAAAACCGCAGAAATGAATCCGGGCATAACCGTTTGCCAATACGCCCTTTCAGATAAAGCCGGGGAATTGGAATTTGATGAAGACTTAACAAATCTTGGCTCTTCATCTTCCGTAATGTTGCGAAAAAACTCCCCCAAAGTCGCCGTCCAGGCAATTGACCTCGATACGTTCGTGCATAAAAGCAGCCTGCCGCGTGTGGATTTCATCAAAGCCGACATCGAAGGCGCAGAGCGATATATGCTAAGGGGAGCGAAGCATGTGCTAAAAGAGTTCTCTCCGAAAATTGCAATTTGCACGTATCATCTGCCGGACGACCCGAAAGTGCTGCGCGAACTGATACTCGATGCAAATCCGAATTATGTCATTGAGGAGAGATGGATGAAAATGTATGCGCACGTGCCGTCAACGACCGTTGACTCTCGGTACTATATATGATACTGTGCAGATGTGAGGATGAAGAAATTGGCATCAGTTGAGAAAATCGTAGAAAAGATGAAAAATCAACCAAGAGGTATACGTTTGCCAGAAGCGGAGCGGGTACTTGCTGCTCACGGATACTATTTCAATAGGCAAAAAGGTTCGCATAGGCATTATATCGACAAGGACGGCGATGTAATAACGCTAAAAGAACCGTTAAGATATCATATATTAATGACATACTTGAAAGAATAGGAGAGAGATAGCGTGAAAACAAAAAACATGAATGTGCAAGCGTATTTTGACTTGCCATATAACATTGTTCTGCGCCACATAACTGATGATGGCGGCTCTTATTACTTTGCGAGGGTTCAAGAGCTTGATGGTTGCATGAGCGATGGAGAAACAATTGAAGAGGCTTATGCCAACATCAAAGAAGCTATGGAGGGCTGGATTGAAACAAAGCTTGACGCAGGTTTTGAAGTTCCTGTGCCCGTGAATGCAGAGGACTATAGCGGCAAATTTGTTGTCAGGATTCCAAAGTCGCTTCATGCACGGCTGGCTATAGATGCCGAAAGAGAAGGAGTTTCGCTAAATCAATATGCATTATACAAACTTGCACAGGGACAGAATAAATAATTCAGCTATAGCGTTTCCTGAAAAATCTGTATGAGGCGGTAAATTGATGGAACTGGATATATTGGGAATTCTTGGCAAGAAAACGCAGCATCGCAGGCTTTTTTTGATGCTTGCGGACTTTTTGCTGATATCGATGAGCTACCTTGGGTCTTGGGTCGTATTGATGCGCAGGATTGAGCTTGCGGATTATTTTTTGACCTTGTTGCTCAGCGGGGTCAGCTTTATTGTCGTATTCCTTGCGGTTTTCTTCTTCTTTGGCATGTACGGCAGCCTATGGCGTTACGCCGAGGCGTACGAATTTATTAAATGCCTGCTGGCGACATTGGCGGCAGCAGGGGTATTTGTTGCGCTGACTTGGCTCTGGTTACAGCCGCCCATCGTCTCTGCGAGGGTTCCCATCACGGTGTATTTCCTATCGTCGATGATGGCGGGGATAAGCACGCTTTTTTTGCGTATGGCCTACAGGGCCTACCGCACGACACGGATTGGGCGCAAAACGTCCGCCGATATGAAAAAAATCATGGTTGTGGGCGCAGGCGAGACTGGCAACGCTGTCTTGCTTGACCTCTACCGCGAGCCTAAGCGCCGCTTCGAGGTTATCTGCTTTGTGGACGACGATGTAAACAAGATCGGCAGGCGGGTACAACGCATCAAAGTTGAGGGGACGACGGAGGATATTCCCAAGCTGGTGGACAGGCATGGCATCGACGTGATAATATTTGCCATACCATCGGCGTCAAGCGTGAACAAGAGCAGGATTACCAATATTTGCGCAAAAACTAAATGCCAGATTAAAAAGGTCCCGGATTTGTATTCGCTGGTGACGGACGCCACCTCAATTGTGGCGCAGATGACCGACGTGAGCATCGACGATTTGCTGGGGCGGGACACTGTGGATGTCGGCGCGCATAAGTCGGATTATCTAAAAGACAAGGTAGTCCTGATAACGGGCGCAGGCGGATCTATTGGCTCAGAGCTTTGCAGACAGGTCATGCTGCAGCAGCCAAAGTGCTTGGTCATGGTTGATATCAGCGAGAACAATCTTTATGAAATCCAGCAGGAGTTGCACAGCGGGCTCGGAAGGCACAGGGGCACTGCACTTATTGCCGAAGTCGCCTCAGTCCGGGACGAGAGCAAAATGGATTTGATTTTCGAACGGCATGCTCCTGCGGTGGTGTACCATGCTGCTGCGCATAAGCATGTGCCGCTGATGGAGTCCGCTCCCGAAGAGGCGGTAAAAAACAATGTTTTCGGCACATTGAATGTCGCCCGGTGCGCCGACAGGCACCAGGTTGGGCGGTTTGTTATGATTTCTACAGACAAGGCGGTCAACCCCATCAATGTGATGGGGGCTACCAAGCGAATCTGCGAGATGATTATTCAGTCAATGGCGAAGATGAGCCATACCGAGTTTGTGGCTGTGCGCTTTGGGAATGTCCTTGGTTCAAATGGCTCGGTAATCCCACTGTTCAAGAGCCAAATCATAGCCGGGGGGCCGGTGACAGTGACGCATCCGGACATTATCCGATATTTTATGACAATATCCGAGGCTGTAAGCCTTGTGCTGGTCGCAGGGGAGATGGCAAAGGGCGGCGAGATTTTCGTGCTTGACATGGGCGAGCCGGTAAAAATCCTCGAACTTGCGGAGTCGCTAATCCGCCTGTCGGGCTATGAGCCGTACAGGGACATAGGCATTAAGTTCGTCGGACTGCGCCCGGGCGAAAAGCTGTTTGAGGAGCTTCTGATGGATGAGGAGGGGCTGAACAAAACTGAAAACCAAAAAGTTTTCATAGGCTCACCGATTGAAATTGCGCCGGAGCAGCTGTTCAAGGAGCTGCACTCCCTGAGGCAGCTTGCGGAAAACAACGATTCAGAGGAAATACTAAAAACCCTGCACAAGCTGGTGCCGGAATATGGGGAGATGGAGAATGTGTCGGTTTTGGAGAAAATTAGAGGAATTAAGAATTAATGTTCAGGGTTTCTCAATGCCGGGGACTATGCAAGAACCCGAAATTAAAACATCCGGCTGACGCTCTGCCAGCCGGATGTTAGTTTATTAGCGCACTATGACATAGCGGTTATGAACCTGTGCAGCATAGTTGCGGTCTGCGCTCTTGTTGCGTTTTCCAGTGGAGCGAACCTTCTGTTGCCCGCCGCATCTGTTATACCCGCTATTATGCCGGTTTCCACAGCCTGGCGCACAGCCGACCTTGCGTAACCCGCTATGGTATGCTCATCGGCGAAAGGCTGATAGACGTTGACGACAGGCAAGTTGGCGCCGGCGAAGTTCAGATAGCGCATGAGAATCACAGCCATGTCCTGGCGGGTGATGCTGGCATTAGGGTTGAACCTGCCGTCCCCTAGGCCTGCGACTATGTCGTTCTCAGCTGCCCAAAGCACTGCCTGCGTGAAGAACTGCCCGGCAGGCACATCAGTAAAGGGATTGCCCGTGCCGGTGGGCGCAGGGAGGCCTTCGCGGCGGTGCAGAATCGTTACCAGCATACCGCGGCTGAGGTTCATATTCGGGCTGAAAACCATAGGATTTGTGTCGGTAGCGCCCATGAGGTTGTTCCCGAAGGCGAACATGACGCTGCTAAAGAACCAGTGATCTGAACGCACGTCCGCAAATGGGTTTGTGACCGGCGGCGGCGGTGGAGGAGGCGGTGGTGGTGGCGGCGGCGGAGGAGGCGCTGCTTGTGTTGTTCCGACTACAAACAGAGATGGGGCAGTTGTCGGAGCAAAAGCAACGGTGCGGGCAGCGGCGCTGTAAGTGCTGTCAATAGTCTCGAGCGTGCCATCTGTAAGCAGGCGGCGAACGACAGCCGGAAGGGCGCCGGTATACGGCACTGTGATTGTCGCTTGACCATAAAAGGTTGTGATTGTATTTGCGCCGGTGGCGAGCGTGAAATTGTATACGGTGTCGGCTGTGGCCAGCGCTTGCTGCTGCACTGTAGACAGAGAAGCGCGTCCCATAACATGCATCCCTATGGAAACAGTTGCACCGGCTGTTGCTTGGGTCACCAGTGAGGCAACGGCGACATGGTTGAAAGTGACGATGCCTTGGTCTAGTCTGAACTCAAGGCCTAGGCTTGCGTTTGCAAACTGCTCCAATGCGGTCCTTGTAAGTATCACATTTGTCACATTGCTTAGGCGAGTGAGGTCAAAATTAACTACTCCGCCCGTTGTGGCGTTGCGTATTTCAGTGATTTTTTCAGTGGGCAGCTCAAGGGTGACATTACCTGCCGTTTGAGTATGAAGAACTGCTACATTCCCTTGATTGCCGGAAACTACGCCATCGCCGGGTTCAAAAACTGCCCTGATTGAAACATTTGTCACATTTGTCACAGGCATTTGGAATATGGTGTTTGCAGCATTAGGATTGACTATTGTGACATTGCCGGAGACGACCTCCCAACGAACGAACCGATTGCTCCCCGTTGGGTTGGCTCGAAGCTCCACCCAAGCGCCCGGCACAACTACTGAGGTGGGAGTTGAGACCGTGCCCCACGCAGTTTCATTGCTGGTTAGGGTAACTTGATAGCCCGTGTCAAAGACAGCCCTTACTGACACAGGGGTAGAAGGCATTGTAAACCACACTGTATTTGCCGCTATATTCACTGTTCCGGGTATACTCGAGTTAAGCTCAACGTTGCCCGACAAAATTTCCCAGCGGATGAAGTTGGCTCCGGGGGTCGGGGTCGCAGTCAAGGTTACAAACGTGCCCGGCAGCGCAGACGTGGGGGTAGCGGACACAGTCCCTGCGCCGACTGCGCTGACTGAAACTGGAAATGTCTGGGTCGCCGGAGAAAATATTATGGGATTACTAAAAGAGGACCTCGTGAAGTCGAGCGTATTGACTGCCCTGATGGTAATTGTATGCCAGTGTCCTACTGCCGGTGCAGGCAGGTTAAGCCTAGCCAAATCGAAAGATTGGGATGTGCTTGGCTCCCAAGCCCTGAATTCGTTGTTAACGTAAATCCTATAGGCGCTTCCCACCGGAAGCGGAAAGAGCGGTTGCCAGCTAAGCATAGTGCCTGCTATGGGGTTTAGCTGTATCGGGATGGCCATGGTTTCCCGGGGCTCCACCGGAAAGCTGACCTCCCCTTGTATCGGTTGGTTGGTGGTGTTGTCGATGGCAACAGCAAACACATTCAAAAGAGTCGATTGTGTCATGGTTTGATGCAATGAGTTGGAAGTAAGCTCCGTTAGGGGTATTACGAAGAGGCCCATGGGACCCACTGTTCGCCCCTGAGAAGACCACAGCGTCGTGAAGCCATAGGGCTGGCCGATTATGTCGCTTCGGATTTCGTATCTGACGTTTTGGTCGAACAGGGTTGGGTTGGGGGTCAAAGTAAAAAACCCATTATCGAACGCTAGGGTGGTTGCAGCGCTCGCTTCCGCTTGGGGTAAGGGCGCAAAAGCGAAAAGCGAGAACATCATGACAAGGCACAGCAGAAATGCAGGTACCCTTTTGCTAAGATTTCCTTTTGTCATATTAATTATTTCCTCCTAAAATATAGCTTTTGGAATCCACGTATTCCAAGCCGAGTCTGTTACACCTGTCCAGTATTCCCTTGACAGTCTAATATGTCCAGCTGCTCTTGTCAACTAAATGTAGTGAAAAAAATGTACAAACGTCATATAAAATGTGCTATTATGTCTTTGTCATTGTGCCTGAGAAGCCAATTTTCGGCAGCGTCAGGCAGGAGGGGGGGCATCAGAGATGATTCACACAATCCAAAATGAGCTTTTGAAAGTTTCGGCGAGCGACTTTGGGGCAGAGCTGAATTCAATTGTTTCTGGCGGAATGGAATATCTATGGCAGGGAGATGCTGGCCATTGGCAGGGGCGAGCGCCAATCCTATTCCCGATTGTCGGCAAATTAAAAGGCGGCGCCATGCTGTATGATGGGAACAAGTATATTATGAAAAACCACGGCATCTGCAGGGATGCTACATTTGTCTTGGCGGACAAAGCCGACGACTCGCTCACCTTCTCGCTGCGCAGCAGCGAGGAAACAAAGAAGGTCTATCCGTTTGATTTTGAGTTGCTGGTCACATACAAGCTGGAAGGGCAGGCGCTGTCGACCACTCTCCGGGTGACAAACAGGTATGCAATGGATATATTTTTCTCCATAGGCGGGCATCCGGCGTTTAATTGCCCGCTGACCCCGGGAGAAGCCTTTGAGGACTACGAAATCGTGCTCAACGAAAAAGAGATTCAAGGCAACCGCCTGCTCAATCAAGATGGGCTTATTTCAAACAAAACTGCGCCCTTTTTCAATGATTCCAGCATAATACCAATGGATTACGGCCATTTCCACAGGCATGGGACGTTGGTGTTTAAAAACTTAAATTCAACCGAGGCGACATTGCGCTCAAAGAGGTCAGGAATAGGTGTGACCTTAGGCTTTGAAGGATTCCAATACTTCGCTGTCTGGACAAAGCAAAATGCGCCATTTATATGCCTGGAGCCATGGCAGGGCATTTGCGATTCGTCTTTCTACAATGGAAATTTCAGAGGGAAAACAGGAACGGTGCAGCTGCAGCCAAATGCGGCCTACGAATGCAAGTTTACGATTACGCCGAAGCAACATTAAACGATGATATTCAGCTTCCTTGCCTCGTGCGTCAGCTCGTCTCTGAAGTTTGGGTGCGCTATCGCTATCAACGCTTTTGCGCGCTGATATACCGACTTGCCTCTCAGTTTCGCTATGCCGTATTCGGTTACTACGTGATCTACGTCGTTTTTGCTGGTGGTTACGAAAGCCCCTGACTTCAAAACCGGGGAGATTCTGCTGATTTTTCCGCCGCTTGCAGTGGACGTGAAGGCTATGAAGCTCTTGCCGCCGCTTGACTGCACTGCGCCCCTGACGAAATCAACTTGGCCGCCCGTGCCTGAGATATGGCGAGAGCCGATGGATTCGGCACAGACTTGCCCCATGAAATCCACCTCTACGGCGGCGTTTATAGACATCATGCTCTGGTTTCTGGCGATAACTGCCGGGTCATTTACATAATCAACCGGGTGCATCTCTATGCTGGGGTTGTCGTCGACGAAGTCATAGAGTTTCTTTGAGCCAAAGACGAAGGTAGCGACCGAACGCCCATCGTGGATGGACTTGCGGCTATTGTCGGCAGCGCCGCACTCTAGCAGATTCATCATGGTGTCGGTGAATAGCTCGGTGTGGATGCCAAGGTTGCGTTTTTCCTTTAAAAGCCTGCCCACAGCGCCCGGGATATTACCTATCCCAAGCTGAATCGTCGACCCATTCGGTATCTCGTCGGCAATAATCCTGCCAATGGCCGTGCCGATTTCGTCCTCCTTGTCGGGCGCACTTGTGGCGAGGGGTATGTGGTTTTCACATAGGGCCGTGACCTGCGAGATGTGGATGAAGGATGTGTATGCCGAGCGGGGCATGTTTTCATTGACCTCAAGGAAAATATGTTTTGCCTTGCGTGACAATGCGAAGCTGCATGCGGCGTTGCAAGTACTGAAATAGCCATGTTTGTCCATGGGAGACGCAACTGCGCAGTATGCATCTATATCAACGAAGTCCCGAAAGAGCGAGGGTGCGTCGCGAAAATAATTTGGCATGACGTCGGCGTGGCCACTATTGATGGCTTTGCGCCCTTCGACCCCAGTAAACCATGAGATGCCCCTTATTTTTCCGCTCAAATCATTTTCAAAGCAGGGCATGGTGCTGACGTCAAGGAAGTTTTGCATAGTTACATTTGAAATCTCGCCGTTTCGCGCGCGTGCGCCAATAGCGTCGTACATCGCAAATGGAATCGATATGCCTATGTCCGAGCAGAAATTCCAGCCGGACTCTGCCAGGCTTGCAAGCTGCCCAATGGTCATGAGTTTTTTTTGATATAGTTCGTTGAATCTGTTCATAAATGATGACCCTCCGGTGGCGTTTTTGTAGGAATTAACTAATCTTTTATCATAATATCATCGTTATGCGCATGGGTCAAGAGATTCGGCGGGCGAAAAAACTTGACAAATGAATATGTTCTTAGGTACAGTTCTTATTTGTTACAACATAAAAAGGAGTGGAGCATGATGCCAGATGGTAGATTTGGAATCCATGGGGGCAAGTATATCCCTGAAACGCTTATGCGGGCGACGTTAGAGCTGGAAAAGGCATATAAGCGATGGCATCGGGACGCCGAGTTCATAGCAGAGCTGGACAGTTTGCTAAATCAGTACGCAGGCAGGCCCTCGCGTATGTATTTTGCGGAAAGAATGACTGCCGACTTAGGTGGGGCCAGGGTTTACCTCAAGCGCGAGGACTTAAACCATACCGGATCCCACAAGATAAACAATGTGCTCGGGCAGGTGTTATTGGCGAAAAAGATGGGAAAGTCCCGCATAATCGCCGAGACCGGGGCGGGACAGCATGGGGTTGCCACAGCGACAGCCGCAGCCCTGATGGGTATGGAGTGCGAGGTGTTCATGGGCAAGGAGGACACCGAGCGGCAAGCGCTAAATGTCTATCGCATGGAGCTTCTTGGCACAAAAGTTCACGCTGTTGCATCGGGGACCGCAACGCTAAAAGACGCTGTCAGCGCAACGCTCCGGGAGTGGGCGGCGAGGTCGGAGGACACACATTACTGTTTAGGCTCTGTTATGGGGCCGCACCCGTTTCCCACTATCGTGCGAGACTTTCAGGCAGTCATTGGTAGAGAAATAAAAAAACAGATGGCGGATGAACTTGGCAGGCTGCCCGACGCAGTGGTCGCCTGTGTTGGTGGGGGCAGCAATGCGATTGGGACATTTTATGACTTTATCGGGGACGAAAATGTGGAGCTTATTGGATGTGAGGCGGCTGGGCTTGGGGTAGATACGCCAGAAAATGCGGCGACCATCGCAACAGGCACAGTCGGCGTATTCCACGGTATGAAGTCATATTTCTGCCAAGACGAATTTGGGCAGATTGCCCCAGTGCACTCCATATCGGCAGGGCTGGACTATCCCGGCATAGGACCCGAGCATGCGAGCCTGCATGATATCGGCAGGGCTCGCTATGTTGCGGTAACTGACGATGAAGCGGTAGGCGCTTTTGAGTATTTGGCTAGAACCGAGGGGATTATCCCCGCAATAGAAAGCGCGCATGCTTTGGCATATGTAAGGCAGTATGCAAAAGCGCTGGGCGCGGGCAAGGCGATAGTCGTCACGCTTTCCGGGCGGGGCGACAAGGATGTGGCGGCAATCGCCAGATACAAGGGGGTGGATGTAAGTGAGTAAAATTGCACAGGCGTTTTCCGATGGAAAGGCCTTTATACCATTTGTTACCGGAGGGGATCCGGACATTGAAACAACGGTAAACTTGCTCTTTGCGCTGCAAGATGCGGGTGCGAATGCCATCGAAATCGGGATTCCCTTTTCTGACCCTGTGGCTGAGGGGCCGGTAATTGAGGCTGCAAGCGGGAGGGCGCTGTCGAATGGCTGTACCGTGGACAAGCTATTTGACATGGTGGGGCGCATTCGCGAAGAGATTATGGTTCCGATTTTATTCATGACTTATTACAACCCTATCTTTTCGTATGGAACAGACAGGTTCCTGGCAAGGTGCGCACAAGCGGGGCTTGACGGGCTGATAGTGCCGGATTTGCCTTATGAAGAGCGTGAAGAGCTATACCAGCCGTGCCGCTCGCATGATTTGGAGCTAATCTCGTTAATAGCGCCCACTACGGGAGAGCGAATTGATGAAATAGCAAGAAATTCCAGTGGTTTCCTGTATTGCGTATCCTCACTCGGAGTGACTGGGATGCGCAGCGTGATTGATGATAGCGCAAAAAAAATGATTGCCCAGGTAAGGGCGGTCAGCGACATTCCCTGTGCAGTAGGCTTTGGCATTTCAACGCCGCAGCAGGCGAAAGAAATGGTTAAGTTCGCAGACGGAGTAATTGTGGGCAGCGCCATAGTGAAAATAGTGGCAGAGCACGGCAAAGGTTGCGTAAAGCCTGTATTCCAGCTTGCAAGGAGCATAAAGGAAGTTCTGTAGCCTGCCGGGGGGACTCTTGCGTGCCGGGAGCCGCTCACAATGATGGCGTTTTTTTTGCAGGGAAGCCGACCCCTAAGCCGCTGTCTGGCACTGGGGTCATCTGTATGTTGGCGGAAAACTGCCAATATGCGCACTCGCCTATTGTTGCGCATTTTGCGCATGTTTGCGGGTTGTCGATGGGCGTGAATGCGTATATGTTGCCTTTTGCGTAAATCTGAAAATTGTCGTTTGGGTCAAAAGGCACTGCGGGGACGGTGTCTATAGGGAAGTCAAGCTGTACTTTTTTGCCGGAAAGCTCACCCTCGAAAAGCCAGCCGTCCTTGTCGAGGGTGATTTTGCCTTGCCCGCAAGGCTCAATCCCCTTGCCAGGACTCAGGTGCATGCTCACGGCGACGTCTATTTCAATGAATTTCGCATCGTCCTTGAGTCGCCGCTTTTCGTACAGGGCTTGCTTTTTGTGCCAAGTGTGCACAGTCTCAGGTGCAACGCTGCCTGCTGCCGGAGTGAGCCTGGAGTGGCGGTCCATCGTTGCTGAATTGCCGCAGGCCGTGCACCGAATGGTGTTGCCTTTTGTTTCGAGAGCAAATTCCTGCTCGCATTTAGGGCAATAATAAAGTATGTTTTCGAGTCCTTCAAGAAGATTTTTTTCTCTGAGCACACGTAACGGCATGGGGGCAGAAGCTGTATCGGCGCCGCTTAGCCTGCTGTCAATGCGGAAGTTAATTTCATCGACGGACAGCGACTGGGTATCTTCCTTAGTAAGCAGGGTGGTCAGGGTCGCCTTCTGCCGCCCCCATTTAATGCCTTTGCGCCAAAAGGGCATAGAGGCATAAGCGCCTTCGATATGGCAGGCCACGACCGGGACGCCCAGTTTTTTTATCAGCTTTCCGGTGGCCTTGTGCATGCCCATGTAGCCGCCGCCGGTTGTACAGCGCCCTTCAGGGAACAGGAGCAGTTTGCCGCCCCGGTTGGTGACGGACATTATGTTCATTATTGATTTTGGGTCTGGGGCGAACAGCGTTTNTNNAATACAGCCTACAAATGGCAGGAATCTGTCGAGCGGTTTGTAGAAGAAATATTTCTGTGCAACGACGGCGTTGAGGCGGTGGGGGTACAAAGCCAGCATAACAGTGACGAAATCCATAAAAGATGCATGGTTGCAGAGCACGACAAACGGACCGGAGGGAGCAAGGTAGCCACTCCGGTCGACCTTTAAGCGAAACATGACTTTTATGACTGGCGTCAGCAGTATAAAAAATGCGAAATATATTATGCCGTTTGGTTTTTTAATCTTTGCCTTGGTGTTTTTTGTCATAACAATGCCAATTCCTACAGCGACTCTAGTGCCGCAGCCTTTTGTTTTTCGCTGCCTTCAAGTGCCTCCAGCACATTTGCGTGCCTTTCTTTGTTCAGGCGGTAGCGGGAGCTGAAGAATATTCCTATGGACATGAACACCAGTGGCGCCAGTGCCATGATTGCAACTATTGCGGTTTGCGCTGAAGCCGCCTGAGCCACGACTCGCTCTGCGCCTTCTGTGATATCCTGCTCGACAAAACCAGCAAGTCCGATGCCTGCCATAACCAGGGCGACGCCCACGGCCTGACCAATCTGGACTACGAAATTCGCAGCGCCGGCAAAGCTTCCGGCGTTGCGCGCACCGAATTGAAGGTCGCCGACATCGACAACGTCTCCAAACATGGCGTGGGGTATCAGCCCGGGCCCGCTAATGCCAAATCCAATCAGCGCCGCAAGCAGGTATAGCGGAATCGCATTGGAGTCTGCCGGCAATGCAAAGAGCAGCAATGCGCCGACAATCCATATTGCTGCGCCGATTGTATATGCTGTGGCTTTGCTGGTTTTTTTAATCAGTTTCAAATAGAAGGGGAGTGCGACAATCTGGACGCCAAACATGATTGCCGCACCAAAAAGCCCAATCATGTGCGGCTCGCCCTGTGCGGTCATTTCCCGAGCGAAGTAGAAGTCGATGTAGAAAAAAAATAGGGCGCTCATAACGGCCATCGTGACCTGGCAGGTGAGGAACATCCACAAGTATTGGCGGAAGGTCTTTACTTTAAAGGGTAGTAGGAAATCCTTGAGCCTGATGCGTTTTGCAATTTTCGGCGCAGGGATGCCCTCTTTGGCAAACAAACCTGTGGTTCCGACGCATATCATAAAAATTGTTCCAAATATCAGGCTCATTGCAATGAAACCCCGGTTGCCCTCAAAGGCGTCAACTATCATGCCCGGCAGAGCTACGCAGACTATTGAGGCAAAAATCGAAATACCCATGCGGAGCGAGGTCATGCGGGCACGTTCGGTATAGTCCTCAGTCATTTCGCTGGCCAGCGAGTTGTATGGAATCATGGTTGCGCTGTGTACTGCACAAAATAGTATGTATGAGAGAAGCACTGACCAGAAGCGTATGGCCAGACTGGGGTTGTTGTATGGGTAGAACATGAGAAATAGCGATAGCACAATGAGCGGCGCTGAAACTAGCAGGGTGCTTCTTCTTGTGCCGAAGCGCACGCGCAGCTTGTCTGACAACAGGCCTACTGCAGGGTCTATCACGGCGTCGAAGATGCGGGCGATGAATATGACGAGGCCTGCGAGGTGCGCAGGCAGCCCAACGGCCAGCGCCAAGAATCCTGGGTATAGGAAGTTAATGATGTTAAAAGCGCCGCCTCCGAAGAAGTCACCAATTGCAAATGCCAGCATTCTGCCGAAAGATAAAGATAATGTTTTATCCAATGCAAAAGCCTCCCTAAATCAACCCATGGTTTGCTGCTTGCACAGTGCGGCGTATATGCCGTCTATTGCGAGCAGCTGGTCGTGCGAGCCGCATTCGGCGATTTTGCCATCCTGAAGGGCTATAATCAAATCTGCCTTGCGGATTGTTGACAGTCTGTGCGCTATGACAATCAGCGTCCTCTGCCCGATGAGCCTGTCTATGGCGTTTTGAATCTCTCGCTCTGTTTCTGTATCTACTGCGCTAGTTGCCTCGTCAAGCACCAGCAATGGGCTGTTGCGAAGCACTGAGCGCGCTATCGCCAGGCGCTGCTTCTGTCCGCCTGACAGCCTTACCCCGCGTTCTCCGATGAGCGTGTCGTACTTATCCGGAAGCGATTCGATAAATTCGTCGATACAGGCGACCTTGGCGGCGTTTTGAATCTCCTCGGGCGATGCGCCTGCACAGCCATAGGCTATGTTTTCGGAAATCGAACCTCCCCAGAGGAAGACGTCCTGCAAGACGAGGCTGAGCTGGTCGCGCAGGCTCTCCAGTGTCATTTCCTTGAGGTCTATGCCGTCCATTGAAATGCTGCCGGAGGTTGGGTCGTAAAAGCGCGCTATGAGGCCGGAAATCGTGCTTTTGCCGACGCCTGTGGGGCCGACAAGAGCTATCATCTGCCCGGCCTTCGCCTCGAAGCTGATGTTCTCAAGCACCGTAGCATCGTCATTGTACGAAAAGGTAACGCCATTAAACGACAGCTGGCCGCTGAGCCTGCCGACTTTCTTAGCATGTGGAGTGTCTTTTATGTCGGGCTCCGTGTCAAGGATTTCGAAGACCCGCTCCGTGCCTGCAAGACCGCGCTGGATGTCCTCCATCAGGCGCGTTATCGTCGCCACCGGTGCGAAGAAGAGGTTGAGGTAGAGCAGGAACGCAACTAGGTCGGAGATGGGAAACCCTGTCCGCACTGCAATTATCGGGCCTGCAATGAGCACGATGATGGTGCCGAGGGTCGTGACGAAGCCGACTGAGGGCATCAGTATGCCGGCGTAGAACAGAGCCTTGATTAGGGCTGTTGCGTGCTGCGTCGATTTTTCACGCACTTTTTTTGATTCCTGCTCTTGCTTGTTAAACACTTGTATTTCTTTAATTCCGGAGAAATTGTCTTGGAGCACGGCATTTAATTCGGCGATTTTTTTCTGGCCTGTAGAGAAAAAGCTGCCCATCAGGCGGGGGATTGCAGAGAGCAGTGCGATAAATGGAATCGGGGCGCACACCATCAGCGCAAGCCATGGGTTGATGGTCAACAGGATGACGAATACGCCCACGAGGGTGACTATGTTTGTGATGACTTCGGGCAGGGCGTGGGCGATTAAGTTCTCGAATGCCTCAGTGTCGTTGACGACGCGCGACATGAGCTGGCCCGTCTGCTTGTCGTGGTAGTAGCTCATAGAGAGCTTTTGCAGATGGTCGTAAATGATGCAGCGCAGACGATTGACCATTTTCCACGATGCGACATGCGAGAGGTAGCTATTGAGGAACTGGCAGACGCCGCGCACGGCGAAGAAGCCGAGGAGCACCAGGGAAAGCGTTATGATGCTGTCAATTTGGTATTCTAGGTTTCCACCTTCCATGATTGCTATGATGCGCCTCGTTATCTCCGGCGCAAGGAGGTTGACGCCTGAAATTACAAAAAGCGCAATGGTTGCGAAGACAAGGTGCTTCGCCCAAGGCCCGGCAAATCGAAACAGCCTAAAAATTTTCTTCATATGTTCACTCCATGTCAGTATATCAGAATTGCGGAGATCTCCCACCGATTCACAACCAAGATTATATCAAACTATTGCATGAATTGCTATTAAAATATTACAGCCCCTCCGCAAGCGGAGGGGCTTGTTTTTTGCGAATGTGCCGAATCAGGTGATGGTTAGCCAATAGGAGTTACAAACCCCATGTCCACCCACCATTGCCATCTGCTGTCTTCAAACCCATCAGGCATCCACCAATTAGGATTGTCCGGAGAAAAAGGCCACACACTGTATTCAAGGGCGGGGTGCCTCCATGCTTTGTGGTACGGACACCAAGTATGATCTCCGACTTCCCATACCCTGACTACTTCATAGTTGACCCAACTCTCTACTGTTGCGCCCTCTTCAATGCGGATTACAGCAGCAGTATCGCCGGTTGTGCCGACTAGGGTTTGATAGTCGGGGCCGACTACGGCAAGCAGGTTTTCTCCGTCGCTGAGGAATATGACCTCCACGCCGCTTGCTATTGTCACTGTCACGCCTGCTTCAACGCGCACGGGTTCGTGGAACCAAGCGTCGTCGCCATAGCCCAGAATCCTATTGCCGTGAATCCAGAAAGCGAAGTCCGTTGTTGTGAATGCAAAATCTTCGCTGAAAGATATGCGCGTCCAATTGTAGTATGGGGACGAGAGGCGCTGCCCACCGCCATAGATGTGCACAGCGTAAAGGTCGGGGAAGAAATCCTCGAGGAAGCCAATGTCGTCAAGCGTGTTCAGATTGACCCAGACATTCTCCTGTCCGGTTTCCATATTAATCAGCCTGGGTCTGCCCCATCCGCCGTCTTCCCAGTCAAGTACACGCACGGCGTTATTTATATGGAATCCAACGAAGCGGTTGGCGGCCGGGCCGTAGAACCTCTCGCCGTTTAGAACCAGCACGCTGCCGTCGTTAGCTATGGTAATCCTATCGCCTACTAACGTTCCGTTTACAGTCAGCTGGCTGCGCGGCCATGCCCACATTCCAAGCTCTTCCACTGACACAGTAACATTTTCGTCTATTATGACATGCGCAAGGCCTATGTTGAGGCGATGCACATCAATGTTGCTGGTGATGTGGAACGTCTGGATTGCAACGCCAACAGTGTAGTTGAACTCGCCGGAGCTGGTCAATACCATGTTCCAAACAGTCCCGATTTCCATGGCCTCGCGAAGTTCATATTCATCGGTAACAAAGACCATTGAAGGCCACCAGCCCGTATAGGGCACGCCGTGGAGCTCAGAAGTGAGCCATTCCATGCCGCCAACGTGGTAGCCTACGTCCAGCCCGAAGAAGTTGTAAAAATTGTACCCCAAAAATCCTGCGCCCTGCACGCGGTCAGGCGAAACCACCGACAGCCATGCATATTCGCTACCGCTGAGAATTGTCCCATTGACAGTGAGGGACCAAACCCGCAAGCCGGCATTGTTGAGCACGAGCACAACTCCGGAAGGAATCACAAGTTCGAATTGTTCAGCCGTGATATCCGAATTTATGTGAATTACCGAATAGCCGCTGTCTATAAGATCTTGCAAGCTGACGATGCATGTCGCAACTGCCATGCCTGGGCCTGCTCCCGGCTGTTGTGCCCAACCGTATCCCCAGTAAGGGGGGTGGTGAACGGCTTGGCCTTGCATGCCGTTTGTTACCTGCGGCTCTTCGCCGTTCTCGTCAGCAGGGGCATCTTGCGGTTCGAGGGGGTCAACCATGCCGCCTTCGCCCTCTACCGGATGTCTGCCAAGGTTGGTAATTTGCGTTCCGGATGTCAGGACTTGGACGCCTTGGCCGCCATAGACGACGACAGCGTCGACCTGGCCGCGCCCATGAACGAGCACGTCGTCTCCGTCAATGGTTATTCTGTATGAGGTTGCGCCTTCGCTGATATAAATCATGACTCTCTCGCCAACAACCACGATGTTTGTCACGACAGTGCCCTCAGCAAGTTCGAGCCTTACATTGGCCGCCACTCTGATTTCAACGTCCACATTGCCGGAAATCCTTGCATGGCTGCCTTCGGCAATCTGGACGCCGCCCGTTATTGTCGAATCTTCGGAGAGGCTGATGTTCACAGGTGCGCCGCCTCGTTTGTTAGCTACGAGAACAGATATTTGCGAGCCTCCGGTTATGTGGATGCTGCTGTCTCCGCCGCCAAAT
This sequence comes from Oscillospiraceae bacterium, assembly GCA_009787995.1. Classification (GTDB taxonomy): domain Bacteria; phylum Bacillota; class Clostridia; order Oscillospirales; family Oscillospiraceae; genus WRMH01. Next base: position 60,956 of record WQSH01000002.1, read on the forward strand.
AGGACAAGCCTGCCGCTGACGGTCACGTTGTCGAGCGTGACTTCGCCGTCGCCGACGCCATGAGCTACTATGAGGTCGCCGCTAACGACTGTGTTCTCGATTGTCACGCCGGCAGTCCTGACGATGAGGTCTCTTGCGAATACTTCTCCGCTGACCGACTCATCGACGATTGCGCTGGTCATGTTGTCAAGCACCATCATTGCCGCCGCACGCGTAAAGCTGCCTTGCGGGTCGAACTGGTTGTTGTAGCCAGCTATGAGGCCGAGCCTTTGGAATGCGTTGACGTAGGGCCTGTACGATGCGCCGATAAGGACGTCGTCGGCGAAAACCGTGTTGCCGGCTACAGGCTCTATGGCGTATGCAATGACTATAAGCCTTACAGCCTGTTCGCGCGTCAGGGTGACTCCAGCGTCGATTGTGGCTGCTTGCGTAATTACGCCTGCCGCAATTGCTTTTTCGACATATTCGGCTGCCCATGCGGGGGAGACAGTTGCTGCCTCACGCTCTGTGTAGCCGAATGTCCGGGATAAGATGGCCGCCAGCTCCCCGAGAGTAAGCCCGCGAGATGGGGAGAACGTGCCGTCGTCATTGCCCGCAAGCACGCCGGCGCCTGACCATCGCGAGATTACGTCATGCGCCCAATGCTCGTCCGGAACGTCGGCAAAGCTTGGGTTCGCCGCAAGTGCCACTGTGGGGATAAGCGTAAATACAATGAGCATTGCAAGCGAGATTGAGAGAATGCGTTTTTTCATTATGTGACCTCCATACAAATATTTATGTCTTACGCTGACGGCGATTTTAGCATAATTTTGGGAAGCCGTCAATTATTTTTCAACCCTATAATTATAGTTTTTTATGAGAGGCCTTCGAAAAATTATTGCATCGCTGCGAAAAATATGCTACATTGGTGTAGGTTTCCGCAAGTCTGCCGACAAGCAGGGAAGGCAGCATTTTAAATAGCATTGAACCTTGTGCCGATTCTGTTGCCGCTTAGTGCGCGACAGGGAATTTTTGTTTTGAGGTGGTGAGAACATGGACGCTGGCAGTAGTCGAATACGCAGCTCGGATGATGGCTCAATAGGAGTGTGGCGGCGCTGTGTCCATGCGCCTGCCAAGCAGGGGATGCCCGCTGATTAGCGGGCTTGCACTCTGATTTACGAAGCCATCGTTTAGAATTTCTGGACGATGGTTTTTTGCCGCCTATCATAAAGATGAGCTGTACATCCAAAAAAAATAATCATTACACTGGAGGTACATGCAATGAAAGAAAAGGTTTTGAACTACATCAATGCAAAGGACATGGCAAATCTAAAGGCACTGCTTGCAAATGCGGAAATAATAGAGGTTTTGCAGATATTTTCAGATTTGCCCAAAGACGAGCAAGTGATAGTTTTCAGGCTGCTTGCAAAAGATGCCGCTTTGGCGGTGTTTGAGCAATTGGATTCCAGCTTGCAGCAAATATTGCTGCGCTCCTTTACAGATGATAGGGCGATAGAGTTTGTAAATGAAATGGCTCCGGATGACCGCATGAGGCTGTTAGATGAGCTGCCCGCAGGCGTTGCGGCAAAACTGCTTGAGTCCCTATCTCAAGAGGAGCGGGAGTCGACAAATGTTTTGATGGGCTATGAGCCGAAAACCGCAGGGCGGATAATGACCACCGAATATATCTCCCTAGAAAAAGATACGACAGCGGAGCAGGCCCTAAAAAAGGTGCGGCGTCAGGCCAGGGACAAGGAAACTATTTATACGCTGTTTGTGACAGATAATGCTAGAAAGCTTGAGGGGGTGCTTAGCCTAAAAGAATTGCTTGTGGCTAACGGTGATTCTCAAATAGAGGATATTATGTCTAAAAAAGCAATAAGCGTATCTACAGGAACAGATAGGGAAGAAGTTGCTAAAATTTTGCAAGAGTTTGACCTTCTGGCGGTGCCTGTTGTTGACAATGAAGGCCGGTTAGTGGGCATAGTGACCATAGACGATGCTGTGGACATATTGGAAGAAGAAGCAACAGAGGACATTTTTTACCAGGCGGGTATTGTCGGCGACACCAGCCGTGAAGCCGACCGTAGCGAAGTGTTGATACACGGGAGTATGTGGAGGATATGGCGGGTGCGGTTGCCGTTCCTGCTAATAACTCTTGCCGCAGGGATGTTTGCTGGAGTTGTGGTGGCCGGTTTTGAGGAAGCTTTAGAATCCATAGCCGCAGTAGCGATTTTTATTCCCTTGATTATGGATATGGGCGGCAATGTGGGAACACAGTCTTCAACTGTCTTTGTGCGCGGCGTCGTGCTTGGGCATATCGATATGAGAAATTTTCTGAAGCATATTATGAAGGAAATCGGCATCGGGCTCAGTATGGGTGTTATGGCAGGTTCCGTTGCTGGGGTAATTGCGGCTGTTTGGAAAGGCATGCCCATGCTGGGGCTCGCTGTGGGTTTTTCCGTGATGTTTACCATGGCGCTGGCGGCGTTTTTGGGGTTTTTGATTCCATATGTGCTGACTAAGCTAAACGTGGATCAGGCGGCAGGTTCGGCGCCGATAATTACGTCAATAAAAGACGTTGCGGGACTTTTGATTTACTTTTTGCTAGTTATAGCCTTTTTGGGGCATTTGATGTGAGGTGTTCTGCCCGCATTAGGCACTTGGCAGGGTATTTACTTTTGTGAGTTCGACCCGCCACGCAAGAGGCGGGTCACTTTTCTGCTCGTGCAGAAAAGTAACCAAAGGACACGCCAAGGGGATGCCCCTTGGAACCCCGGGCTCGCTAACTCGCTGCGGCTCGAACAGAGCTCGCCTAGGACGAGGGATGGGCGCTGAACAATTACTTTACGGCGTTTAAGCTCAGCTCAAGACCTCGGCATATCTCATAGTCAACCGCACGAGGAATAAGAAGCAATGAACCACCTAAAACGGCATTATCAAAGTTCTTTGTTACGTTAGCATCTTCTTTCAGGTAATGGACTATAACATTTGCATCTAGCACATAAACCATACAGCCCCCTAATCAAGCCAATCATCATAAGACGCTTTCATTTGCCCTTGCTTTGGAAAGTTAGACAAATCCTCATCTCTTGAGCGTTCGAGCGATGTTTTGATACGTCTTAACCAGTCTGAAACTGCGCAAAACCGATTATTGATATTGTTGTAGCGGTGGATGATTTTGCTGATGTCGAAGCCCTCACGCCCGCATTGGAGAAAGAGGGGTTCATGCGTCGCAACTGGTATGATGACACGCAGATGATTTATGCCATTGGCGAGGATGTTCCGCCGGACGACAGAATCACGACACATTTCATCCACATCGTTAAAATTGGAAGCCCCGGTTGGTACGATTACATCTATTTTCGGGATTACCTTAATGCTATGCCAAGTATCGCAAAGGAATACGAAAGCATAAAGACTCGCTTGGCAACAGAAAACCCACTTATGAAGTCCGCAGACTTAGCGAATTATCAATGTTCGTGTAAAATTGGAGGTGCAGAATGGTTTTCGCAAACGCAAGGGCAAAAATATACCGAAAATTACATCCTAACTACCGAACTTTACATTTAGAAAGAACTGCTATTAAGTGCAGGTCATATGTGCCGATAACTAAAGCAGGCAGTAAATTTGTGCATAATATTATAATGAGTTAGGACAAAATCTGGCACGGAAGCAAAGAATTGGAGATTCTTTATGATAGGCAGTGTAAACAGTAGCTCGGCATTTTTAGCGCCGCAATTTAATCGGCAAGCGCCGCCGCAAGCGGGCAGGCTCTCGCCGAACGGTCAGCAAAGCGCAAAGCTGTTCATGCGGAGAGGCGAGGACATTTCTGATCCCCTTTCCAGCAACATTCGAAGAGGGATAACAACATTTAAGATAAGCACCAAATTATACAGCGGAGGGATGAATATAGGAGGCGGCCATTTTAACGCCTTTGTCGATTGGTCGGAAAATTCGACCCCTGATAACCCCATCATGCGTGTGAGGGGCTGGGATGCCGACGGCGACTTTGAAGCGGAGGTTGCGATAAATGATATTGACCCACGCAGAGCGTCGCTTGTAGAAATGTTTGCGCTCAATGGTTATCTGCGAGCAAACGGCGAGCCGACTGTGCGATTGTTTTCTTCGGACATTGGAGGACAAGTAGGGCAGGAGGGCGGCATAACGGGCTCTACCCCCATTGACGTTCTTGCTCTCCTTAGGGAGAGGATGGAGGATTTGCGGTTTCATAGGCATGTTAGCTATCCTCTACTTAGAGATATGGTTGATATGTTATCTGGCTTTCCAAGACAGTAGGCGATGAGGGCAATTATACGCTCATAACGCATAACGGAAAAGTGCATGTGGCTTTGATACAAGATAAAACCGTTCGCTGGCTATATCTTCACCCATATATTCATAAATTTGAGTTTCGTTCAACACAAGAACGATTGAGTTCTGATACCATGCCGACATGAACTTCAAGATGATGCTTACCCTCGTTCATAGGTTTGCCTCGTTCGTGGAAACGTCTTGTTTTATTGCCATCAGTGTCCAAAACGTCACATACTTCGTAGCCTTTGAGATACCACGTTGGTACAGGATTTCCTATACTTTCAAACCAACGCAGTATCTCTGCGGTCTGTTTTAGTATACGGTCTTTTTCAAACGTGTCTGTTTGGTCTAATTCATACATACCCGGTAAAAGACTGCTGTAGATATAAAAGGCATATGTCCGCCAAAATTCCTCCGACGGTTCGCCGCCGAAATATCCATGAAACTGCCCTGTTGTGAAATACGAATTTTTCGCCGCTTCCAGCATATTGAAAACAAAATCCTCCCACGGGTCGCCGAAATATAACCGCTCAAAGTCAATGATTTTAAGCTCACCTTTTTCAAGCATCATGTTTCGTATAGAATAATCGCCATGCTGTAAATTTTGCGGACGGTTTTCAATTAAGGATTTGTTTTGCGTCAAAAATTCGAGAACCGGTTCGTCGCCGTCAAAACGCAATCCGCAAGAATGATATTTTTCTATACGCTCATAGGTTGAATGGTCGAAACTTACTGCCCAATCAGGTCTTTCTGACGGTACACCAAGTGCGGGAACTGAATGGATTTTGCGCAGGATTTCACCAGCCTTCACCCCATACACATATTGCTCCGCTTCGGAAAAAGTATGCAACACCGCTTCTAAATCCTCACCGTCAATCCAGCTTTGAAGCCAATATACGCCTTCATCGCAAATTCCGCACTCAATGGGGGTACACATGGGCACATCAAGAGCCTCCGCTTGCTCCATCAGTTCAAACAACATATTCCGGCTTTCATATCGGGACACAGGAAAAATACGGAGTAGATATTTCATGTCATCCGTTGTGATAACGCAGTATTTTTTATCGCCCGACCAGCCTTTTGTAATAGGCTCGGAATTTATGATGGTGTCGTATATTCTTTCGCTCATACTAGTTCCTTTCCCCCCTCCCTCACCAATCTATTGAGCCGGAGACGAATGCACCCCAAGCTATATCAAAAGCAACCTGAAAACCTTTATCTATTTTACTATTTCATCTGCCACTTTTTTAAGGTTTAGTTTTCTCATTATTTCCTCAATCTGTAATTTATTTGACTAACTACTTTTGCGTTCAAAAGTAACTCTAACAGTTATTTCATCTTCATCGGGCACTTCAAAATAATGATTGATGTCGCTATCGTCAGTAAAAATATAACCCAAATCACCACCTCGAATCTCATCATTTCGTTTTTGAATATACTTATGCCGCTGTTCTTCAGGTGTATCTATGTAATGAAGTTCGCAGGAGATACCCATATCTGTATAGAACTTACGCAACTCATCACGCTCCGCCCGTGACCAAAAACCATTAGCACAGATAGCGGTTGCACCTGCTTTAGCTGATTCGCCTGATTTTCGTTTAACATACTCTTCTACCCATGGTGCATATTTAAAGAATTGTTCCTTGTCATTTTCGTACAATTCTGCTCCAAATAATCCGAGCATAATCTCGTCATGGGCGAAGATAACAGCGTTATATTTCTCTGCGAGCGCATTAGCGTATGTGGTCTTACCTGAACCAATTTTGCCACAAACTAATATTACTTTTCCCACTTACACGCCACCAACCTTTCGATAGTGATTATAGCATGGATACGATAGCAAAGTAAACGATAACGCTCCAGATAACGTCACGTTGCCAGTCTACTTCACCTATACCTGCGCCGCTCCCACAGCCTCACAAAACTCCATCTCATCCCTCCGTGCCACACAAGGGACTTGTCCTCCCGAAATTTTAATAATGTTATAGACAACAAGTTGGCGAATAGTAGCTAAAAGCACTTGCTTTATTGTCAGCAACTGTCGTTTGGGTTAAGAATTTTCAAATAGGGTGAGTCGAATACCCGGCCCTATGTAGTGTTTTGATATCAACAACGGTCATTGATGCTCCGGTATCGAAAATAATGGGGCATGTCAAACCGCATCAACGGCACTTATTGCCTGGCTGAAATGGATTTGCTACCCCATAACCCTGCTGATTATATTACAAAGTTGACTAAAGTCAAATATATCCCTGATATTGTTTGGGTCTTGTTTTTTGAACAAAGTCAAAGAACACCAGCTTTTCAACTTATCAGCAAAATACAGCATCCACTTCGTACACTCTCGCATCGGAACCGTCTTGATGGGCAAAATCACCTAAATAACGCCAGTCGTATTTTTCGTAATAACCAATATGGTCGGTGTTGAGATACAGTTTTCCAAAGCCTAAATGAGCGGCTTCACAGCGGCTGTGTATCAACAATTTTTCGCCAAGCTGCTTTCCTCTTTCTGTAGGTTCAATGTATAATGCACACAACCAAGGGCATAAATCTGTTCTGACCATAAAATCGTTATCAATCAAGCCGTAACAGCCGATAATATTATCTTCGCTCAGCGCAAGATACCAACGTGGCACAGGCTTTTCAGTCGATAAACTGTTTAAAATACTGTCGTAGTATAGTTGGCGGTCAATTAATGTACGGATTAATCAAGTAGTTTATGTAACATTTATGTTACTGATTACCCTCCCCATCTTCCGGCACATACTCCATGATGTCGCCGGGCTGGCAGTCTAACAGGGCGCAGAGTTTGGAGATTGTGCGAGTATCAATATCGCCACCATCTTTGATTTTCTTGAACGTAGCTTGTCCAATCAGGTTATCTTTTTTTACTGTGTATGAGTTAATACCCTTTTGAACACAAAAAGAAGTCTGCAACCACTGCGGTTACAGACTTATGGCTGGTCGGAGTGACAGGACTTGAACCTGCGGCCTCTTGACCCCCAGTCAAGCACGCTACCAACTGCGCCACACCCCGACGTTTTCAGCGATAGTCATTCTAGCACAGCGCTTGCTTGATTACAAGCCTTTTTTTGAAAAATACCTAGTTGTGGAGTCGCAGTCTTTTTGAATTTGCGCTTTTAGCTGCTCTATGCCTTCAAATTTGATTTCCGGGCGTATGCGGCTATAGAACTCTATCCGCACTTGGCGGCCGTAGAGATTACCCCTGAAATTTAGGATGTGGGTCTCCGCAGTGACATGGGAGGAATCGTCTACCGTGGGGCGAGTTCCTATGTTTGTTACGCCAATATGCTCGCTGCCATCGTCTAGATAGACCTTGGTTGCGTACACCCCAAAAGCCGGGATCAGAACACCTTGCTGAAAGCACATGTTTATTGTCGGCGTGCCCAGCTTTCTGCCAAGCCTGTATCCATAGTGCACTACGTCGGTAAGGACATGTGGGTGGCCTAAGAACGCATTTGCCCGCTCCATATCTCCGGACGTTAGCAACTCGCGGACGTATGTTGAGCTGCCGGGCACGTTGTCAAGTTTTACTTCAGGGAGAATGCTGCAGCCTATGCATAGCTCGCTGCATTTTTGCTTTAGAAGCTTGCTGTTGCCTTCGCCGCCCCTGCCGAATTTGAAGTCGAAGCCAGCAACTAGATGCTGTGCGCCGAACTCGCAAACCAGGTGGTCTACAAATTCGCACCACGGCATCTCGGCTGTGGCTTTGTCAAAATGCAGGAAAATTATGTCATCTATATCAAAGACTCGATGTATAAGGCCCGCCCTGTCCTCCGGCGAGTTGATCAGCGAAATAGCTTCGGTGCGCAGGAAGCTTCGTGGATGCGTATCGAAAGTGATTATGGATGGCGTTAGGCTGTTTTTTTCGCTTATGTCGAGGACATGCCAAATCAGGGACGAGTGCCCTATATGCATTCCATCGAAAAAGCCTAGTGCTATTGCTCGTTTTTTGTCTGTCATATGTGTTCACCTTATCGAGGGTCGAAAAAACTCTTAATGGCCCGCCCCGCTCCGCCGACGACCTCACCGAGGGCTAAGAACTCGCCGGAAGGTCCATAGAACCTGTAATGGTTATCGCCTAAATTTGCTTTGAAAACCGCCCCGTTTCTTACTTTTTCAGCGTCATGCTCGGTCAGCACTGTTTCCTGATGTTCCGAAAAGAGCAAGTCGATCGGCTGCAGGAGCTTTGATATATCGCCCCTGGCTATGCTGCCCAGTATATCGTGCAGAGTACGCGCCTCTTCAATTTTGAATGCGCCTGCCCTTGTCCGCCGGAGTGACGACATTGCTGCGCCTGTTCCCAGCTTTGCACCGATGTCGTGGCAGATTGTCCGGATGTATGTGCCTTTTGAGCAAACAACCCGCAGAAGATAGTCATTGCCGCTGCTTCCGCACATTTCAATTGCGGATATAAAAACATCCCTGGCAGGGCGCTCTACCTCAATGCCCCTGCGGGCGAGCTCATAAAGTTTTTTGCCGTTTCTTTTTATTGCTGAATACATGGGCGGAATTTGTTTTTGTGCGCCCTTGAAAGATTCCAGCGCCGCGCTTAGCTCTTCGGCAGCAACGTTCCTTGCTCCTTCGCTGAGCGTCTGACCGGTTATATCCTGCGTATCGGTGACAATGCCGAGCCTTAGGCCGGCTATGTATTCCTTTTCGGCGTTTTCGCAAAATTCTGCGGCTCTGGTCGCACGACCGACGAACACGGGCAACACTCCCGTAGCCATTGGGTCAAGCGTGCCGCCGTGGCCGATGCGCTTTATTTTCAAGGCGCTTCGCAGTTTGGAGACTACATCGTGCGATGTCCAGTCAGTGGGCTTGTCAACTATGAGAATTCCGTTCATAAAGCTTTGTCCGCCTAGAAAAAATCCTTTAGCACCTCAAGCAGATCTTCTTTGACTTCTTGAATGGGTTTGCCCAAGGAAAACCCGGATGCCATTGCGTGGCCTCCGCCGCCAAAACGTGCTGCAATGGCGTTGGCGTCCACCGACGGTGACGACCTGACAGATATCTTGCAGTCATTTGTCGAGCTAAGCTCGCTTATCGTTATTCCCGCCTGAACGCCTTCAATTGAGCCAGGCAGCGATGCGATGTCGTCAACGTCGTCGTCATTGGCTTGCGCCAAGCTCATCATTTCGTGCGATACAGACGCAATTGCCACTTTTCCGCCGAAGTGAAATTCCATTCCGGCATATATCATTCCTTCGATTTTGACCCGGGCGTGCGATTTTGTTCGAAATAGCTTGCGGTTTAACTTTATGTGCGGCGCACCTGCTTCAACTGTGAGCGAGGCGACCCGCAGCGTGTTTGCCGTTGTGTTTGCGAACGAAAAGCAGCCTGTGTCGGTAGAGACGGCCAAATATAGGCACCCGGCACTCTTGGCGCTGATTTTGCCTGCAAGTTCAATCAGAATTTCATAGATTATTTCGCCGCACGAGGCAGTGGTTGGGTCGAGGCAAGTGAGCTCCGCATACATTGTGTTCGATGGGTGGTGGTCGATGCTGAGCGAAATATTGCCGACATATTTGTCGCTATCTTTAGGGAATAGCTTATATGAGGCTGTATCTACAATCAAGGTGTGCTCTTGCTCAAATCCGTCCGGAGCGGCATAATCTTCAACAAACGGCGCATAACGGGGGGTTATTTCAGGATTGCGCAAGACATAGGCGGTCTTGCCAACTTCCCTGAGGCCCTGCGCAAGTGCGCCGGCAGAGCCGACAGTGTCGCCATCGGGGCGCCGATGCGTGAGTATTAGGAAATTATCTCGCTCTTTTAACCATTTTGCCGTTTCAGCGGCTGTAATTGATTTGCTCATCTAACATCCTCGTCCCCTGCGTTGTCTGGAATCTCTAAGTCACTTAGGATGTGGCTTATCCGTGCCCCATGCTCGATGGATTTGTCCAGCTCAAATTGCAGCTCGGGGGTAAATCTTAAATTGAGCGATTGTCCGAGCTCATGGCGAAGATATCCCGACGCTGACTTTAGACCTTTCATCAGCTCGTTTTCCGACTCAAGGCCGTACACGCTCAAATATATTTTCGCATGGCGCAAATCGCCAGTCGTGCTCACTGCTGTGATGCTAATCATGCCCTGCTTGACGCGCGGATCTTTGATGCTCCTCAAATGTGTAGACAGCACACGCTGGATGTCTTCATTTATTCTTTGCAGCTTATTGGAAACCACACTCCAGCCCCCCCTAGACTATTTCTATCTGCTCCATAGCGAAGCATTCTATGATGTCGCCCTCTTTTATGTCGTTGAATTTTTCGAGCGCTATGCCGCATTCGTAGCTTGTTGCGACCTCTTTCACGTCGTCTTTGAAACGGCGCAGCGATGCGAGGGCGCCTTCGTGGACGACTATCCCATCCCTGACTAGGCGGACGGAGCTATTTCGGATAATCTTGCCGCTTTGGACATAGCAGCCGCATATAGTGCCGACTGCAGAAGCCTTATAAAGCTGTCTGACTTCGGCGTGACCATAGACGACCTCTTGGAATTTCGGTGCAAGCATGCCCTTCATGGCCAGCTCGATTTCGTTGATACATTCGTAAATGACCCTGTACATGCGCATATCTACATTGCTGCGCATAGCGCTGTCCCTAGCAGCATTATCCGGGCGCACGTTAAAACCTACAATAATTGCGCCGCTTGTGGAGGCAAGCATGATGTCCGACTCGCTTATTGCGCCGACTGCGGAATGTATCACACGCACGCGGACTTCCTCGTTGGTCAGCTTTTCGAGCGATGCCTTTATGGCCTCGGCGCTGCCCTGCACGTCTGCTTTGACTATAATATTGAGATCCTTTAGTTCTCCTTGCTTTATCTTTGAGAAGAGGTCTTCGAGTGAAACCTTAACGACAGGGGCAAGCGCGCCTTTTTTCTCCGACTTTCGCTGTGCGGCGAGGTCTTTGGCCATGCGCTCGTCTGTGACTACGTTAAATAGGTCGCCTGCAGCAGGTACCTCAGACATGCCCGATATCTCAACAGGCAATGAAGGCCCGGCGCTTTTTACTCTTTCGCCCTGCTCGGTAACCATGACGCGCACGTTTCCAACTGCCGAGCCTGCTATGATGGTGTCGCCGAGGCTCAGCGTTCCGTTTTGGACTAGGACGGTCATAAGCGGGCCTCGCCCCTTGTCTAGGCGAGCTTCGATAACGGTTCCGCGAGCCAGCCTGCTTGGGTTTGCCCGCAGCTCTTGTATTTCGGCGGTGAGGATTATCATTTCAAGGAGATTGTCTATGCCTTCGCCGCTTTTGGCTGAGATAGGGCAGACTATGGTTTCCCCACCCCACTCTTCTGGGACAAGATCGTATTCCGTGAGCTGCTGCTTGATTTTGTCGGGGTTTGCGCCCGTGACGTCCATTTTGTTAATTGCGACAATAATCGGGATGCTTGCAGCTTTAGCGTGATTTATCGACTCGACTGTTTGCGGCATTATGCCATCGTCGGCGGCGATAATCAATATCGCAATATCCGTCACGCTTGCGCCGCGCGCGCGCATGGCGGTAAAGGCTTCGTGGCCGGGTGTGTCAAGGAATGTTATGGGGTTGCCATGTATTTGCGTTTGATAGGCGCCGATGTGCTGCGTGATGCCGCCTGCTTCGCCCTCGGCGACGCTTTCCTTGCGAATTCGGTCAAGCAGTGAGGTCTTGCCGTGGTCGACATGGCCCATCACGACTACAACCGGGGCGCGCGGCAAGAGATCTTCCTCTTTGTCGTCGCTATCGTCTATGAGGCGCTCCTCTATAGTCACGACGACCTCCATCTCAACCTTGCAGCCGAGCTCGATAGCGACCAGCGCCGCTGTGTCGTGGTCTATGATGTCGGATAGGGAAGCCATGACGCCCAATTTTATAAGTTGGCGCACGACCTCTGCGCCTGTCTTTTTCATTCTGGAGGCAAGCTCCCCGACACTGATGGATTCGGGTATCATAACCCTTAGCGGGGCTTTCTTGGCGACCTCCAACTGGAGCCTGTGCATTCTGTCCCGCTCTTCCTGTCGGCGCTTTGCCCCTGATGCCATTGTTTGCGGATGGTGCTTTGGCTGACCTTTTTTGACAATCTTTTCCTTACCGCGCTTCATGTTTTCGGTGCGCTCGGGGACAAGGTTGTCTATGCGCTCATCATATTTGTCTAGGTTTATCGTTGCGCCTGACGTGTCAACGACGCGCTTTTGCGGGACTCTGTGGGGCATGAAAGGTTTGTCCGGCTTTTTTGGCTGGGGTGGCGTAGGCGCTGCTGCGGGTTCCGCTTCAACAACAGGGGGGGGGCTCTCGCTTGCTGCCGGAGGCTTCGCCACTTCTGCCGGGGTTTCATCAGCCGCTTTTTTGCTTTCAGG
>WQSH01000003.1 GCA_009787995.1 Oscillospiraceae bacterium
ATGGGGACCGCTGAAGCTGCTGCCAACAGCCTTATAAACACCGTGTTTAACTTCGTTATAGTTGTGCCATCGGCTCTCGGCTCGGCGCTGAGTTCGATAAGCGCCCAGAACTTTGGAGCCGGCAAAAGCGACCGTGCGCTCAAGAGCACCAAGCTTGCGATTATGTTCTCCCTGTGCATCGCCGTGCCGGCCGTCCTTGTAGCAAATATCTTCCCCACGGCCATAGTTTCGCTTTTGTCTCCGGAGGCGGATGTTGTGAGAGTTGCGGCGCAGTTCCTTGTCCCCTTTTCTTGGGACTTTGTCCTCTTTAGTTTCGTCTTCTGTATTAATAATTTTTACAATGGATGCGGCATCACCACTTTCGTGGCGGCGCATGAGCTGGTTGCAGCTTTTTTAGTGCGCGTCCCGGTGACTTGGCTGCTCAGCACGCTTCCAGAAGCTACGCTGTTCCATGTAGCCATCGGCACGCCAGCGGCATCCGTCGCTTCACTGGCTATGCTGCTTATTTACTACAGAGTAAAACTCTCGCGCGGCAAGCTTGCAAAATTGCAAATGGACAGTGCGTCTATTTAGAGCCTGTGCCCATGTAGTTAGAAAACAATAAAAAATGGAGGAAATGCCCATGTTTGAGTTTGCACCGGTTTCCGAACGTATGAAAAGAATACGGGAAAAGCGCGACGCCTTCACGCATGGTGATGATATCACCATCAACACCGAACGCACAAAACTATACACCGAATACTACAAAACACATAAAGCCGAGCACGCTCTGCTCCGTAGGGCAGGGGCAATATTGCATTGGGCACAGCACCGGGAAGTCAATGTCTTTGACGATGATATTTTTGTAGGCACCCCCGGCCCGCAGGAACGCTGTCTGTCCGTCTATGTAGACCCCAGCCCTGATTGGATACTTGGAGTAGTCGATAAGGCAACCTTCAAGCAAGCGTGGCAGTCAGACGGGCCCATCAGCATGACCGATGAGCAGCGCGAAGTCCTTGAGGAGGCTTATGATGTATGGAAGGACTGCAGCATAACCGCTGTTGTGAATGGTGCGCTCACGGATGATTTCCACGATCATTTCGGCAATGGCGCCTGCATGGGCGGCTTCCCGCTCCCCAATGGGCGGTATCAGGCTGCAGGCGCGATGCAGGGGCATTATTGCGCAAACTTTGGCAAAGCTGTAAATGTAGGCTTTGGCGAGGTGCGCAGGCAGGCATTGCAAATGATTGAGGAGAACAAGGGCAAGCTGTTTGGCGATAAGGCAAAAAAGCATGTATTCTATCATGCCTTGGTGAGGGTCTGCGATGCGGCGATACTGCTATCCAAGCGATATGCCAAGGCTTGCAGGGAAAAGGCGGAGGCAGTAACGGACAAGGTTCGCAAGGCAGAGCTGCTGCGCATGGCCGATTCGCTTGAATGGATTATGGAAAACCCTGCGCGCACGTATTGGGAAGGCTTGCAGGCTATTTTGTTTTACCAAATCATGCTTGCGACCGACGCTCAACAGCATGGCCAGTCGATGGGGCGCGTTGACAAATATGTCGGTCACCTCTTGGACAAGGAGTTTGCCGCAGGGGCTATCACAACTGAGCAGGCGCAGGAATTTACCGATGCGTTTGTCATGCGGATTTGCGATATCATCGTAATTCACGGCATGATGCTCAACAACCATAGGATTATCGACCTCAATGAAAAAGGCATGAACGCTTATATGGCTATCTATAATGGAATGACGGCGACAGGCGGCATTGTGCTGACCATAGGCGGCACTTCCCCGGATGGCAAGGACGAGAGCAACGAGGTCACTCGGCTAATCCTCCAGACATATGGCCGCATGAGGGTTCCCGACCCAACCGTCGCATTGAGGGTGACTAAGAACACTCCGCATGACATCTGGCGATTGGGCATCGAATCAAGCAAAATCAGCGGCGGGCTCCCGCAGTTCCAGAATGACGATGTGATAATCCCGTCGCTGGTGGCCGATGGGTTCTCCTATGAAGATGCTTGCGATTACAGCATCATCGGATGCGTCGAGCCGGGCGGCACGGGCAATGAGTGGTCTGCCTCCGGCAACGATGGGGCAAATGCTTGCTGGAATATGATGCAGATTGTACAGCTTGTAATCAATGGCGGCGTAAACCCCCGAACGGGCGTTGCGGCACTCCCCTGCCCAAAACTGTACGAATATGAGAGCTTTGACGAAATTCAAGAAACATTCGTCAAGCAGATGAAGTATTTGCTGGACTGGACTGTGTCGTCTGCCTCAATTTACGAGCTTGCCTATTCGCAAAACTTCCCGTGCATCGTCGCCTCGGCGATGATGGAGGGCTGCTTGGAATCCGGCAAGGACGTCACAGAGGGCGGCGCAAAGTACAATCGTACAGGCCTCACAGCGTGCGGGACGGCAAATGTCGCCGACAGCCTTATGGCAATCAAGAAACTGTGCTTTGACGACAAAACCGTATCTCTCAAGGAGATGTATGATGCATTGCACGCCAATTGGGAGGGCTATGAAGACCTCCGGCAAACGATAATAAACGATGTGCCCCACTATGGCAACGACGACGAAGAAGTGGACGGGTTTGCTTCATGGTCCCTCGATACGTTCGGGCGCATAATGAAGACACTGGAAGGGCCACGCGGCAAGTATTGCGGCGGGACATTCACCGTTACCGCAAATGTCGGGCTTGGGGCGATGCTGGACGCAACTCCGGATGGCCGCAAATCCGGCGAACCTATTGCGGATGCAATCAGCTGCCGCCAAGGCTTTGATAAAAATGGGCCGCTGGCTCTGCTGTTGAGCGCATCAAAACTGCCGCACGAGGTTTTATCCAATGGCGACCAGATGAACGTCCGTTTCTCGCCAAGCACCGTGCAGGGCGATGACGGCACTTCGAAGCTTCGCAATTTGTTTGAGACGTACTTCGAGCTCGGCGGCATGCAGGTTCAGTTCAATGTCGTCAGCACCAAGCAGTTGCGGGAGGCTCAGAATAAGCCGCTTGAGCATAAGGATTTAATCATTAGAATAGCAGGCTTCTCGACGTATTTTGTCACGCTTGACGCAAAGCTTCAAGAGGACTTTATCACCAGGACAGAAAATTCAATATAGAGTCAAGCTTGGGCTTCGGGGCCGCCTTCCTTCAGGGTCTCCCCGCACTGCAAGATGCAACGCTTCCCCTGCTTTGTGAGTTTTGACAAAACCTTTCTACTTGCTCCGCAGCTGCGCTTTGGGATATACTGTAAGCTAACCGATAACCTTTCGGCATTAATTTCGAAATGGGAGATGCGCACAATGGGAAAATATGACGATTTAATATTCAAAATTCCGCAGGAATTCCACCAGTGGTATGGTTTTGCTTCGCCCCGCGGGTTCTTTCGCGGCACCACTATGATGCCCAAGTCCCGGCTGTATATGGACTTCACCTCGGTCACAAAGCCCTTGATGATGGAGCTCCCGCACACCCATCATGCTGCCGATGAGTATATCGTCCTCGCTACGGCGGATTTTAACAATTTTTATGATGGCTTTGATGCTGAAATTGATATCTGGCTGGGGGAAGATAGCGAGCGTATGGAGCTGTTTACCATTACAGAACCAGTAATCATCCGCATCCCCCCAAAGCTCAACCACTGCCCTATTAATTTTAGGCGCATTGGTAAGCCTGTGCTTTTTTCGGCTATGTATCTTGATGGGGACTGGTCGAAAATCAGTGCACAGCTCAACGCTGAGGGTGTGGAGGAGTTTCGGTATGATGGAGCTGGTGTGCGGCGTTGCGTGAAAGACCGCGCCAATGAGTGTGTTTATTGCGGCGCTTGTTTTTCTGAGGCAATGAAGGATGTTGAGGAGAACGATGCGCCACCCCCGCAGGAGGAGTTTTTGAAGCACTATTATGAAATGGCAAAGCTTCCCCGGACAGGCAAGTACGATAAATACGTACACTATTTCAAACCCGAAAATCACGGCGACCCGAATTTCTTGAGCCCCCGCACAGGATTTCGCGGCCTTGAGGAGATGGATGAGTCGCGTCTTTGGTATTTGCAAAATATCGTGCAGCAGGCTTGCAGCGTTGGCGAGCTTCATATGCATCATGCCGTCGAGGAGTACCTGTTCTTTACCGGTGCCGATGTCACCAAGTTTTTTGAGTTTGACGCTGAGATTGAAATTTCCATTGGCGATAGCCCGGACAATATGGAGACCTACACGATAACCGAGCCTACTGTCATCCGCGTGCCGCCCAAGATGTGGCATGGGCCCATTGTATTTAAGCGTGTTGGCGCTCCGATTAATTTCATGCCATTTTATCCCAACGGCAGCTACGGCAGGGTTGTTCGCAGGCAGGATGCCAAGGGCGAGACTGTTTATGCCTATACGGGCAATGATTTGCCAACTCCGTAAGCCTGACCTTTATGCGCAAGGCTCCGTGAACGTGGGTATTTGCGCCTGGGCTTTGTTCAGTGCTGCGATAGCGGTAAATGTTCGTTTGTGAATTTGCATATATTTTTTGAGGAGGCATAAATATGTACGAAAAATTAGTTTTTGAATTCCCCATGGAAAGCAATGAGGCTGTAGCCGAGGGGGACGACCCCGGGTTTGTTATTAAGCCCCAAGCTTATTTTCGAGGGGCTTCCCAGATTCCCGGAGCGAAGTTTAATGTCGGGTTTCAAATTTTTGTAAAACCTTTTTTCCTCGATAGAATGCCGCATTATCACGAGAATGAGGAGTACCTCATTTTCTTAGGCGGCACTTTTCCGAATGTTTTTGATTTCGATGCCGAGGTTGAATTTACGCTTGGCAAGGGCGAAGATGCTGAGAAGTTTGTAATTACCAAGCCTACGATTGTGCGCGTGCCTGCCGGGGTTTATCATTGCCCTCTTAACTTCAAGAGGGTGGACAAACCGCTTTTCTTCCAAGCTGCGCTGATGGAGGGGATGTTTGGCGGCATTTATGACATGCCTGATGGCAGCACGTCGGAGATGCGGTACAATGGCCCCATGCAGTGCAAGTACGACAAGGCCAAGAAATGCGATGCCTGCGGGAAATGCCTTCAGGAAGAGTGGGGCAAGGGGTCGGTTTGACATTTTTATCTATTCAGGAGATGCCCGGAAAAGCTGCATTGTAAAGTGCAGCTTTTCGAATGCCTTCTGAGTGTTCACAGCTATTTTAAGTATTTCTTCAGCACTTCCAGAACTTCGCCAAAATTGAGTGGTTTCCCCAGATGCTCGTTCATTCCGGAGGCTTTGGATTTTTCGATGTCCTCCTGGAAAACATTTGCTGTCATCGCCACTATTGGCACGGTTTTTGCCGTTGGGATATCTAAGGCTCTAATTGTGCTCGTCGCATCGTATCCATCCATTTCGGGCATTCGAATATCCATGAATATCATGTCGTATTTTTCCGGAGCCTCCCGGAATAGACGCACGGCTTCTTTTCCGTTTTCTGCACATACAATCTCTATTTGCGTTGGCTCTAGCAATGCAATAACAATTTCGCGGTTTATTTCCACGTCTTCAGCCAGCAGAACACATCTTGAACTGAAAATGCCTTGTATATCGTTTTGCCCTGCTTCAGTCTCGTCGTAGCCATTTTCCGATGCGGCACTGCCCGTTTCCCCTGCCTGCGGCACTTGCCGCTTGGCCTTGAATGTGAACCTAAACGTTGCACCCTCTCCCAGCTCGGATTCTATCCATATTTTGCCGTCCATCATTTCAACTATATTTTTTGAAATCGCAAGCCCCAGCCCCGTCCCACCGTATTTGCGCGTTGTGTTAGAATCCGCCTGATGGAAAATCTGAAATAATTTGCCCTGCTGCTCAGGGCTTATCCCTATGCCGGTGTCAATGACAGAGATTTGTATATGGCAAACACCGTCTTCCTCTCCTAAAAAAACTGCATCAAGCGTTACCGAGCCTTCCTCTGGCGTGAATTTTATCGAGTTTCCCAGCAGATTCGTTATAACCTGAGCAATCCTGCGATCATCACCTATCAAGGCGTCCGGGATGGCTTTGTCTATGTTCACAGCGAGCCTCTGCCGTTTTTCTTCTGCGCGGGTGCTCACTACATTCACTGCGCGGTTTAGCATTTTTTCAAAATCAAACGCTTCTATTGAAAGCTCGTACTTGTTTGCCTCTATTTTTGACATATCTAATATATCGTTAATGATGCCCAACAAATACATTGAGGCATCTTCGATTTTGTTCAAGCAGTAGTCCTTGCGGTCTGCATCCATTGCCGATTTTCCCATGGTCGCCATGCTGATTATCGTGTTCATCGGCGTCCTTATCTCATGGCTCATCGTTGCAAGGAAGTTTGACTTCACATTGCTTGCTTCTTCCGCATGCTGCTTCTCGCGCAGGAGGGCTGCTATTGTTGCGTTGATTTGCTCCATCACTGTCCTCATGTCGCCTTTATATGCCGAGACATCATTGTGCACGTCCAGCTTCCCGGCATGGGCTGCATCAAACATGTTTTTGGAACTTCTAATCATATTCTGATAAACCTTGCTCACATCATCGAACGCGCGCGCCAATGCTCCAATTTCGCATTTTCGTTTTATTGCTATCGCTGAAACCTCGGCATATACGTCCCCGGCTTCAATCTTTCCGGCGGTTTCCGTCAGGTTGTCCAGCGGCTTTATTACAGAAGTGCTCAAGTAAATGTAAATCACCAAGATGATTATAATAGTAAATGCGAGAAAGATTGTTATAAACCGTAAGACAGAATCTGATATTTCCCTGCGCATTTCAACAAAGTCCGAGCTTATGCCCAAAAATGCGATGACCTCCATTTCATCGTTCAGGATTGGCGCATACAGGAAATACAACTCACCATATATGTCATCATAAAAACGCATAACATGATTCATAGCTTGCCTTGAAAGCATCATTTCGTTAATAATTTTCAGCTCGTCTTTGTTGTATATTGCGACAGTACCCAAGCCATCGCTGGTTATGCCTGCGTACTCTTTGCAATCCTCAGAGTCAAATATAAATGTGGCAAGCACCCCCCCTTCTTCGGTATATAATCCGGTATTGGCAAATACATACACATAATGGACTTGGGTTATATCTCTAAGCATTCTGAGCTCGTCTATGATATGCCAGTACTCGTCTGTCTTGAGCGCAGATGTCATCTCATGGAATTGAGCAAGGTTGTTTGTCAGCTCATCTTTCCTAGCGCCGGATATGCCCCGAGACACAAGTGCGGCAAGCTCTGTCCTGTCATGGAAAAACTGAACCTGCGCTCTTCTAAATTCGTCATCTTGAGCTTTAATAAGCTGCACGAAGTACTCTACAACCTCATTTTCAATAATAGACACTATCAGTGCATTTGACAAAATGGCTCTCTCTTCGAATTTCCGTTCATAAATGTCGCTCAAGCTTATATAACTTATAGCGCTTACAGCCAAAATCATACATGCAAGCAATAATATCAGCAGCAATAAAATCCTTACATTTATTTTGTGAAAAAAACTGCCTAATTTTGGCATCGCCTCCCCCTCTCTCATGTCCACCCCAAACTGCGCCCGACTGCGCTCTTCCATCCATTTAGCAGATTCCCCCTTTGCTGTGTGCCCATGCTTGGTTTAAACAGCCTATCTTTGCATCGTAGGTCGCACAGCTCCTCAATGTCTTCCCACATTCCGACTGCGAGACCCGCTAAGCGCGCTGCCCCTAGTGCGGTCGCCTCTGTTGTCTCGGCACGCATCACATCTCTGTTTAATATATCCGCCTGAAATTGCATTAAGAAATTATTTGCACTTGCCCCTCCATCGGCCTTGAGTGTCATTATATCAAAACCGATATCTGCCTGCATCGCATCCAGAACATCCTTTGTCTGGAATGCTATCGACTCCAGCGCAGCTCTTATGATGTGATTTTTGTTCGCTCCATCGGTGATGCCAAACATCGCACCCCTAGCTTGCATGTCCCACCAAGGTGCGCCGAGCCCGGAAAAAGCCGGCACGATATATACTCCCGCACTGTCCTTCACGCTCTGGGCGCATTTTTCGGATTCCTCTGCTGTCTTGATCATATTGAGTTCATCCCTTAGCCACTTAATTACGGAACCTGCTGAAAAAACGCTGCCTTCCAGCGCATACTGAACCTTGCCTCCCCTGCTGATGGCTATAGTCGTAATAAGTCCGCTCCTTGAATTTATGGGCCTATCCCCGGTATTCATGAGCAGGAAACAGCCTGTGCCATATGTGTTTTTTGCGTCGCCTTCGGCAAAGCACGCCTGCCCAAACAGAGCCGCTTGCTGGTCTCCAGCAAGCCCGGAAATCGGTATGTCCTTGCCTAATACGTTCGCAATTGCGCACATTTCGCTTGAGCTTCTGACCTCCGGCAAAATGCTTCGGGGTATGTTTAGCTCATTGAGCAGCTTTTCGTCCCACTGCTGCGCATGTATGTCAAAGAGCATCGTCCGGGAGGCGTTTGTACAGTCCGTCACGTGCGCCCGTCCACCTGACAAGTTCCAGACAAGCCATGTATCCACAGTGCCAAACAAAATTTCTCCGGCATCTGCCCTTTTTCGAGCGCCGGGCACGTTGTCCAGTATCCACATTATTTTCGTTGCGCTAAAATAAGCGTCGATAACAAGTCCCGTGGTTTTCTTTATATATGCCTCAAGCCCTCTTTTTTTCAAGTCTTCACAATAGTGGGATGTCCTTCGGCACTGCCATACTATTGCATTGTACACGGGCTTGCCCGTGGCTTTGTCCCACATTATCGTTGTCTCACGTTGGTTCGCTATGCCGATAGCTGCAAATTCCTCCGGCGCAACTCCACTTTTTGTGACCGCTTCCACAAGGACACCATATTGGGATGAGTATATTTCCATGGGGTCATGTTCCACATAACCCGGGTGTGGGTATATCTGAGAAAACTCCTTCTGGGCTACAGCGATGATTTCCTGCCCTTCGTCAAATACTATTGCTCGAGAACTAGTCGTACCTTGGTCAAGCGCAACTACATATTTCATAACCTTCTGCCCCCTAGCTCTGTATTGGCACCCCGCCTCTATTAAGTATAGCATGTATATACAACGATGGAAATATTTGAATTATATTGAGAATTTCTTGACATACTGCGCATAAGAGATTATGTTAAGATACAAACATATAGGCATCGCGGCCAGGGGAGCCCTAAAAGTAATAGATCGGAGTGACCAGCATGAATTCCGCACGACAGACTATCTTCCTTGTGGATGATATGAAAACCAACCTTATTGCAGGCAGGCAAGCACTTGAAGATGCTTATAGCGTTGTTACGTTTGACTCGGGCACACGGTTGTTAAAGGCGCTTGACAAGGTCGTCCCTGACCTTATTCTTCTTGACATAAGGATGCCGGAAATGGACGGACATGAGACATTAAGGCAAATCAAAAAAAATGCATTGACCGCCGAGGTTCCCGTCATTTTCCTGACGTCGCTCACTAATGAAGATGAGGAGTTTATGGGGCTGTCCTTAGGTGCAGCAGACTATATTACAAAGCCTTTTTCTCCGCCGCTCTTGCGCAAGCGCATTGAGATGCACCTGCAGCTGATTAACTACAACAAGAATCTAAAGACAATCGTGGAGGAAAAGACAAGTGCAGTTATTGAGCTTAAAAACGTTGTCCTAAAAGCAGTTGCGGAGCTCGTCGATTGCCGAGACTCAATCACCGGAGGGCACATTGACCGCATACAGCGATACTTGGAGGTGCTAATACGCGCGATGAAAAAGTACGGTGTGTACTATGACGAGATTTCCTCATATGACGAAAATTTCATCCTGCTTTCATCAGCGCTCCATGATGTGGGCAAAATATCGATTAGAGATTCGCTCCTTTTAAAGCCCGGCAAACTATCCCCCGAAGAATATGAAGAGCTAAAAGCGCACACCACATTTGGGGAAGATGTCATTTTACGCATCAACGAAACTACTTCCGACAAAACATTTTTGGAGTACGCAAAAATTTTTGCGGCGTCGCACCATGAAAAATGGGACGGAAGCGGTTACCCCAGAGGGCTCAAAGGCGAGGAAATCCCTTTGTTGGGTCGCATACTCGCCATAGCCGATGTCTATGATGCCATCATATCCGAAAGAGTCTATAAAAACGCACTCTCCCACAGTGAGGCAGTGGAGATAATTCTCGAAAGCAAGGGCACGCATTTTGACCCTGTTTTGACTGATTTATTCACCAAAATCAGCGACGAATTTGAAGAAATACACTCGTCATTCGGATAAGCTTCCGGGTGCCCCCCCACTTCTATACTATAAAAGTGTCCTGAACTGCCCCCCCGCCAATGCTCACGTTGTATATATTGTGGCTCCGCAGTTTTCCGACGACCTTCGTTAATATTTGCCTGAAGAACTTCACTCCAAGCACCGGGTCGGAGTCGACGAGCTTCAGGATTTCCTCTTTTTCAATGCCTATAAGCTCCGTGAATTGAATTGCCCGGCAGCTGAGCGTAAAGGGGTGGTCTGCCATGCAGCTTTCGCCAAGTACGTCACCCTTTTTCAGGCGCGCAACCTCAATTTCGCCGCCTTTGTCGCGAGAACCGGAAAACAATGCGAGCTCGCCCTTGAGCAATACAAACATGGTGTCGTTGAAATCGCCGCTCCTAAAGAGCACTTCGTCCTCGTAATATGTGTTGACATGGAACAGCTTCGATAGCTTTGCCCATTCCTCATCGCTCGCATCGAAGTCAAATGTTTTCTTTAGCTCGGCGATGATTTCTGCCTTGCCCAGTTGGCGTTCGCTTTGCTCGTTTCTGAGTATCGGCATGTTGGAAAGATTGTGCTCTTCCATGATTTTGCGCAGCTCATATCGTCTATCAGCAACAATTGCGCTGATATTCTCCCAGAGTTTTTGATTAGAGCGATAGCGTGAGAATGCGTCGAAATCCGGCTTTGCTTCTTTGCGGCTGATTGCGATGTTATTTAACGACTCGGAGGCTCCCTCTGCGTCGCCCTTTAGCAAGTAGTCCATTGCCAGCATCATGTTCGAGCGGAATATTTTCTCATCCAAGTCGTCTTGCAAGAACTCGCCGGGATATGGGGCAAAGTCCTCCGGCGCCACGAACACCATGTTCCCAGTCTTGTGTTGCGATGATATCTTCGCTTTTTCATAAACGAAGCGGTAAATATCCTCCCTGATGCGCTTCCATTGGGGGTGCTTCTTGGGGACGGGCAGGTGCTTTATCGACAGAGTGTTGTCAAGGAAGAAGGAAAAACCGTACATCCTGCTGTTTATGACATAGTCAATGTCTTCGCCCCTTGTTATATGCGGGTCGAAAGGCACGCTTTGGAACATGTCGCGGTGGATCACCATAGCCCCGCCAAAAGCGAATGGGGTGCGCTTTACTCTTGGCGAGCAGCCTATTATCTCGTCAAATGCCTTGGACTTCGCCCCAAACCTGTCCCAATATGTCATCCACGATTCGTATTTTACATCGTCATAGTATTGGTCGTGCTTGTTTATGTAATAGCCTGCCATTCCGTAAACGACATCCCCATATATCCGCTTGCCCAAAAACTCGACCGAACGCTCTACCCAGTCGGCCTTTTCAAAGATTTCGTCGTCGTCGATTAGGATTGCGGCATCGGCCGCCAAAATGTCCGCGCAGAGCAGGCACATGTTCCTCACATTTGCATAGCCTATCATCGAGAGCAGCGATTCTGTCTTTTTTTCCGTATCCGTTTCAAATATGATGTCTGAGATGCGGGCAAGGTCGGAAATTGTAAAGACATAGGTCTCGGCTTTGAGGTCTACTTCCTGAACGATTTCTATCACTCGTTTTTCAGCTGCTTCGGCTACCTCCGGTGCAGTCGGGCATATGAGCAGAACAAGCTTAAAATCTTTGGCTGAGAGTATTTTCATGCTCTCCAGGGTGCGGGCAAGCGTTCCGTCGTCGTCCAGCGGCGTTGGATGGTCATAGACGGCGTCCCCTTCCTTCCACCCATCTGCTTTTTTGCGCGCCCAATATGTTGGAATTAATACAACTTTTCTCATAATCTATCCCTTAAAATCCCTTAAAAGCAGCTAAGCTGAATATATTTATTAGTGAGTCCATTAGCGAATCCTGAGCGTAGTTTTCAAATGCGTATTTTGCCGCAGCCTTCCTGCGTTGCCCCTTGTCCTGCCTATATAGTTCATTTAGTATCGCGTCCGAGAGGCCGAGTGCGTCGTCAACCTCTACGAGTGCGCCGACCTCATCGCTGACTATATCTGGCAATCCCCCCTGATTTGTCGCAACCACGGGCGTGCCGCAGGCGAGGGCTTCAATTGCAACCAACCCAAACGGCTCCCTGCGCGATGGCACGATACTCACGTCTGCTGTGCTATATAGGCCCCGCAGTTGCGGCACGTCGAGGTGCCCGAAAAAATGAACGTCACTTAGTTTATAGGCTCCGGCTTGCTTTTTTAGCTGAGCGGCAAGCTCGCCCTCTCCCGCAATAATGGTCAAAATTTTGCCGGGGCGCTCTCCCTCGTAAAGCTTTGCTGCTTCTAAAAGCACGTCGACGCCTTTAAAATGCGCTAGTTTTCCGGCAAACAGCACGAGCTTTTCTTTTAGGCTGATGCCAAACAGGGCTCGAATTTCTTCTTTTGTTTTTTGATCGGGGTAAAATCTGTCCGGGTCGTAGCCGTTTTTCATATAAACAGCTTTATCGGCGCAGTCCGGAAACATGTTTCGGACTAGCATGCCGTTGTCGTTGGAAATTGTTACTATACTTTTTGCGCCTGCGGCAGCCTCGTCGGCGTATTTTCGGAATCTCTCGCCTTGCTGATATCCCATAAGGTCTGTTCCGTGGGCAGTTACAACGTATGGGATTCCGGTTTTTTTCGCAAGCCAGCTCAGGAGCCAGATGTGCTGGGCATGGATTATATCCGGTTTGAATTCTGCGATTTCTTTGTTGAGCGCTTTTTCAAATGCGGAAAGGTATTCGGCCAATTGGCCGTCGCTGAGGTCGAAAAATGTCATGGTGCTCCGCGGGTGCGTGGTGAAGCAGGGGAAGTTAAACGGCAGTGCGCCCTCTATTTTCTCGTCATACGTGAAGAATACCGGCCTGGTGCTTATATCGGGGATTGCCCCGAACTTTTCTGTGTTTTCCGGTGTTATTACGCTGACTTCATGGCCTTTTTTCTTCAGGTGGACGGCAATGTTGCGTGTGTAGGTTCCGCTGCCCGAACCTACTAGCGGAAAGTGGTTTATCATAAGTATCTTCATGCAATTTTCCTGTCCTTTCGATAAGTCTCCCCACGCTTCTTTTTGGTTGCTCAAAATTTTACCATACTAGTTTGTCAAAGTGAAGAGTTTTTGCTTTTTTATGTTTGTGCACTTATTATGCGCTTGCTCTTTTTCGCAAAAAGTGCTAAAGTAGGTTGCATATTCTTTGCGCTATGCCTATTTTTTTATAAGAAGGGATGATTGTTTAGTGTCTGGTATTAATGTTGTAATTGAGGGTTCCGGCAAGCATTGTCATTTGATGCGCGAGACTGTTGATGTGCTTTTTGGCAAGGGTTTTGAGTTTGAGATTAAAAAAATGCTGACTCAGCCCGGCCAGTTTGCAACGCCTCATAAGGTAACGGTCGTTGGGCCTCGCAGATCGGTGGATATTTCCATCATTGGCCCTTGCCGCAAGGCAGATCAAGTTGAGCTTTCGCTGACGGATGCCACGGCTTTGGGATTTGGCGATGTTCCGATTCGCGAGAGCGGTGATTTGAAGGGCAGTCCGGGGTGTAAGCTTATCGGCCCCGCTGGTGAGATTGAGATTAGCGAGGGCGTGATTATCGCCAAGCGGCATGTTCACCTCACTCCTGAGGACGCTGCCAAGTTCGGACTTTCAGACAAGCAGATTATCAAGGTGCGCGTCGGTGGGGAGAGGGCGCTTGTTTTTGATGAGGTGGTCGCCCGCGTCCATGCTGAGTATGCCACTTTCATGCACATTGATTACGATGAACTCAATGCTGCCGCTATTTCCGGGCCTGAGCCTACCGGAGAGATTCTGCTTTAGGGGCGTTGCTGCTGCAATAAAAAAGTGTCCGGCTTTGCCGGACACACGCTCTTTCCTCTGTCGCTTTCCACTTGCTTATATTAAGTTTAGTATCACTGTAAGAATTACAAAGAGCCCTGCAATCCATTTTGTCGCCAACGCCAGGCGCGCGTCCCTTGACTTTTGTTTGTTCTTTGCCAAGTATGAGTCTGACTGGCCGCCGCTCAGCGCTGAGAGGCCTGAATTTTTACCTGATTGCAAAACTATTGCGCACATTAGTACTACGCATGTTATTAACTGTAATATTACGAATGCCGTTTTCATATGGTCAGTCCTTTTCTTTTTTCTTTTTCAGCGAAGGTCATTCTAGCACGCTGGGCAACTAATTGCAAGCTTTATTTTGTTTTGGGGGCATAATTTATGTATTTTGATACGCATGCGCACTATGATGATAGGCGGTTTGATGGGGACCGCCACGAATTATTGGGGTCTATGGGCGAAGCCGGCCTTTCGCTTATCCTCAATTCGGCCAGCAGTTTAATATCTGCTAAGGTCAGCCTTGAGCTTGCTGATAGGTATCCTTTTGTTTATGCTTCGGTTGGGGTGCACCCGCATGACTCCAAGTCTATGTCCGACTCAACTGTGTCTGAGCTTGAGGCTTTGCTTGCGCACCCTAAGGCTTTGGCGGTTGGCGAGATTGGGCTTGATTTCCATCATAATTTTTCGCCTCCTGATGTTCAGCGCGCACGTTTTCGGGAGCAGATGGAGCTGGCCCGACGGGTTGGCAAGCCTGTCATCATCCATGAACGCGAGGCAATTAACGATACGCTGGATGTTATTCGTGATTTTCGTGATTTGTCCGGGGTTTTTCATTGTTTTTCCGGCAGTTGGGAAACTGCGAAGATTATCCTCGATATGGGATGGTACCTTTCTTTCACCGGGGTAATCACGTTTCGAAATGCCCGGCGTGCGCTGGAGGTGCTTGAGAAAATGCCTGCCGATAGGATTATGGTGGAGACCGACTGCCCATACCTCACGCCAGAGCCTTATCGCGGCAAGCGCAATAGTTCTTTGTATTTGCCCCATGTGGTTGAAAAAGTTGCGCAAGTGCGCAACGTCACGGTCGAGGAGGCTGCGGCGCTTACTATGGAAAACGGGAAGCGTTTTTTTGGGATACCTTCCTCATAAAACATCGCCATATAAATAGGCAAAGGCGGTAGCGCCGCCTCCACTGCTTTAGGCCGGCTCTCCTGAGTACAGTTTTGCTATTATTGTCCACTTGCCGCCTATGCGGATAAAACTTAGAATGTCGGTGAACATTATTTCCCCAAGCCTGACCTTTAGGCGGACGACTGCGGTGTCCTCACCTGTGAAATCTATTGCAAGGATTTCTTCTTGGCGGGGAAAATCGGGCTTGTACCCGGGCGGCGCTCCCGCCTCGACGAACTTTGCAAACGCATCTATCGGCATGTCGTTTAGCGCACCCTCGCCTATATGCCCATAAACATGCGCCGCTTCGTTAAAAACCTCTCTAAACTTCCCGACATCGCTCTCATAACAAGCATCCAAATATGTTTGAGCCGCTGCCCTTACTCCAGTTGCATCCATTGTCATACCTCCTGATTTGTTCAAAATAAATTTACATTTGATTTCGTATTTGCCGTTATCGTACATTGTTAGATTGAAAGGGGCACTTTTTAATTATGAAGCTGGTTTCTTGGAATGTCAATGGGCTTAGGGCATGTTTGAAAAAAGGTTTTTCGGAATCCTTTTCCAATATTGGCGCAGACATATTCTGCTTGCAGGAAACAAAAATGGAGCAGGGGCAGGCGGAACTCGACCTTGG
The DNA here is from genome assembly GCA_009787995.1 of Oscillospiraceae bacterium. Classification (GTDB taxonomy): domain Bacteria; phylum Bacillota; class Clostridia; order Oscillospirales; family Oscillospiraceae; genus WRMH01. The sequence goes on from WQSH01000003.1 coordinate 15,824, forward strand.
CGGTTATCATGAGTTTTGGAACAGCGCTGCCAAGAAGGGATACTCGGGCACTGCCGTGTTTTCAAAAATCCCCCCGCTGTCGGCCACCTACGGCATTGGCATCGCTGAGCATGACAACGAAGGGCGTGTCATCACTTTGGAATTTGACGGGTTCTACCTTGTCTGTGTTTACGTGCCCAACTCACAGAGGGGGCTATTGCGGCTTGATTACAGGATGGCCTGGGAGGATGCATTTCTCAACTATGTAAAGGGGCTGGATGCGCTGAAACCTGTGCTTATCTGCGGGGACTTAAATGTCGCCCATCGGGAGATTGACATCAAAAACGCTAAGTCTAATGTGCGCAATGCAGGCTTTACTATTGAAGAGCGCAACAAAATGACTGAGCTCCTAGACGCAGGGTTTACTGACTTCTTTCGGCACTTTAACCCTGAGCTTAGGGATGCCTACACTTGGTGGTCCTACATGGGCACAGCCCGCGAACGGAATGTCGGGTGGCGCATCGACTACTTCCTAGGTTCAGACCGCTTGGTGGATAGGGTTTCGGATGCATTTATTCTGCCTGACGTATTTGGCAGCGACCATTGCCCTGTCGGACTCGTACTAAAGAGTTTTTAAAGCGTCAATGTCGGGAACTTCTTGTCACAGTATCCACACCTGCCTTTGCCTAGATCTGAAACCAGCTTAGGGAGGTAGACATCCGACTGTGTAATGCAGGCTGGGTTTCCGCATTCTGATTTTGTCTCATCGCATATTTCTGATTTTGGAGCCAACCTCGGTAGCTGCATAAACTCCAATAGCAAAGACATCCTTATAAACATGCCATACCGCGCCTGTTCAAAGTAAACCGCCCTTGGGTCTTCATCTACATCTAACGCTATCTCTCCATATCTTGGCAGTGGGTGCATGATTAGCATGTCAGGGCTTGCGCTTTCCAGCATTTTTTTTGTCAAAACGTAGACATCTTTTAGCCTTCTGTATTCCGCCGCATCATGAAACCGCTCTCGCTGGACTCTCGTCATGTACAAAACGTCCAATTCCGGAATGCATTGTGCGAGGCTTTCTGATTCGACGTATTCCTGGCCTTGGCCGGACATCTGCTCTAGTATATATTCCGGAAGGCGCAGCTCGCTGGGCGAAATTAGGCAAAAGCGTATTCCTCTGAACATCGCCATAGCCCCAACTAGGGAATGCACTGTGCGCCCGTATTTTAGGTCTCCGCATATGCCTATGCGCAGATTCTCTATTTTCCCTCGCTTTTGGGCTATAGTCGCCAAGTCTGTTAATGTTTGGGTCGGGTGGAAATGACCCCCATCGCCTGCGTTAATGACCGGAACTTCCGAATAGAGCGCCGCCGCTGTCGCCGAGCCTTCTTGAGGGCTTCTTATCACGATTGTGTCGGAATACGACGCAGTCATCCTTATTGTGTCGGCAAGCGTTTCACCCTTTGAAACAGAGGTTCCCAATGGGTCAGAAAAACCAAACACGCCGGCGCCTAATCGTTGCGCCGCTGCTTGAAATGAGAAGCTCGTCCTTGTGCTTGGCTCATAAAACATCGATGCTATGAGCCTCCCCCGGCAGGCATCGGCATATACTTCGGGACGATTGATTATATCGCAGCATTGCATATATAGCCTGTCCCACCACTGCCTTGATACATCCGCCATGCTAACAAGTTTTCGTGTCGGTGTCATTTTTTGCCTCCTGATGTGAAGCCCCCCTAAAAATATCACACTTTACGCAGCCTTTATGATACAATATTGGAAAAGCTGTTGTCAATCACTGTTATATTACTGTACAGAGCGCCTACGGCATGGTACAATGGTTGGACTGGTTTTTTTGGCAGGCACACAACAAACTTAGGAGGAGCATCTTGCTTATGAGCGAAAACAAGCGCGTACTTTACAAAGAATACAAGATTTTTTTATTAATAAGCTTTTTGTTCGTGATAATGGCCTTCACCTTTGACAGGGCTTCGGACATTTTTTCGGGACTCGGCCGCATTCTCACACACCGCGGCTTGCTAATAACTGATTTTATGTACGTCGGGGGACTCGGCGCAGCTATCCTCAACTCAGCCCTTGCGTGTTTTTATGGGGTGGCTGTTTTGTATTTTATGCGTGCAAAGCCAACTGGTGCGGCGATTATGTGCTTATGGATGACTGCGGGCTGGACATTTTGGGGCGCAACTGTTTTGAGCATTCTGCCGCTTACTTGCGGAGTCTGGCTGTACTCCCGCTACAAGAAAACCCCTTTTTCCGACTACGTTGTTGCGGCGCTCCTGTGCCATGCCATAGCGCCCATTGTCAGCTTATTTTATTTTTCCAACCCAATTTTTTATCACACCGGCATCGAATTGCCTATCGCCGTCAATATCGCCAAAGGGGTCTTTGTTGGGCTCTTTGTTGGCTTTTTCCTTCCTATAATCTTGGCAGCTATGGTTCGTATGCACGATGGCTTCACCTTATACAACATGGGGGTCGCAGGCGGCATGATTGCAATGCTTATATCCGCCGTTTTCTCAGGATTTGGAGTCGTTATCCCAACCGAGTCTATGTGGTATACAGAGAGGCAGTTCGAAATCGCCATATTCTTGTTTGTGACATTTGCAGCGCTGATTCTTGCCGGGCTGATTTCTGGTAGGGGGAGTAAGACCCCCCACTTGGAGAGTATGAAAAACCTAGTCGCCCAGTCAGGCCATGCGCCCAATGATTTTTACTCGCTTTTTGGCAGCACCGCATATATTAACATGGGGCTCCTTGGCGTGATTGGCACAGCTTGGTCCCTCATTTTCGGCTTTGCGCTGAATGCGGGTACGTTTGCCTGCATTTTCTCTATGGTGGCTTTTGGCAGCTTGGGCAAGCACATAAAAAACGTGATACCTATACTTATCGGAGCGACTATATGTGCGTTTATAAATTCGGTCGACCTGACAGCTCCCTCGAACGCCCTTGCGATTTTATTCGCAACCTGCCTTGCGCCAATAGCGGGCAAGTACGGATTCTTTTGGGGTATGGTCACAGGGTTCTTGCACGTGCTCATCGTCACGCACATCGGCCCTGTCACAAATGGGATGAACCTCTACAACAACGGCTTCGCATCAGGTTTCGTCGCACTTATTTTAGTCCCGATAATAGTGGCTTTAAAAAGGAAAGCTACAAAAGAATAGTAGTCAGGGAGACGTTCCTTTGGCAACGTTTTCGCACGCCCTTCCGAATGTTGTCTATACATCAGAGGCACATCCGGAGGGGTCACGTATTGGCTGCCAAGAGAGCCCTCCCCTAATGTGAGGAAAATGTGGAATTACTCTCTTACACCACGCTTTATGTATTAGGCTTGATTTTAGTCACCCTATTTTTGCTTATGGGGTTCGACGATTTCATTTGGGATGTATTGACTCTAGTCAAGCGCACACAACAACGTAACCAACGTTTGGATTTGCACAAGCTGGACGACACGCCACCCAAGCTGTTAGCGGTGGCGATTGCTGCGTGGCGCGAAGACAATGTGCTTGGCGATGTTATTGACAACGTCATACAGTCAACCCACTATCCAAAATCCATGTATCATATCTTTCTTGGCATCTATCCAAACGATGACGCCACTATTGCGGTAGCGCAGGCGCTTGCAGACAAACACCACAACGTGCATGTGATAATAAACTGCCTCCCAGGTCCCACATCAAAGGCGCAAAATCTCAATTATGTCATCAAACAGATCAAACTTTTTGAGCAAAGTCATGGATGGCGCTTTGCGTCACTCACCATCCACGATTCTGAAGACGTTGTGCATCCATATGAACTGAAGGTGACAAATTATCTTTTGGACACTTATGCAGCACTGCAGTTCCCGGTTTTTCCGCTTATGCAAATGCCAAAATTCAGCAACTTTTTTGCAAATATCACCACATGCACATATGCAGATGAGTTTGCAGAAAACCACTTTACCACAATGGTGAACCGGCGCAATGCTGGGGCTTTTGTGCCTTCGGCCGGGACAGGGTTTGTGCTTTCACGGGGCACCCTGGATGCCTTTGGGGACGAGGACGTGCTCCCAAGTGACAGCCTAACAGAAGATTACCGTCTATCCCTCACGCTTTTTGAAAAAGGCATTAAAATGCACTATGTCCTTGAGCATTTGCCGCGAGTGGGACGAAACGGAAAACTAATCTGGGATTTTATAGCGACACGCTCAATGTTTCCCAATACATTCAAAACTGCTGTTAAGCAAAAAACAAGATGGATTCTGGGCATTACCATGCAATCTTTTAGGTTTAGGGACATTTTCAATATGAAAGGTTTGAACTTTACCGGGCGGTATTCGCTCTACAAGGACATGAAAGCCAAGTTTGGTAACATGGTCTCATTCGTTGGGTATCCGGTTTTGCTCTACTTCATTGCATCATTTTTTATGCCTTTGGATCCGATTTTTCCAGCTTTCACCCTCTCGTGGTGGATGAGCCTGATTGTAAGCCTTATGATGGTTGAGCGTCAAATCTACCGGGGCATTGCTATGTACAAGGTATATGGAATGCGCAGCGTCTTTTTTGCCTGCCTCTTCCCGCCAGTTATCCCCTTGCGCGTTATCTGGGGCAATGTCATCAACATGGTTTCCACAATAAAGGCGTACAAGCAAAAGCTATTCGGGCAAGGCGCACAAAAAAAGGCCTCATCTGCAAAAGCGCCCTCTGCATCCGGCAGCAAGAAGCTTGCATGGGACAAAACCGACCATACTTTTCTGGACAAAAAAGTGTTGCAGCGTTTTCACCGCAGGCTGGGCGACACCATGATGAAAAAGGGGTATGTATCCTCCAAGCAGATGCAAGAAATTTTGTTGAACACACCACAGGAAATTGATGAATTTATAACAACCCAGGTCACTCGCGCCTACAAAATACAAGGCGGCATTTTTCCCCATCAGCTTGAGGCAATATTCGAACGCGCTTTTAAAAGGCAAAGTTTAGGCAACTACTTATTGGAAGCCAGCCTTGTTACAGAACGGCAGCTGCTTATTGCATTGTCTCATGTTAAGCACATCCAGTATGTGGAAGAGGATAGCATTGCCGACTACGACATTAGGCCATTTGCCCCCTGCTTTGACAAAGAGCTGTTGCGCAGGCTTCTTGTGTTCCCGCTGATGAAAACGGAGCAGGGGTTTGTTATCGCATTTTGCGACAACAGCCCCAATGATGCGCAAACTGTCCTTAGAGAAACATACAGTATCGCGGTCAGCTCGGTACTTGCGACGCAACACACCGTAGAAGCAGCGCTTGCCATCCTCTATGACCCACCCAATGATTTCGAAAACTCCGGCTTGCTCTCTGTGGCTTCGCAGATGTATAGCGAAGGACTTATTGGCTACGAACAGGTTGTCATCGTTCGCAACTACAAAGCGACAAATGGATTGACGGAAGCCGAGGCGCTAAAGTATATGGGGCTGCTGCAAGAAAGGGGTGCACCTCCGCCCGAAACGGCATAGCCTCGCTAGTAATTAACATTGTAAAGGAGAGAATTATGTATTACTCAACATGCCCTTCACCTGTGGGGGTTATAACTTTGGCTTGCGACGGGGAAAGCCTTGTGGGCTTGTGGCTCGAGGGGCAGAAATATCACGGCGAGTCTATTTCCGGAGCATTGGCAGAAAAGGACGACTTGCCTATTTTCTACGAAGCAAAAGAATGGCTGGATAGATATTTTGATGGAAAAATGCCCGATGCTTCGGAGCTGCCGCTAGCTCCGGCCGGCAGTGCGTTTCGCCAAAAAGTCTGGCACATTTTGCGTAAGATACCATATGGAGAAATCATTACCTATGGCGATATCGCAAAGCAAATTGCCAAGAACCAAAACAAGGCAAGCGCATATAGCCGTGCAGTCGGCGGGGCTGTCGGGCATAATCCTATTTCTATAATCATCCCTTGCCACAGGGTTGTCGGCTCAGGTGGAAGCCTGACGGGATATGCCGGAGGTATCCAAAAAAAGAAAAGCCTCCTTGAGCTGGAGGGCGCTGATTTGGCGGCTACTTGCTAGAATGGGCGGCTTGGCGCCGAAGGCTGCCAGCGGCGTTTGCGGTGGGGGGCGCAACCGCCACTGTCAGCCGTCACTGTCTCCCTGCCTGTGCGGCTGGTCAACATAGCGTGGAACATCTTATAAATGGTAGGGGATTTGATTTTCATGCAGAACATTTTGAAACTAATAGAGAGTTTTGCTGTACTACATGGTGCTCTGAAGTTGAATATGTCCTCCTTTTGAATTTTATTTTTATCCTTGCGTCGCGTTTCCTGCATTGAAAATCTGTAATTTAATCATAAACATTGAAGGTATTTATCACAATACCCTCAATGTTGCAATTTCAATGCGCAAAACACACCCCATTTTAAGTCAATGCCGTTGACAGCAATCGCGCAAGCAGCGCCCGGATGCGCTCCTCCTGTTCGAGCTGCCCTACCTCATATTCCGCTCCGGAAAAGGCCTTGATTCCCATCATTGTAATAGCGCCTATTATGACATCGGCGAAGGTTTCCATATCAAAGGAAGAGTCTATCCGCCCTACATCGATACCATGCTTGAATATGCTCACCACATATTCGGAATTGCTCGCATTGCCGCTGGTAAACACTGAATTTGCAAGCGGGTCTTGAAACAGCCTCATGTATATGATTTTGGTGATAAGCACCATTCTGACATACTTGCGTTGGTCTTCCGACAAAAATGAATAGAAAAAAGCGTTTATTATGCCCTCAGCGCTTGCCGTCTCAACTATTTTTTTCATTTCGTCAACAGATTTTCGGTTGTCATATTGATATATTGAATAATATTCGTACGCAAACTCCAGTATTTTTTCCTTGCTCTTGAAGTGATGGTATATGGATGCGGCATTAATACCAATTTTTTTTGCTATGTCCCGTGTCGTAACATTTTCATATCCCAACGTGCTTGCCATCTCTACAAATGTGTCAAAGATTTTTTCCTTGGTTTCTGAGAGCTCGCTCATGGGTAACCTCCTCTAGCGAATCGCTTGCACCCTTGTGCCATATTCGCCTTTTACAATAACACAGCGACGCATAATATAAAAGGAAAATATTATTATTGACAACCAACCAACCGTTTGGTAGAATATTGTCAATCAACCGCTTGGTAGGCGAAGGACGGTCATGCACATGCTCATTCAAAATGAAGGCGGCACAAAAGAAAAGATTTTAAAAGTAGCCGCCAGAATGTTCTCGGAAAGAGGCTACGACAAAGTTACAACAAGGGAAATATCGAAGGACATAGGTATAAACGCCGCATCCATATACCATCACTTCGCTTCAAAGGAAGACATCCTCAATAGCCTTTACAGCCTTTACTCAAGTGAGCGCCGCCGAAAATACCCCAATTTGGACGAGCTGCTGCGCCTTGCGGAAACCGAACCGCCACACGATGTGCTTATGAGGTCTATCTTCCATTACAATGAAGAGAGCGTGGAAATACTTGACCAGATACTTATCACAGCCGTGCGGAGATTGGGCTCGGACATTGAAAGCGAGCGATTTATTCAGGAAAACATTATTGAATCGATCTCAAGTGTTTTAAGGCCGCTGCTTGAGCGTCTGGTAGACCTAAAGAAAATCAAACCCTTTGATATCGATGCTTTCCTTAGCATTGTGAATTTCTATTGCTTCAGCGCAGCCGCCCTAAACAACTCTTCGTTTAGGTTGGGGATCGACGAGCACCAAGCGGGAATGGCTTTAATTTTTTCCATGATTGTACCGGTTAAATAAGTGGGGATGGTGGTGAGCAGTGTATATGGAACAAATGAAGAGCGGCAATGTAACTAATTTTCACCTTAGCAACGCTTATTTGAAGCGACCACACCTTAATGCGCTGTTGGAAAGCGCACTGAATTACCCCTTGGCTGTCGTATGCGCAGGCGCTGGATATGGCAAAACACGTGCAGTCCATTCGTTTTTGTGCGAAAGCGACGCTCACATGGCCTGGCTTCAAATTTCCGAGCGGGATAACATACCTACCCGTTTTTGGGAGAGCTACACGAGCATGATCTCGCTATCTTGGCCAAAAATAGGGGCGCAGCTTTTGGCGATTGGTTTCCCCGGCACAGATGAAACTTTTGCAAAGTACAGCGCCATGATGCGCGAAATAGCTAGGCAGCCCGGAAAACATGTCAGGGTGTTTGACGATTTCCATTTGTTGGACAACCCCGAAGTGCTGCGCTTTTTCGAAAGAGCTAGTAACGTGCTCCCTTTAAACGTAACGCTAATTCTGATTTCCCGCACCATGCCAGAAATCAATATGATTGGAATGATATTAAACGAGCGGGTTTTTACGATCAGCGAAGACGCCCTATGCTTTTCCGAAAACGAAATAACTGAGTATTTTAAGCAGCAGGGGCTCCACGTCACTACGCTCAATGTACGCAACATCTTTGAGGACACGCAAGGCTGGGCGTTCGCCGTCAATCTGATAGGGCGTTCGTTGCGCAAGGACGCAAAATATGAGAGGTGCGCGCTGGAAGCGATGAAGGCCAACATCTTCAGACTCATAGAGGCTGAGCTGACAGTGACAATTTCCGAGCAACTGTGGCGCTTTTTGCTCCGCATTTCGCTGATTGACCACCTTGCCGCAAGCCTAATAAGGGAACTCGCTGACGATGAGGCGCTAATCAAAGAAATGCAATCGTTTCACGCATATATACGCCATGACCTAAGCTTGGATACGTACATGATTCACCATCTGTTTTTGGACTACCTAAAGCAGCATCAAAACACGCTAGCAGACGAGGAAAGGAAAAGCACCTGCCTCGCCGCAGGCAGGTGGTGCGATGCCAATGGGTATCATATGGACGCTTTTTCCTATTATGAGAAAGCTGGTAATTATGGCGCCATATCAGAAAAGGTCTGTGGATTCAATGTGCAGATGCCGCCAGACATGGCGCAGTATGCTCTGGAAATATTCGAGAACGCTCCGGACGAGATGAAGTTCCAGGATCCGATTTTCCCTGCTATGCATTTAAAGACCAGGAATAGCATAGGTAAGTTTGATGATGAATCAATAGCGCTGGCGCATAAGTATGCCGAGCACTATGAGGCCCAACCCGATTCACCTGTAAAAAACCGTGCGCTCACGGGCATTTATTGCATCTGGGTTTTTTTGGATATGTTTATGTCTACGTATACTGACATATATGATTATGATGCCCACCACAAAAAGATGCGGGAAAACTACGATATAAACCCATTTGAACCCATCGGCAAGTACAACCTTGTGCCGATATGCGCCTGGGCGTCGCTCGTTGGGACGAGCCGAGCGGGAGCTCAAGAGGAATACATCGATTCGATGACTCGGCTAGTCCCCGAAATCGCCAGCCGCGGGAAAGGCTTCTTTATAGGTTTTGACGACCTTGCTAGGGGCGAACTGCATTTTTACCGAGGCCAATTTGAAAAAGCCGAGCAGTTCCTTAGGCAGGCAGTTGATAAAGCGCAGGCGTTCAACCAGTATGTCACGCTTAGCAGGTCGCTTGCTTATCTGATGCGAATCGCTTTTTTCCGTGGCGATTTTGCGGCAGCAACCGAAAACCTCCGGGCAATGGAGCCGCTGCTTAGTGACGAGGACCACGGCGCCCGGTACACGATATACGACATTGCCAACGGCTACTACCTGCTGATGCTGGGGCAGGCGGAGCAGATGCCTGAATGGCTTAAAGAAGACTTTTCCCCCTATGCGCACCCATCGTTTATTGAAAATTACGCAAACCGGATTAAGGTGCAGTATCATTACTGCACGGGACAGTATGCCGCACTCCTGGCGTTTATTGAAAATGAGTTCGAGCGGGGCGTATTGTTTGGGAAAATAGAGTTGAGGCTGTTTCAGTCCCTGTGCTTTTACAAGCTAAAACGGCGCAGCGACGCAATAGCTGCACTTGCAGAAGCTTATGAACTTGCCGAGCCGAACGGCCTTGTCGTGATTTTTTCGCAGTACGCCAAAGACATGCGCACCCTGACCGCCTTCGCTCTCAAGGACGGCACATGCCCAATCCCCAAGGCGTGGCTGGAAGAGATTAATCGCAAAGCGTCGGCATATGCAAAACGGCTATCCCACATGGCGACAGAGTACATGGCGGTGAACAATATTGACAAGGAAATCACTCTTACCGGTCGGGAGTCGAAAATCCTCAGAGACCTTTCCCATGGGCTTTCGCGCTCCGAAATAGCCGCAAGCCAGAACCTTTCTGTCAACACCGTGAAAATGGTCATCAATACAATATATGACCGGCTGTGCGTAACCAACCTCCCCGATGCCATCCGCATTGCCGTAGACCGCAAAATCGTCTAAAGATCTGCCGGTAAACGCTGAGGGAGGACTATGGTAACAGTTGTCCCTTTGCCAACTTGGCTGTCAATGTCGATTCTTCCCCCCATTAGCCGCAGCAAATCAAAAGTGATTGGCATCCCCAAGCCTGTACCATTTATTATGCGGGACTCATTTTCGTGAAAACGAGCGTACTCATCAAAAATTGCAGCCCTCTGAGCCTCCGTCATCCCCCGGCCCGTATCTCTGATAGATACGATTAGGTCGGTTGTACTCAGTGACTCTGAATCGGTGGCACAGACTGTCAAGGTGACTGCGCCTGTATTTGTATACTTAAAAGCGTTGGACAAAATGTTGGTCAGCATTTGCTTGATGCGCAATTCGTCACCTATCAAATGCTCCGGCAGGCTTTTGTCTACGGTGACAAAAAAATCCAGCTCTTTGTCGCCCACATATGCCGTGTTAAGCTGCACAACGTCGCGAATCATGCCAGCCAATTCATACTTTTCCTCTGCGAGAGTCATTTTTCCTGCTTCTATTTTGGATAAATCTAGAATATCATTTACGATTTTAAGCAGGTTGCTTGCAGATATGTATATTCTTGCAAAGGCGTCCTCAGTTTCCGAGGGCAGGTCTGATTTTAGCAGCTCCATCTCGGAAATGCCTAATATCGCCGATAGTGGGGTGCGGAGCTCGTGGCTCATTCTGGCGAGAAATTTGCTTTTTGCCCGATTATTCCCTTCTGCGACCATCATCTGCTTCACGCTCTCTTTCTGCTTGACGAAATGGATGGCAACTAGGAGGACTATTGCGGCAAAAACCACTGTGAGGAGAATTCCGCCGACAGCCATGAGATGCAGCCTGGCTATGTAGTCGGCAATCCTGTAAATATACACAAACGATGCAACAAAGGCAAGGGCAATAAACGAAAAGGCCACAACAATCGCACCCAAATTCTTTCTGCTCATGGTGCCACCTCCAAGAAAAGCGCAATCAAAAACACGGAAAACGTATACTACAAGAATAGCATTTTCCGGTTTTCTGCGGCACTCCCAGTGGCCTATTTATGAAGTCGCAAAATATACCCTATATACCCTGATTGCCTGTGCGCTCTGGGCAAAAAAGACAGAGTAACGTGCACCCTGTCTTTTTTCGTGCTTTACCCCAAGTGCTTCGACACTTTTTTTTGAACGTCTGCTGCGGTAATCGGCTTGACTATGAAGTCTGCCACTCCGGCTTCCATAAACTTGACCATTTTATTTTTCGTGATGTTGCTCGTTGTGAGCACAATCGGCGCCCGCTGTCCCATCTCGCGTATCTTTTTTGTCATAGCATAAGCGCCTAGGCCCGGCAAATCCTCGTCAAGTATGAACAAATCCGGCTTGGCTGTTTTTAGATATGCAAGCGCAGCCCCGCTCGAAGTCGCCCCTACTAGTTCGTGCCCAGTATCTGCCAACGATGTCTTTAGGCTGTGCGAGAATATAATCATTTTATATATGGAAAAAATCTTTTTGCAGTCCTCCGTCGCACCAGCAAGTATAACCTCAGTTTCAAATGAAATTTCATTTTCAGTTTCCCTGTCAGATTCTGCCTTCACGGTTGGTTTCGCTGTGATTTTTGGCAGCTGTAACGCCTTTATGTCCGCAGAAAGAATGGATAAGGTAGACAGGAAATAATTGAGGTACGCTTCTAGCTTCTCATGCCTAATGCTGTTAAAGTCCTTGTTTTCGTTTATTTGATTGCGGCAGTCATACGCCAAATCGTCTGCGTTGATTTTAGTTAGCGACTCTTCTATTGCAGTTAGCCATTGCTGAACGAAAACATAATGCTTTATTCTAATCGAATTTTTAAGACCCTTTTCCTGCTTAGGATATTCATCTTGGAAAGCATGGATACTATCAACGTATCTATAGAGCTCCTCTTCCGTCATCGCATCAATCTTCTCTGAGTTGAGCTCCATGATGGTGTGAAGCTTGCTTTTTAGCAAATCTGGAATAAGGTTTTCGTTTTGCGCCTCCGGAGGCGCCTCTTCTTGTTTCTGCTCCGCCTTTTCATCATCCAAGGCTTCTAAAGCATGAGCCAAGTCGTCAAACAAGACTGTTACCGTTGACAAGAAATAATCGACATAGGCCTTCAGCCTCTCGTGCCGTATGTTGTCGACATCCTGATATTGAGCAACTTGCCTTTCACAGTCTTTTGCCAAGCTATCTGCACATACTTTTGAAAGGCTGCCAGCGAGAACCTTCAAGCATCCCAGAACCTGCGCGTAGTCCTGCTCAGCCATCGCAGCTTCTAGGCTCTCTTTTTGAGAATTGAAGGACTCAACAGCAGTTTCCAATGTTTTGATATAGCCGTGCATCTGCGACTCGGTCATTATCGCAATGGAGTCAGCATTTAAATCCGGTATGGCAAAAAGCTCTTCCCTTAAGTAATTGATTTTTTCATTTTTCATGTGGCTCTCCCAATCTCTAGTGCCTAAAAGATTTTCTTAAATCGCAATAAATTTCAGCGCCATTGTAGCGGCGGAAATCAATGCCGCCGGTTCTTGTCTGATGAATTACTGCCGCCTTACTCAAATTCAACCTCATACTCATAATCTTCGCCTATTGCATCCAAGAGCGCTTTGTACCAAACAAGAGAGTCGATAAAGGCCGTAGTGACTTCGTCTAAATCAAGATTGTTTTGAACCATTTTGATTGCGACATCGTCCCAATTAGCGCGTTCATAAGCATATATGAATTCCATAACCTTATAAAAGTCGCCCTTATTTTCTACCAAAGCCTCCCTAACATGCTCATCCAGCGAAATTTCGTTTGCCGCTTCCTGCATGGGCTTTTCAAGAATAATGTCCAGCAATGAGAACAGGCCCATCATGAACAGGCTCGGCCCATAAGTGCCCATATTAAAAGGCTTTGCAAGGTTTTCGGCAAAGCTTGCGCGTATAAGCGACACCTTTGTTATTTCGCCCGGCCTGTCTTCTGCCAGCTTAAGCGAAAGGGCCGCAGTCGCCCAGCGCTTAACTTCCTTTTGTCCCAAAATTGCAACTGCGTTCCTAATGGAGTTGATTTTCTGGGGCATTACCGAATTTATAAACTTCAGCAGCGATATCGACAAAGAAGGGTCGCGCTCAATTGTGCCAGCTATGTCTGAAAGCTCAAAATCTTCTTCATTTATCTGATTTAAGAGCGTTATCGCATTGATTTTCACCGGAGATATATCACCTTTGCCCTTTGTAATTGGCTGCTTGTAAAACCGTCCGGAATAAAGTGCGCCTTTGACGCCTGTTAGCTTCTTGAAGCTGTCCATATCAGGGATGTCGGACAAAATAAGCTGTTTTTCTTTCGCCATTTTTTTCATCGTCTCGATGAATTTTGCATCGGCATCATAATCGCGAGTGTCGACAATAACGCAATCAAGCAACTCAAAAAGCGGATTTGACGTATGGCCTTCAAGAAACCCATCAACAGCTATGCGAAATCCGAGTTCACGCAATTCGCGGCATTTATTTAGCACTGGGGCGTCGGGCTTTATATTGTTAGGCAGCACGCACACCAGTTTTTCAGGCAAAATGCCCAATGTCATCGGTATGCCCATAAGCAGATGATATTCGTTGATATCAACATACAGTGGGAAAACCCCTGACAATGGCTCAATGCCAAGAGTCTTAACCAAATCCAACCCAGGTGACAACACTGCGTCCCATGGAGTGACATAATTATCCATCATCCCGAGCAGCGTTTCCCCGGCTCTGGAATTAATCCTGTAGGCCTCAACCGACATTTCTGAGTCAAAGAACGGAATTGCGACAATAAGTGTTTTCATCTAAAATCCTCCTATACTCGTACCGAAAGGGAATTAGTCCGACTACCATTATACTTAACATGCGCATCAAACACAAGTCAAACTTGCTGCATCTTGATGAGTTTTTGTGCAAAACTTATCCAAATTTGACTCAGCGGCAGACTTTGTGCTAGTATATTTGCAGAAATTTGCTTAGCAGGAGTCATTAATTTTCAACCACCACACATTGCGGCACAAATCACCCAGCACCCTTACTTTTGGAGGATATCTCTTATGTCACTTTATGAGTTTCTTGAGGCAACAAGAGGGCTAAATGCAATATCTATTTCTGTGCGGCTGGTGCTCGCAATGACTTTGGGCGGCATCATCGGTCTTGAGCGCGGAATAAAAAAACGCCCGGCCGGAATGCGCACATATATGCTTGTTTGCATTGGCGCCACATTGGTCATGATCACAAACCAGTACCTAACCTATACATTCCCCTATGCCGACCCAGCGCGCCTGGGCGCCCAAGTTATAAGCGGCATAGGCTTTTTGGGCGTCGGCACGATAATAATAACCCGCGACAGGCAAGTGCGCGGACTGACTACGGCGGCTGGCCTGTGGGCAAGCGCTTGCATGGGCTTGGCTATCGGCGTCGGTTTTTACACCGGTGCGCTGATTGGCATGGCTTTTATATTTTTTGTGACCACGATTATGCACAAGCTGGACACAGAGCTTATAAGGCGCTCCCGAGCAATGGAGGTATATATGGAACTGACGGATTCGTCCCATATTTACAAGATTTTGGACCACATGCGCGAAAGTAATGTAAAAGTTACTTACATGGAAGTGATGCGCCCTAAGTATGACAACCATGATCAGAACACAAAAATAGCCCTGCTGCTCTCCCTGTACCTGCCAACGCGGAAAATTCACTTTGAGGTTTTGTCGAAATTCGGCGAAATCGAGTGCGTAAGCTATGTGGAGGAAGTTTAGGCGGGCGGTAAGTTGTTGTTTTTCTCTTTCATGCTCAGCGAAATACGCTTCTTTTGTGTATCCACGCTCAGCACGGTGACATTTACCATGTCGCCGACCTTGACGACCTCGGACGGATGCCGGATAAAGCGGTTTGCCATTTCGGAAACATGGACCAGCCCATCCTGATGCACTCCGATGTCCACAAAGGCCCCGAAATCTATGACATTGCGCACCGTCCCTGCCATCACCATGCCCGGCTTTAGGTCTGACATGTCAAGGACGTCTGTCCTAAGCTGCTGCTGCGGCAGCTCGTCGCGCGGGTCACGCCCGGGCTTCTGCAGCGCAAGGGCGATATCCATCAGCGTATGGATTCCCACGTTGCATTTTTGTGCAACGCCCTCCTCGCCGCGCTCCCTTATCCACTCGTGGAGCGGCGGCATTGCACCCACGTCCTTTACGCTCAGCTCAAAAACGCCCAGCAGCTCCTTTGCCGCTTTGTAGGACTCGGGATGGACAGAGGTGTTGTCCAGCACATTCTTCCCGTCGGGTATGCGCAAGAAGCCTGCACATTGCTCATATGCCTTTGGCCCGAGCTTCGGAACCTTCAGTAGCGCCTTTCTATCGGGAAATGCGCCGTTTTCTTCCCTATAAGTTACTACGTTTTTTGCGGTAGCAGGGCCCAAGCCCGCAATGCGAGCCAAGAGCGGAGCCGAGGCGACGTTGAGGTCGACGCCCACCGAGTTTACGCAATCTTCGACCACCCCATCAAGCGTGTCGCTCAGCCTGGCCTGGGGCATATCGTGCTGATACTGGCCTACGCCTATGGATTTTGGGTCTACCTTGACAAGCTCCGCCAAGGGGTCTTGCAAACGGCGGGCGATGGAAATGGCTGACCTGAGAGAAACGTCAAACTGCGGAAATTCATCGGCGGCAATCTTCGATGCAGAGTATACAGACGCCCCGGCTTCGTTTACCATCACGTAAGAAACCCCCGGAATTCCTTTAATTAGCTCTGCCGTGAATATCTCAGCCTCCTTTGACGCCGTGCCGTTCCCTATGGCTATGACTGTGACTTTGTGCTTGCTTATCAGCTTTTTAAGCGTTGCGGCTGCCTCGGCTGTCTTGGACTGCGGGGGCGTGGGGTATACGACGACTGTGTCGAGCACCATGCCCATCGCATCGATGACGGCGCACTTGCAGCCCGTTCGGTATGCCGGGTCGATTGCCAGGATAACATGCCCGCGAATTGGCGGCTGCATGAGCAGCTGCTTGAGGTTTTCGCCAAACATTTTGATTGCCTGCTCTTGAGCCGCATCAGAAAGGCTTGCGCGAAGCTCCCGCTCCAGCGATGGAAAAAGCAGGCGGTGCCAAGAGTCCTCAATGGCGCTCATCACATACTGCGTGGTAGGGCATTCATATTGCCCCAAAATAGCGCCATCCATCGTTGACAGCGCCGCATCGTGAGGCGCTAGAAGCGTGACTTTCAGGGCTTCTTCCTTTTCGCCCCTGTTTATTGCAAGCACGCGGTGATGCGCAATTTTGCGCACAGGTTCTTCAAAGTCGTAATACATTTCATATATGGGGTTGCCCTCCTTCGCTTTCTCGGAGCGGAGGATGCCGTCCCGCAATAGGAGAGGGCGCAGCTTCACCCGGAGCGAGGCATCGTCTGAAAAGTCCTCTGCGAGGATGTCGCAAGCTCCGTTTAAGCAGCTTTCGGCGTCGGGCAAGCCTTTTTCTTCATCGACAAAACCGGCGGCTCTTTCGAGCGGGGGCTGCGAATTGCTCGCTTGTTCTAGCAACCACTGCGCAAGCGGCTCCAGCCCTTGTTCCCTCGCAACGGTGGCTCGGGTGCGTCTTTTTTGCTTATATGGGCGGTAAATGTCCTCAACCGCCGCAAGGGTCTGCGCAGCGGCGACTGCCGCAACCAGTTCGTCCGTAAGCTTCCCCTGCGACTCTATGGATGCGAGGACTTCCTGCTTTCGTTTGTCCAAATTCCGCAGGTATTGCAGCCTGTCGGCCAGCTCGCGCAGCTTCTGGTCGTCCATAGCCCCGTGCAGCTCTTTGCGGTAGCGGGCGATGAATGGTATTGTATTGCCTTCGTCGATGAGCTTGATAACATTCTCGACATGTGCGGGAAGGCAAATAAACTCTTTGGATAGAATGGTTTCGTATGAAGTTGTCAAATTAAATCCTCCAATGCCTTTTTTTGAGCTGCCCCAACGGCTTTTCACAATTGCGATGGCATACCTCTAAAGTGTAATTTATGTAAGCTTTTCCAGCATTTTCTCTCTCATTTATTTAAGACATACCGTGTGTTCTTGCCATTGCCCACAGCTCTAATCTCATTCTTGCTTAGCAAGCCTTTCAGAATGCGCACTGCCATTGCTTGCGACAGTGATAACGCCGATTCCACATCTTTCCTCACGATAAAATCCTTGTTTTCAAGCAACTCCAGCACCGCACCCTCGTTTTCGCTCAATAATACTCTTTCAGAAGCTTCATTAGTATTCGGCAGGGTAATCTTAAATGCGTTGTCAGTGACTTCGATTTGTGGCTTGGCGGCAACGCCCTCATAGCTCTGCATGATTTTTGGCATACCTGTACCGTAGGCTTCTATTAGCGTAAGCCGATAAAACACATTGGCAAGGTTTTTATTACGGGCTATGGAAATACCAAGCATCATGTCATCAAAGGTAATTCCTCTGACCAGTCCACCGATGGAAACAAATTCTATGCGGTCATCAAAAATGCTGATTAGCGTACTGTCGCTAAAAGCATAATCCTTGTGCACCAACGCATTTTGCAGCACTTCCCTAACTGCTTCTGGCGGGTAATCCCTTTTGTCCAAGCGCCGTAGCCCATTTATCTCCGAGCGAACACGGTTATAGCGGTCAATAAACTCGTAAATTTCATTAAGTTGTTTTAGCAAAGAACCCGAAAACTCCCGCCTGTCTTTGAATATCGCTTTAGACGTTCCTTCAAAAATGGCAAGCTTTACCGTGTGCACGCATTGGTCGGACAAGAGCAATCCTAAATTCGTATATATCCCACCAGAGTTCATCAGCCCAAGTGTTTTTTGCTGACTCTTCCCAAATGAAACATTTTCGAGCTTAAATTCCTTTTCAGCATAGGCAAAAGTTA
This sequence comes from Oscillospiraceae bacterium, assembly GCA_009787995.1. GTDB lineage: Bacteria > Bacillota > Clostridia > Oscillospirales > Oscillospiraceae > WRMH01. The sequence goes on from WQSH01000003.1 coordinate 34,028, forward strand.
ATTCTTGGTTGAGCGAACGGATTTCCTCGTATTTCTCACCATCGGTTTCTTTTATCATGCGCAAAATCGCTGTTTCCGTTGCGGGAACACTCGATGCTCCCTGTCTTACATATACACCCTCTGGGCGTATGCCTTTACTGGAAATGTAGTACGGACATGACGAGCCTTTTTGCACAATAAGTTTGATAACCGCCTTGTTATCAATCATTTCCTGTGCATAGTCCACGAACATAGTTACATCAGGCTTTACGCTATCACGAATAGCATTGGTCGCTTTGAGCATCGCTTCGTCAATATCCTCCACGCCATACGCACCGCCGCTATTATCAACGCCAATGTAAAGTGTGCCGCCGCTTGTGTTTGCGTAAGCGATGACAGTTTTGACTATGTCCGATGTATACTCTCTCTTAAACTCCGTCATTGCATTTTCAATTAAAGACAAACGGCGCCCCTCGCTTTCTGATACATTCTGATACATTCTGTTACTATTCTAATCATTTTAATCATTTTCGTCAATAGCACCAGAAAAATATTTGCCAGGTTGATATCAGTTGTCGTTACAGTTCTTCACACGTCGCTTGCCAAGCGCCCGAAATGGTCAATTTACTACGCTGCTTCCTCAGGCTTAACCGTCCGCTCACTCCCACTCAACGGTGCCCGGGGGCTTTTTCGTCACGTCGTAGACTACTCGGGTAACTTCCGGAATCTCGGCCGCAATCCTCTCCGACACCCTATCCAGCACCTCGTAAGGCACTTTTGCGACCTCGGCTGTCATAAAATCGGCAGTCTTGACCGCTCTTAGCGCAATTGTAAACCCATAGGCTCGCATTCCGCCCTTAATCCCAACAGAACGCACGCCTGTCATAACAGCAAAATACTGGCTGGACTCCACCCCTGAGGCCTCAATCTCTTTGCGGAAGATTGCATCCGCATCACGCAAAATATCCAGCCTCTCCTTCGTGACCGCTCCTATGCAGCGAACCGAAAGCCCCGGCCCCGGAAACGGCTGCCGCTCTGTCAGCTCCGCAGGCAGCCCAAGGTTGCGCCCCAGCTCACGGACTTCTTGTTTGTACAAGCCGCGCAACGGTTCGACAAGCTCTTTAAAGCCAATATCATCCGGCAACCCACCGACATTGTGATGGCTCTTAATAATTGCCGCACCATCTGCGCCGGACTCCACAACATCTGGGTAAATCGTTCCTTGCGCAAGAAACTGGACATCTTTGAGCTTCCTCGCCGCTTCCTCAAAAACACGAATAAACTCCTCGCCGACAATCTTTCGCTTAGCTTCAGGCTCCGCAACTCCGGCGAGCCTATCCAAAAACCTTGCCTCTGCGTCAATCCTGACGAAATTTAAGTCACGCCCCGAAAAAGCCGCTTCGACCTCATCCCCCTCGTTTTTGCGCATAAGCCCATGGTCGACAAAAATGCAGTGAAGCCTCCCTGGGATAGCCTTTGCCAAAAGCGCTGCGCAAACAGAAGAATCGACGCCCCCCGAAAGCCCAAGCAGCACCTGCCCTGAACCTACCTGCGCCTTGATAACCTCGATTACTGCAGACTCATATGCGCCAATGTCTAATTCTTGCCCACTCCTGAGCGCTTCATAAACGTTTTTCATCACGGTTTGCCCCCTAATTAATTTGAAAAGTATTCTATCAAAATAAGCAAAAAATGTACATATTTGTAAGAAAATAGACAAAAATGAAAATTAACACTTTACAAACTATAGTTAAATGCGATAGAATGTCACTTGAATTTCCACAATGATTGGTAAAACCGCACAAAGCCAGCCTCGGGGACATATTAGGGACATTAAAGCTGATGGCGTGCATGGAAAAATATTTTTTTAAGAGAGGGATTTTATGAAGAACTTTAAAGGCAAAATCGCATTCATCACCGGCGGAGCCTCCGGCGCCGGGCTGGGACAGGCAAAGGTGTTTGCAAAAGCAGGCATGAAAGTTGTCATCACCGACATCAGGCAAGATGCGCTGGACAGCGCAGTAGGCGAAATCGTCAAATATTCCGGCTGTGGCGCCGACGATGTAATGCCCCTGTGCTTTGACCTGACAGACCGCAAGGCTTATACTGAGGCAGCTGATTCGGTTGAGAAGAAGTTTGGTGGACCGCCGCACCTGCTAATCCAAACAGCGGGCGTCAACTCGTTTGGGCCTGTCGAAGCTTCGACGTTTGACGATTTTGACTGGGTCATGGGCGTATGCCTGGATCACGTTGTAAATGGCCACATCATCTTTATCCCGCGTATGATTAAAGCATATGCGAACAAAGAAGAATTCCACGTTGCGCTCACATCTTCGATGGGCGCATTCATGGGCGGCTCGGGCTGCGCACCTTACACCGCAGCGAAGGCAGCAGCTAACAACCTGATTTACAGCTATGCCGAGGCGCTCGTCGGCTACGGCGGCGGCGCGACGGTAATTTGCCCCGGCAACATCAACTCGAACATTGGCGATGCAGAAAAATACCGCCCCAAGCACTTGAGCAACACAGGTTACCATGTTTCCGAAGGCACAATGAAACACCTGCGCGCAGTGCATGCCACCGGCATCGACCCTGTAGAGCTTGCCGAAATCCTGAAGGAGGCAATCGAGAATGGCCGTATCATCGCCCTGCCATTTCCGGATCCGTCCGGTTGGCCTCCGATGCTGCGCAGCATGAATGCCAACATCGAAGAATATCTACTGACTGCTGATGAGCGCAAGAAAAACATGGAAGAAAGAATGAAGAATATGCCACCACCTCCGGCAGGCGGCGGCGGCGGCGGAATGTGGGACGTGCCGGAAGGCGCCGAGCGTTTCGGAATGGCGCGAAAAGATCTCGATTTCGTTGACACAAACAAAAAACCCCAATAAGTGATACATTAATCTCAAAATGCGCTAAAGTGGTTGCCGCTCAGGCTTGCGGCGACCACTTTTTTCCGCAAAACTATTGACTACGCTTATCCGGATATGCTATAATTGCGCTTACCTGTCGGCAGACGGGTCAATTTTTCGACCGATGAAATTTGCAAACAGACTCGCAAACTGTCAAATTAAAACAGGGAGGCAACATTAAGGAGGCGCCGCAATGAGAATAAAGGTTACGCTCAGATGCAACGACTGCAAGCAAAGAAACTACAACACGACAAAAAACAAAAAGAATACCCCGGACCGGCTCGAGATGAACAAATACTGCCGGTTCTGCCGCAAACACACAGTACACAGTGAAACAAAATAGCTGGCGAAAGGAAGTGTCTTAGTGTCAGAAGAAGAAAAAGCAGGCCAGACCGAAAAAACTGAACAGACAAACTCTAAAACGCCGGCGGCACCAACTGCCAAAAGAAAAGTAAAAGGCAGCAACCGTCTTGCCAGGTGGTTTCGCGAAATGCGGAGCGAGTTGAAAAAAGTTGTTTGGCCGACACCAAAGCAGACAGTAAATAACACAATTGTGGCACTTGTCGTAATGGGGGTGTCCGCTATAGTTGTTTGGGCGCTCGATCAGGTGGGTATGCAAATATTCCAAGCCATCAGATTGCTCGCAGGTAGGTAGTGGATATGTCTGAAGAAGCAAGGTGGTATGTAGTTCACACATACTCTGGATATGAAAATGCCGTAGCGGCAACAATCGAAAAAGCCGCAGAAAACCGTAAAATGCAAGACCAAATCCTTGAGGTTAAAATCCCAACAGAAACCGTCACGGAAATCCACGAATCCCAGACAAAAACTATTGAGCGCAAAATCTTCCCCGGCTACGTCCTCATTAAAATGATAATGAACGACGTCAGCTGGCATCTCGTGCGCAATGTACGAGGCGTCACTGGGTTTGTAGGCTCGGCAAACAAAGCTGTGCCGCTGACGGAAGAAGAGATACAGTCGTTGGGAATTGAGAGACACGAGGTCATCGTTGGTTTTGAGGTCGGGAGCACTGTCAAAGTTGTCGATGGGCCGCTGGATGGATTCCTCGGCACTGTTGAGGAAATCGAGTTTGACAAAAGCAGGGTGCGCGTTATTGTGTCCATGTTCGGCCGCGAAACCCCCGTAGACTTGGATTTTGACCAAATTGAAGCAGTTTAAGCCAGCAGTTGCAATGCAATTGCCGCAGTGGGAGGAGCGCCTTCTTAACAAACGCTCCGACAATAACTGACAATTGCCAACTATCAATTGTCAATTGACAACACCACACTTATATTAGGAGGTGCACATTAAGTGGCACAAAAGGTAGCAGGAGTGATCAGACTTCAAATCCCCGCCGGGAAAGCAACCCCGGCGCCGCCAGTCGGGCCAGCGCTCGGACAGCATGGCGTAAACATAGGCCAATTCACAAAAGATTTCAACGAACGCACAAAAAACGATGAAGGAATGATAATCCCGGTCGTAATAACAGTCTACGCCGACCGCAGCTTCTCGTTCATCACAAAAACGCCGCCAGTTCCTGTCTTGCTCAAAAAAGCGTGCAAAATTGAAAAAGGCTCAGGCGTCCCCAATAGGGAGAAAGTCGCAACCATTTCGCCAGACGAAGTCCGAAAAATCGCAGAACTGAAAATGCCTGACCTTAATGCAGGAAGTGTCGAGACCGCCATGAAAATGGTCGCAGGGACAGCCCGCAGCATGGGCATAACAGTATCGGAGGGCTAGAGTCATGTTTAGAGGAAAGAATTATAAAGAGAGCGCAAAGCTCGTTGAAAAAGCGAATCTATACGACCCGAACGACGCATTTGACTTAGTAATCAAAACATCGAAAGCAAAATTTGACGAAACCGTTGAGCTCCACATAAAGCTCGGCGTTGACTCGCGCCACGCCGACCAACAGGTCCGCGGCGCAATTGTCCTGCCGCATGGAACAGGAAAAACCCGCAGAGTCCTCGTCTTCTGCAAAGAAGAAAGAGTGCAGGAAGCCATGGACGCAGGCGCAGATTTCGCAGGCGGTCAGGACATGGTTGACAAAATTCAAAAGGAGAACTTTTTCGATTACGATGTCGTAGTCGCCACGCCAGACATGATGGGCACAGTCGGTCGCCTGGGTAAGGTTCTCGGCCCAAAAGGCTTGATGCCGACGCCAAAGGCGGGGACAGTCACGCCAAATATTGCGCAAGCTATTTCGGAAATCAAAGCCGGCAAGATTGAATACCGGCTAGACAAGACGAATATAATCCACTGCCCAATCGGAAAGGTGTCCTTCGGAGTGGAAAAGCTTGTCAGCAATTATCAAACTCTGCTTGACGCAGTAATAAAAGCCAAGCCTGCCGCAGCAAAGGGTCAATACATAAAAAGCTGCGTAACCGCCTCAACGATGGGCCCAGGCGTAAAAATCAACGCACAAAAGCAAGCATAAAAAAGCGACAAAAGCTGGCAGGGGATAAATTCTCCTGTCAGCTTTTTTTGTTTATCGGTGCCCCTCGCTGCGCTAAGTTATATCAGCTGCTGCTCGTTTACGATAAGCTTAAACTCCAGCCCAAGCCGCTCCGCTGCCTTGCGGCACATAATCATGCGTCCGAGAAAAATTTCGAAGTAATCCATAACAGAGCCATACTTCGTATCGACAGTCAGTTTGAGCTTAATAAGCGTGTGTTCTTCATTTATCTTCAAAGCAGATTTTTTTACCGAATAGTTGACCCTATCATGAATATCAAATCCTGCAATCTCGGTATTCCTCACGCGCGTGCGGCGCACATCGGACTTATCCGCAAGAATCAATGCCGCCGAAACGCTGTTGACCGGAACGCCCGTCCCCTCGTCATGATTGCCAATGGCCGTTGTCACTGTCGCAATCTCCGAAGGGGTCATGCCGAGCCGCTCAAGAATTTGAAAGGCCATGACGGCTCCGGTATGCGAATGGTTCTCCCTATTCACAAGATTGCCAATATCGTGCAAATACCCCGAAATTTTAGCCAGCTCTACCTCGCGCTCGGGATAACCCAGCGCCTGAAGAATATACCCGGCATCCTCTGCCGTTCTGGTGACATGCGCAAAGCTATGCTCTGTATAACCCAGAGCGCGCAACGACTCATCTGCGCAGGTTATATAAGTATTAACAGCCTCGCTGCGCTTTACATCCTCAAAAGTTAGCATTTTTTCTTAAAAACCTCCTCTATCTTTCTGTTGCCTATCTCCGGATCTATCCCAAGCGACTCCAAAACAGAAAGCTCGTCCAAAGCCCCAGAACCCTGCAAAACGCAAGAGGCTCCGGCATCGCTGCCGCACGCAATCGGGATTCCCATTGCTGCCGCCTCCCTAAGTGAAGCCTTATGACCCTCAAAAATCCGCAGAAGCATTGCATCATCATACCTGCCTGTTCCTATTAGATTCCCCACGGCAACGCTGGTAGGAACCCACACCGCTCCGGTTTGGGCAATAATTCGCAAGGCATCAGTGTCCATGAAAAAACCATGCTCAAGGCTGTCTGCGCCAGCCTCTGCGGCGCGCTTGATGCTATCGGCCCCGTTGACGTGAATCATTACAGCAAATCCCTCGCCATGGGCGATTTCTATCATCTTTGTAAGATCCTCGCAAGACATAGCCTGGCCGGTANCCGCCCCGCCATTGTCAAAGTCGAGCATGCCCGAAGCAGTAAGCTTAATAAAGTCGGCACCTAGGCTTCCGGCTTCTCTGACTAAAGCACGGTATTCAGACATAGTTTCAAACGACCGGCCAAACATCCCTCCATAAAAGCCCTTTTTCAAGATTATAAAAACCGGAGACCGATAGTCGATGCCGTACTCGGCAGCGACCTTTCTCGCAAAAGCAGAAGCCCCATGCTTGTCTCCGCCATCGCGGTAAAACACGATGCCATGCTCTGCATTAATTTTCAGGTTTTGGCGAACAAAACCCTCATCCACCCCATTTTCATGACGGGCAACCGCATCTGCGTATGCTATCCCATCAAGGCTAATATGCCCATGGCATTCAAAAGTCATGTTATCTCCCCCAATTCGGCCGCACATTATGGATGCGCAGCGACCAGTATATCACAAAAAGAGGAATTAGGAAAATTTCTGCCAAAGGTATTGCAAAACACCTATGGTTATGCTACAATTCTTGAGCTGCATTTAATGTAAGAATATGTGGTGGGTATAGCTCAGTTGGTTAGAGCACTGGATTGTGGTTCCAGGGGTCGTGGGTTCGAATCCCATTATCCACCCCAAAAAGTTATTGGAACAGTGGGATGTCGCCAAGCGGTAAGGCACCAGACTTTGACTCTGGCATGCGTTGGTTCGAATCCAGCCATCCCAGCCATCGAAAAGCCTGCAATCACTGCGATTGAAGGTTTTTTGTTTTTGCCGCCTAAACGATGATTGACCTATTTCGCTTGTACCTGATATGATTGCTAGTATAAGACTCTTCTCGTAACTGGGGGCTCGAGTATGACAGCAAAAACGATACTGAAGAAATATTTTGGATATGGCTCCTTTCGGGGCGGGCAGGAAATGCTCATAACCGACATCCTTGCGGGCAAGGATGTTTTGGGAATAATGCCGACTGGCGCAGGGAAATCTTTGTGCTTCCAGATTCCATCGTTGATAACGGACGGGATAACTCTCGTAATTTCGCCTTTGATTTCTCTAATGAAAGACCAAGTGACTACTTTAGTCCAAGCGGGCGTAGCTGCGGCTTATATAAATTCCTCGCTTACAGAGGCGCAGATCGCCAGAGCGCTGCAAAACGCACGCGCAGGGGCGTACAAGCTAATATATGTCGCCCCGGAGAGGCTTCTCACGGCTGATTTCCTCAGTTTTGCGGAGTCAGCGAGCATTTCCATGCTGACTGTAGACGAAGCTCACTGCATCTCTCAGTGGGGGCACGATTTTCGCCCTAGCTATGCGCGGATACCTGACTTTCTTGAGCGCTTGCCGCACCGCCCTGTCGTCTCCGCTTTTACTGCGACTGCCACGCTCAAAGTGCGGGAGGACATAACTTCCTTGCTGCAGCTTGACGACCCCACAGTGCTGGTAACTGGCTTTGAGCGCCCTAACTTGTACTTTGAGGTGCAGAAGCCAAAGGACAAATATTCGGCGCTTCTTTCCTTTCTGTCGGACAAAAAAGAACGCACAGGCATCGTCTACTGCTCCACGCGCGCCACAGTAGAGGAGGTTTGCGTCCGGCTAAATAGCAGCGGCTATAAAGCATTGCGCTACCATGCCGGGCTTCCAGACTCCGAAAGGCATGATAATCAGGACGATTTTATTTTTGACCGCGCTCAAATCATGGTGGCGACAAATGCTTTTGGGATGGGCATTGACAAGTCAAATGTAGCGTTTGTGGTGCATTACAATATGCCCAAGGACATCGAGAGCTACTATCAGGAGGCAGGTCGCGCCGGGCGCGACGGTGAGCCTGCTGACTGCGTTTTGCTTTATAGCGGCCAGGATGTGAGGACCAACTTATGGCTTATCGAAAATGCCCGAGACTCCGGCGAAGGCGAAGATGAGGAGCTGACTGAGCAGCTTATGGAGCGCGACCGCGCCAAGCTGCGCGAAATGACTTTTTACTGCACCACAAATGATTGCCTGCGCAGTTACATACTTAAATATTTTGGCGAAAACCCTTTGACGAATTGCGAGAATTGCGGTAACTGCAGAACGCATTATGAGGTAGCGGATGTTACGGCTGAGGCACAGAAAATACTCTCATGCGTCGCCCGCATGAAGGAGCGTTTTGGGCTGAACATGGTCATCGATACGTTGCGGGGCAGCAAGAGCGAGAAGGTGCTGCGCTTGGGCCTGGATAAGCTGTCTACATATGGCATATGCGAGCAGTCCGTCCACCAACTTAGGGCTATTATGAATCACCTTATCTTATGCGGGTATCTGATAAAGACTGATGATGAATTTCCGGTTATAAAGCTCGGGGGGCGCGCAGGCGAGGTTCTGCAAGGAGGGGCCGAGGTATTAATGAAGCTCCCTAAGGAAAAACAGGCGGCAAAGCCGGAGAATCAAGCGGAACTTGTGTCGGCCTCCGATGGGCAGCTATTCGAGCTGTTGCGAGGCGTTCGGCTGTCGCTGGCCCAGGAGCAGGATGTGCCGGCCTTTGTCATATTTTCTGACAGCACCTTGCGGGATATGTGTGCAAAGCTCCCGACAAACCAAGGCGAGTTCCTCAGGGTTTCGGGTGTTGGGCAAGTGAAGGCCGAGCGATATGGGGAGCAATTTGTTGAAGTGATTGCAGAATTCGTAGGAAAGGGCTGAATGTATTGGTTGCTAGTCAACCCCTGCAAATGGTCCGCTGATGCCGGGCGGCATCAGCTACCCTATATATAACTGTTGGGTTACTATTCGGTGTCTGCTATCTGTCCGGCATTGAGAAGCCTGCTACTAGGTTTTCTTAGCTGGCACTGAAGTAACACTGTTAGTGCGGCTATGAGTATTTTAATCCATATTTGGCATTGTGTGCTCATGCACACTATGCTATAATGAGTTAATTCTTAGTGCAAGATGCACTACATGGTACATATTATATTGTGTGTACCGCAAATTTATGACAAAAAGGAGATTTGAGCTATGGCATTAGCAAGTAAGTACAAAAACAGTTTTGACAATCCCATGGGCGGCGGCAAGACAGAGGGAACTTTCGCCTTCGACATCACCGGCGACACCTTTACCGGCCTTGCGACAGCCACCGGACTAGACAGCGCGCCGATCAAAGATGGCAAAATCAGCGGCAATGAAATTACGTTTGTCATTGAAGTGTCTTCCCCAATGGGCGACATGAAAACCAAAGTCAGCGCAACGCTCAGCGGGGACAAACTTTCCGGCACGATGGACATGGGCATGGGCCCCCCCACACCTTTTGAAGCAACTGCAAGCTAAGCGGCTGCGCTGCCTTTAAAAACGGAGCATTCTTGGGGACGTATCAAACACAAATGAGATATGTCCCCCTTGTGATGCGGCGCATTATTTGCCACTCACGCTTGCCATTTGGGGTTTTTGGGCATCTGATGGAAATTTTATGGAAAATTTAGGCACATTTTTCCTTGACAGCAGTGGCTCCCACATGCTATATTACACAGTGCGCCATAAATCCCTGCAGCAACCTGACCCGTTAGCTCAGTCGGTAGAGCATCTGCCTTTTAAGCAGGGGGTCCCGCGTTCGAGCCGCGGACGGGTCACCAGAATAAATCTTAGAGTTGCAACGACTCTAGGATTTGTTGTTTTTTGCGGAGTTACGCTAGACTAAGCGGAATGTTCAAGTTTGCGCCATCACCCTATGAAGTATTCTCGCTTCACAATCGCACTTTAGAAAATTGTCAAAACAGACAAAACACCTCTTGGCTATATTGATATTTCTGGACAAAATGCACATTGTGTGATATGCTAACGCATGTAAGGCACTTAAAATGTGACTGCCAAAAAATAGTGTGACGCCCCCACAGCAGATGCCGCTGGGTAGTGCAGCATACAAATAAGTTAGGAGTTGTTAGAAGTATGGACGCATTTGCTTACATGGAGAAGTATGGGTTTGAACAGCTTTGCCTCTTTCACGACAAAGGAACCGGACTAAAGGCCATTACCGCCATTCACAACACCGTACTCGGTCCCGCCTTGGGCGGCAGCCGCTTTTGGAACTACAGCAGCACTGATGAAGCCGTTGAAGACGCCCTGCGCCTCGCTCGCGGGATGACGTACAAAAGCGCACTGGCCGGATTGGCTCTGGGCGGCGGCAAGACTGTAATAATCGGCGACTATGCGACATTGCGCAAAGACCCCATCAAGCGCGAAGCCTTCTGGCGCGCATTTGGCCGGTATTTGGAGGGGATGAATGGGCGCTACATCACAGCGGAGGACGTTGGGACGTCCACACAGGATATGGTCTATATTCACATGGAAACCGACTATGTCGTGGGGCTGCCCGGGCGCAGCGGCGACCCCTCTCCATACACCGCACGCGGCGTGTTCAACTCCATACGCGCCTGCTTCAAGCACGTGCACGGCAGCGACGACTTGGCAGGCAAAGTCATTGCGGTGCAGGGCATCGGCAATGTGGGATACTACCTATGCAAATACTTGCACGAATGCAATGCCACACTAATTGTGACTGACGTTGACAGCGAGCGTGTTGAAAGGGCCGTGGCAGAGTTCGGCGCAAAAGCAGTTTCGCCGGGCGACATTTATGCGGCACAATGTGACCTATATGCCCCCTGTGCGCTAGGGGCGACTGTAAATGACGAAACCATACCTCAGTTTAAATGCAAAATAATATGCGGCGGCGCTAACAACGTACTAAAGGACGCTCAAATTCATGGAAATGCGCTCCAGTCTAAAGGTATTATCTATGCTCCGGACTACTTGGCCAATTCGGGCGGCGTCATCAATGTGTCCTATGAGCGCGCAGAGGGCGGCTACAGCGAGGAAGCTTCACTGCGGGATATTGAATACATCTACACAAGAATGCTGGATATTTTGACAATTGCCAACGCAAGCGGGCGGCTTACGTACGAAGTGGCCGACGAAATGGCCGAACAGAGAATTGAAGCTATTAGAGCCGTAAAGGGCATCTACACTAGGAAGTAGCAAGCTTCCCCAGCCCCGGAGCCCACTGGGTTCCGGGGTTTTCCTTGACTTTTGCAGCGAAAATACATACAATGCTAGACAATGTTAGGCAGTGTTGGGCGGGAAGTATTTGTAAAACGCATAGCTAAAGGAGGCGCTGATGACGAAATTCTTCACATTCAAAAAAATGTCCTCAAAAATCGCATTTCTCATCTCTGTAGCAGTTGTCTTAGTCGGTGGTGCTGCCGCCGGCTATATGCAAACTCGCATAGTCGAAGAGATTGACAATTATTCTAGGCTGTTTGTGCGATACAGTCTTGCAAACACCGCCGATTCCGTTGGTGTGGCGTTTGCGGGAGGCCGTGGGGAAACCTACATACAGGACATTGTAAGGCAGGCAACTTTTTATGAGACAGGATTTTCCCTGATAGCGTCGGAACAAGGAGTATTTTTTGACACAAATGAGTTCATCAGAGAACTGAGCCCCAGCGACCGGAACCTGCTGCTGGGGCTTGGCGCCCAGAGCCAAGGCGAAGCTTTTCAAATAACTCTAAACAATACGCTTTTCTTGGCTGCGCATACGCACCTGCACAATGACTTCTCTTTGTTTGTGTTGGTGCCGAGAGGCGAAGTAATGGCCGAGGTCAATGCGTCGCTCGTTAGGTTCGCTATCCTTTTTGTAGCGGCAGTGCTTATCGTAGTGCTCTTGAGCACTCGCATTGGCAAAGCAATGGCAAGGCCCTTGGCCATGTTGAGGGACCTTATGAAACAGGCAGGCACAACCGGCGACATAAGCATCAGCAGAGAGACGCTGGACAAACTCAGCGAGCTGCAAAAAAACAAAGATGAAATTGGCCAGTGCGTCGAAGCCTCCGTCAGGTTATTTGAGCATATTAACAACATCTCAGGCAAGCTGGAATCCCTATCGGCAGGCGACCTTAACATTGAGTTTGAGCCTGTTTCCGAAAAAGATGTGCTGGGCAGATCTGTCAGCCAAATGCTGGTGAACCTCAATGGCATATTTTCATCGATTCAGTCCTCGGCAAATCAGGTATCATCGGGCTCAAAACAAATTGCCGACGGTGCCCAGGCCTTGGCACAAGGCTCAACACGGCAATCCTCGACGGTGCAGCAGCTCTCCGCCTCAATTTCCGACATATCTGAAAAAACAAACCATAATGCCGAGATGGCCGGGCGCGCCGCTATGCTGGCCGACACAATCATGAAAAATGCCGAGAAAGGCAATGAGCACATGGGCGAGATGATATCTGCGGTTAAGGATATCAACGAGGCCAGCCAGGGCATAGGCAAAGTCATTAAGGTCATTGACGACATAGCATTCCAGACCAACATACTTGCATTAAACGCAGCCGTCGAGGCAGCGCGGGCAGGGCAGCACGGCAAAGGCTTTGCGGTTGTGGCAGAAGAAGTCAGAAATCTTGCAGCCAAAAGTGCCGATGCCGCAAAAGATACCGGGGCTTTGATAGCGAATTCGATGGAAAAAGCCGACTTTGGCGCCCGCATAGCGGAATATACCGCCGCAAGCTTGACGAAGATCGTCTCGGGAATAAATGAAAGCAACGCCATGCTGAGCGATATAGCAAAATTTTCTGAAGAGCAGGCCTCAGGAATCTCTCAAATAAATAGCGGCATAGACCAAGTAGCACAAGTGATCCAGCAAAACAGTGCAACAGCTCAGCAAAGCGCTGCGGCTTCGCAAGAAATGAGCGGGCAGTCGGACGTGCTGCAGCAGATGATTGCGCAGTTTAAGCTGAAGGAGCGCCCCACTCCCTTCCAGACCCTCGCCCCCGCACCGTCGTTGCGAGCTTGACTCACACGGTACCCACCTCCCCCCCGGCATCACGTTTTTGGGGGGCGGCGGGTAGCAGAAAATCGGGAGACTGGCGCAGTTTAGCTGCCTCAGTCATCCCGATTTGTTCTTTATTAAAAAAGGGCGCTAAAAGGATCCGCGGCTTCTCTCCCGGCCGCCTGAAGGACCCATCTGCATCTCAATCACCCTCATCAAAACCATCTGTGACATAGCTTCCAGCAATGCCGCAGCGCCACTATCACCGCCGCCAGTGCCAGAAGAAGACCCACCCGCATTCGACGGTACCGCAGCCCCCCCGCCGCCGCTGGGAGCGCTCAAGTTAATTACTCCGGCAGTGATGTCGCCACCATGGAAAAGCTCAAGAACCCTGGGCACATAAGCCTGAGTCTCGCGAAAAGGCGGAATCCCGCCATGCCTTAGGACTGTGGGCCATCCGGCATTATAAGCGGCAAGCGCCAAACTGATGTCGCCATCAAACCTATCAAGCAGCTCCCTCAAATACCGGGCGCCGCCCATGATGTTCTGCTCAGGATCAAAAACATCCTCAACGCCAAGGTGCCTAGCCGTGCCCGGCATCAGTTGCATGATTCCTTGAGCCCCTGCCCTGGACGTCACATTGGGGCGAAAATTCGACTCGACTTGCGCCACAGCTTTAAGCAGGTTGGACGGTATATTATATCTGCGACCGGCAGCTTCAAAAATCGCATCCAAGTCAGCGCTACCGCTGCTAAGGGACTGGCTGTTCCTAAAAGCATCTGAAAACCCATGGTTTCCACTGACGGAACGCACCCCTGCAGTGTTAGCGCTGCTTGCCTGTGTATTCACAGTTGATGTTGTTGATGAAATTGCTTCTGTCGACATTTAGTCCTCCAATAATTAAATTTGCACCCATAAAGATGCGCTCAGGCGAACTCTTATTTCGAAAGTAGGGATTATTACCCCCGTCTCTATTCTAATTCCCGCTCCATGATTTACAAAACCTTCTACATTATATATAATCGGAAAAAACGGCAAAAACTTTAGCAATTCCGAGGGTTTACTACCCAAAAACAAGCCCCGAAATAAAGTAGACAACAGGCACAAAAGCAACCGCAGGCAAAAAATCTGCAACCTTAATTTTAGTCAGACCCAGCATATTAAGCCCCAGCGCAACGATAATCAAAGACCCGGCGCAATTAATTTCCGCAAGGAGCGATGGGCTGTCGAGAAGGGGCCGCAGAAGCTGCGAGAGAAGCACAAGCGCACCTTGATACACAAGCACCGCACCGGCAGAAAACAAAACCCCGACACCCAAGCTGACCGCCAAAACAGCAGCTGAAATCAAATCAATCGTCGCTTTAGTAAATATAATCGAGTGGTCGCCGGTCAGCCCGGAATTAATCGAACCCACTATAGCCATGGCCCCAACGCAAAAAAGTAGCGAGCTGGTGACAAAACCCTGCGCAATAGAATTTTTCTTGCCTTTTTTGCGAGAGGACACCTTCTGCTCAATCTTTAGCCCCAGTACATTCAAGCGCTCGTCAATCCGCAAGGCCGTGCCAGCCGCTGCGCCAAGCGCAATGGAAACGACAAGGATTATCGGGTTTTCGCCTTGCAGCGCACCGGAAATGCCAATGAACATAATCACCAGCCCAATGCCTGTCATGACGGCCTTTGAAAACCGCTCGGGAATACCCCTTTGAACCAAAAGCCCGACCGCACCGCCAAACAAAATGGCGACGGTATTGACCAGCACACCCAGCATATAAAATTACCAGGGCTCAAAAGGGCTTCCGGCATTCACATTAACCGTAAAAACCTCTACCGACCGGACAACCTCAACCCCCAGCGTCAGCATAACGCCATGCCTAGAATTGAAGTAGCGCCTCATGAGGGCTCCCCTTTGCCCCCCGAATGTGACAAAGCCGACATGCTCAAACAGGCTCTGGTAAACAAGGTGCATGTATTCGTCAATTATATCATCTATATCACCGGGCAAGTCGCGCAGGCGGAATGAAAACGATGTCCCGCCGAGCTGGTCTCTTGTATCCCATGGCCTGACGCCAAAATGCGCACCAAAATCCGGCGCAGGGTAAAACCCCTCAAAATGCACGATGCTTGCAAGCATATCCGCAAAAGGCACGTAGCTTTCGCTGCTAAGGGCGATGAATGCCTCTATAGGCACAGCTAGATTGATATTTTGCGAGCCTTGCATAGTGGCAGTCGTGACTCCCACGACGCGCCCATAAACATCAAGCAACGCCCCGCCGCTGCTCCCGGTCGAAATCGCAGCATCGAGCTGGATAAATGTCATGCCTTCGACTTCTCGCAGGGCCTGCGAAACAATGCCCCTGGAAAACGATGCCTGCAGTCCCAGCGGGCTGCCAAGCGCAAACACAGTCGCACCCGTCCGTAAGGGTGCATCGGAGATATTTAGGTACGCAAAGTCTCCGCCATCAACCTGGATAAGCGCAGCATCGGTAGCGCGGCAAAAGTCATATAGGCCTGCCGCATCCAAAACCTCACCATCGTCTAGGACAATGCGCACGGAATGAGCCCCGACGACGACATGGTAATTTGTAACTGCGAGCCCGGTTTCGCAAATGAAAAATCCGCTCCCGGTCTTCAAAACTTCATCATCGTCGTCAAGAACCTGAATGAGAAAAACAGCGGGGGAGGCCATTGCGTATATTTGTTCCGCCGGCAGCGGGATGTCCCGAGTCATCACCATTCGCAAATCCGCCTCAACCATGCGAGCGATAATCGCAGCAGCTTCTGCGCGCGTGAGTGTCCTGCCTGGGAAAAATGCGCCATCGCCATCAGCGCCCGTCAGGACTCCTGCCCTGTAGAGCTTATAGACGGCTTGCCCATAGCTAAAGCGTTCCAAAACATCAGGGATTGCGCCGTCTGCAATGCGGTTAATCGGCGTCAGAGCCTCGTCAGGCAAGGCGCTTGCCATTATAACGGCAAAGTCAGCCCTTGTTATGGGTGCGGTGAAGTTTCTAAAAGCGCCGATGCGAATGTCGTTCCTGCGAGCATAGTCGAGATATGGCGCATACCACGGCGAGCCGGAGGGGAATTCCATCGACCCGGTGTGAAATATGCGATGGATGGATGCTGCAATTTTTATCGTTTCGGCAATCGTAATCCTGCCGTGCGGGTCAAAGAGCCCCGGTTCCCTGCCAGCCATAATCCCGCGCTCATAAACGCTCCGCACGCCGCTATAAAACCACGCAGAGACTGGCACGTCGGAAAACCCATCCTGGTACTCCCGAACCCTGTCAAAGTTGGCAAGGCTCATAGCCCCGAGCGCAGGCGCGCAAAGCACAAGCGCAAGGCAAGCCGCCAAAATTATCGAAATCAGCCTATTCCTCATAAAAGCAAGTACCTCCGGCAAGTCTTGTATCAGCAAACAGCCCGTGGGGGCAAAGCGAGGTGCGCCCCACATGGCCAACAATCCCTAGGTAATATATCATCATTTCCTCTAAAACACAAGCCCTGAATTGTTGGGTGGGCACGTAAAACCTATAAGTCCGTTACTAGCAACACTCCTGCGAGCCGTCCGCTGATGCCCGGCATCAGCTACCTTGTGCAAAGACTTGCGCACGCCAAAGCCCCCGGGATTTCCCGGGGGCTTGTGTTAGCCTTGCGCAGTTAGTTTTTTTGCCTTACTCCGTTATGGGGCAGGCGGTGTCCAGATTACCTCTGTGATGAACACCGAAGGAGCTGAGAACGTGGCCCCCGGCGGGAACGCTACGGAGAACCTGACTTCATAAGCATTGCTTACGAGGTTGTACAGATTCATGGCGTCTGATACACCCGCAGGATTCGGGACCCATGGGAAGAACATCGGCATCATTACAGAGATAGCCATATCCGGATCAACCACTACCGTGCCCGGCTCTACGAGCATCTCGCGGCGAACCGCACCGCCAGCACCAGTCTCGAAAGGTACTATGAAGTGAGTCTGGCTGCCGAAGCTCTGTGGACGGAGTCCGTTCGTGGTTGCCCTTACGTTGTTGAACGTGTTCGGAGCACCTGCAACAACTGCGGTAAGCTCGAACCTGCCGAACTCGTCGGGCGCCACGGTTGCGTCTCTTGTAAACCAGCCTGGAGTAGGTACGCCCGGGGCGAAGTTAGCCGCTACGGGGATACGACCCCATGGCAGCGTGCGGCCGTCAGCAAACTCCGTAAACTGGAAGGCAGGAGGCCTTGGCAGCGCCTGTCCGCGAGCATCCCAAGCTTGGCGCATGTGATGGAGGGTGTTGCCTGGCAGATATTCGGGGAAGTTAGGTGCCGGGCCGCCTAGGAACACGAGGTTCTCGAAAATAGGCTGAGGCTGAACCGGAGCCACTCCGCCAATCCAAAGTGCGGTGATGACGGGCGGTACATTGAAGCCCCTCTGCTCGACTATTGCGACCATGCGGTGCGTGTCGGCAGCGCCGTCTGTAGCGGTGAAGTTGGCGTTTGCAGCGATTGCGCGATTCCTATCCAAACTCTGAACCGCACCTATCCTCTGGACGCCGGCGACTCCTTCGCTGGAGCCCCAGCGAGCGTCAGTGTTTGAAATGTTGGTGTAGGTTACGAAGAAGTACCTTGCGTCAGGCGCAAATGCCAGGTGAGTGCCGTCGGCAAGCGTGAGGCCCGTCTGATTGGGCACAAGCCCGTGCTGAGCCACAGTGGGAGACACAGCGACCACGTTTGCAGTGGCAACCGGGAATGTGTTTGGCGTTGCGGTGGCAAGCTGCTCACCAACTGTTACGCCTGCTCCGTCAAAAACAGGGTTTCCTCTGTTGAGCGGCCACGGAGCAACGGAATTGGTAACGCCGAAATAATTGTCTATGTCGGCAGGTCCTGCGCGATATCTCCAGTTAACCAGGTTGCCACGGGCTGGGTCATTGAATATTTCTATGACTGCGCCTATCGTAGCGCCCTGGGCGTTCAGCATCGCCTGCAGAGTCGGCGGAACCGCAATGAAGCTCGGAGCCCCAGGTGTGCCTGTCGGGAAGAGCCCGCCGGGCTGCACGGGGATGTGGTCGCGTGCGGTCATGTTTATTGTGACCGTGGTGGCCGAATCCGGGTGGAAGCCTGTTACAGTCTGCACATTGCGACCTTGCAGTCCGCCAATCGGGGCCACGCCATTGTTTGTGACTATCAAGATGTTGCGGTTGCGTGCCTGCGGTGCGTCCAGGACGTCAACGACGTTTCCGAACGTGTCAAGCAGCATCCTGACCGTAGGTGTGGGCACTGCTGCGACCAGTGTTGCGCGCGCAGCATATGGAGTCAGAATCGTAGCCCTGGGGTATGTCCTACCGGCGACTGTCAGGGAGCCCGGCATAGTGAGGGCAGTCATGCCTACTGCGGCAGTGAGCGTGCCTTCAACGAGCTCTGGGACGTCTACCGAGCCGACAACCCACAGGCCGCTGCTGAGAGCAAACGACACGAGTGCGGAATCGCCGACGGAGAATTCGCTAAGTGCAGCAAAGTGGGGAGTTCCGGGCGCTGCGCTCAACGATGACACGGATCCGAAGGTGCCCGTGCGAATCGGAATGCCGCCGCCGAAGCCAGGAAGACCCGACGCTGCGCCGTCAGCAAACTTAGGAGTAACCGTCACTCCAAAGAACCCGGAGGAGAATATGCGAGCGATGTCGGTCCTGATGACCGTGATTGTGTTGACATAGTTGGTGGCCTCGTCAACGAACACTTCAACCAGCACGCCGTTGCCGGTGTGAGCCTGAACCCTGCCGTTGAGCGCAGCGCGCGTCAGAGGGCCGTTGCCCGGGCCGCTAGCCCCGCCTACTGCAGGCACTCTGTTGAGCGTGTTGTAGCTCTCCAGGTTAAGGATGCCGCCTGCTGCAAGGCCTGATGGCTGATGGGCGTGGGTGAAGAAGTCGAGCGTGTCGAACTGTGCGGTAGTAACGTTAGTGATATTTACTCCCGGATTCGTCCTGACCACTTCCGGCAGGTAGTTGAGCGTGCCCTGAACAAAAACTGGGACTTCTGTTCCAACAGGGCCGATGCCTACGCCGCTCAGTGCTGCGGCTACGCCGAAGGGCTGTGCCGACGTAAAGTAAACTGCGGGAGCCCTGTTCTCAAGGACAATCTCCTGTCCCCTGAGAGTGTACCTGTCGGCCGGGCGGCCAAAGATGTCTGTCTCAAGGCTGTAGCGGAGGTTGATCGGAGCCTGTGCAAAGACCCTCCTGTAGATGGTCTCGAGGCCGAGCTGGTCGCCGAGCGCAGGGAATGCGCCCTGC
>WQSH01000004.1 GCA_009787995.1 Oscillospiraceae bacterium
CGGCGGCTGCCGCCATATCCAAGACACCGGTCAGCATATAGATATACCCCAACCCAAAGAGGTAAAACTGCATTATAACGATATTGACCAATATGAAGGTCATTCCGGAATACAAGTTGCGGCGCGCTCTGTCATACATGAGCATAATGGTGACGACCACAGTGCTAACTTCCACCAGCACAAAAACGTTAAAGAAGTCGCGCGTCAGGAAGAGGCCGATAATAACTGCCTCCAACAAGAAAAGAAGAAACAGGAACAATCGTGTCGTAGGGTCGGGCGGCATTCGAATTGTGAGGATGCTCACTGCAAGAAAAATAATAACTGTCAGAAAAACAAATGTTGCAGCAAGGCTGTCCGCACGCAAAATGATACCCAGAAAACCAGGGTAGTTCCCGACGCTCACCACAATCTCAGCTTCACGCACGACAAAAAGAAGCAGAAAAGTGGGAATCAGGAAAATCGCTTGCACAATAACGGCAATAGCCCTTGTATATCGCATAGATGCGAATACGTATAGAAAAACGGCGATGAGCACCGGCACAATCACAAGAAAGGGCAACAGTGAAGAAAGCAGCTGAGATAACGATAACATAGCAACCTCTCGTGTCTTTTATTTGATGTTTTTCTGCTCGTCAACGAGCGCCGCATCGTGCATAGCAAGCCATTGCACTGTCCGGTATTTGCGGAACAAGGAGTTTAGCATGGTAATGCTTATGGCAGTTACGGCGATGCCTATGATAATTGCCGTCAGCATAAGCGCTTGTGGAAGCGGGTCGGCAATGGCATCCGGGTCTGCAACATAAGCGAAATATTCAAAAATCGGAGGATGAACCCCAAACCTTGACCCAACTCCCAACCAGAACAGAATCACTGCCGACTGCATTAGGACAATCAGAACAATTGTCTTAACAACATTGGTGCTGATTATGATGCCAAATATGCTAACAAAAAAGAGCAAAATCGGGAAAATGTCAAAAACATGAAAATCCATAGCCTAGCCAGCCTCCTTTACATCTTCAGTGTCGTCTTCTTCCGGTAAGCGCTCTACTGCCACATAGCGGTAGAATAGGACGAAAAAGCCGAAAGCAACCTTAAGACCAACAAGCGCATTCATTGCTATCAGATAAATGGTTTGAAATAGCACGGAGTTGCCCCAGAAATGGTATACGACCCCTGTGAAGATAGCAAATATTGGAAGTATCACAATAAACACAAAAACAATTTCTTCCAGCTTCAAGGCCTTCTTGATAGGCAAGTCGAAGATGCCCACCACAAAAAAGCGGCATATCAAAATAAGCGCAAAAGCGAGCCCCCCAAGGAAACCACCCCCGGCGGAGATATGCCCATTCAAGACAAGGTACATGCCAAAAAGCAAAATCATGGGGCAAACGATGCGCATGGTAAACTTGGCCATGCGGGAATCTTCTAGCTCGCTGTGCCGCCCATCCGGAACCGCCGCCTCGCTGTACCAAGAGAGGTGAAGCACGGCAACGACTGCAGTTACTAGCAATAGCGCTTCAAAAAGCGTGTCATAAACTCTATAGCCTAAATATATTGCAGTAACGGCGTTTTCTCCCCCGACATCCCGCATGAACATCCTTAGGTATTGGTCACGCAAGCCGGTATAAGGATATCCGGTTGGCGCATAGAGGATAAACAGGGCAAAAAGTCCAGAGACAAACAAAATTGCCGGCAGGAGCACCCTTAAAGGCACCTTTGGCACTGGAGCAGTGGCTTCGTTCCGGCCGTCCTTGCCCCGGCTGTAGTATTTCTCGAGGCACACTATGAAGAAAATCGTGGTAAACGCAGAAATGCCCGCCTCAGCCATTGCCACGTCAGGTGCACCTAGGAAAAGGTAAATTACAGAGGTAATCAGTGAAAAGACAGCAAAAAATATTATGACTCTGTATATTTTTCTGGAAAAAACGATATATAACGCACATAAAACCAAAAAAACCAATAACAAAAGTTCCGCTAAAAATCCTCCCATATCTCCACCTCGTTACTTCTCTCCAGCGCTCTCATCAACATCTGTGCTATCGCCAATTGAGTCGTATCCGCTTCGGGAAGCAGAACGTGCCACGATATGGGCGACAAATGGATTAAGGACTAAAATCATAATCACAATCAGGAACATCTTTCCCGTAAAAAAGCTAATGCCATGATAAATTGCGAGCCCGATGCCTAGTGTGAGCAGGCCAACGGTGTCAATTTTGCATGCTACGAGGATACGGTAATAGAAGTCCTTTCCGGGCTTGAAAATGCCAATAACGCCTAGGAGCATGAAGGCCACCCCAATCCCCATGACTATATAAGCAAGAATACTCATTACTTCCTATCTCCCAACCCTTTTTTTGTATCCCGATCAGAGAAAAACAACGCAATAAAAATGGTGCCTATGAACCCCGACAGGGCGTAAAAGATAGCAAAGTCCAACAAAAAGGGCAAGTCATTCAAAGAAGAATAAAGTATGATTATTATTATTATTTTTGAAGAAATCAGATTTACTCCCAAGAGCCTGTCCCAAACGCTGGGCCCAACTGCGACTCTGATGCAGTAGGGAACCAGCAGTCCAAGCATAATCGCAAATATTACATACATGGAAGACACCCCTTACTTTTGCGCTTTTCTAAGCATAGCTGAAATGTTGCTCAATCCATTGTTCGAAGCAGGATAGCCTAGTTTGTCCGTGCCGTCAATGCTTAAAAGCACAATATCATTATCTTTAAGCTCCAGGTACACCGAACCGGGCGTAAGCGTAATGGAGAAGGCAAGAATAATCCTGAGGGACTCATTGTCGAGATTCAGCTTGGTTGTAGTCTTCCCCCACTTGGCGTCGGTCAGAATTAGTTTTGTCAAAAATAAAGCATCGGCATAAATGCGGGCAATTAGCCAAAATGGATACAGCGCAAGCCTGAAAAAGCTCACGTTTCTTATTTCGTCAAAATTAAAAAACTTGCCGACGAAATGCATGCTCAGCATGCTCATGAACATACCAATAGCGGCGTTCTGCCAAGAGAACCCCTCCATTAGAATTATCCAAACAAAAGTTAGTGTTAGCGTTACGAAAATTGTATGCTTGCCCATTAGTTGACAAACCCCTGATTAGTGAATAAATTAAGCGATGGTCAACGGCCATTATAACCCAAATAAAATTGTTTGACAATACTTGGTGCATATAAAAACTTAAAAAATTTCCTTTGCGATTTGTTTCTATTGCTACCAGCCAAGCATCATTCTTGGCAGCAGTGTAGCAAGGAATGGAACTATTGCCATAAGTACGCACACAATAAGCATAGTAACCAAAAAAGGCAGCTGCGCTGTAAAAATCTTGGAAGTGCGGACGTTGGGCATAGAATGATTGAAGCTGAGCCAATCGGAATTGCTGATTGGACGCACGAGGTAGGCGGACATAAGCATAAGCGCAGTCATAGCGCCGAACCAGACACCGCTGAACCCCAAACTGATAATTACAGGGTATGCAATCGGGGTCATGATGACAAGCGTTGCAAGTTTATTCATAATCAGTCCCAGCATTACGTAGACAATGAGGAAAAATAAGACAACAAGGATAGGCGCAGCATCAAGCGTCTGTGTGAAATTAGTCAGCGTCAGGGTAATCAAACTCCTGCTGAGGAATGACCAGAAAAGGCTGCCGCCTATAATCATAACAAAAATATTGCCTAGCGTCTTGACTGACTCAGTAACAGCCTCCACAAAAAACTTCTTGGACATTCGTTTTACGGCACATGCAAACACGAAAGTGACAAAAGCGCCGAGTGCGCCAGCCTCAGTCACAGTCACCCAGTCCATAAATATTCCGCCAAAAACAACTAGGAAAATAACAGGCACGACCCATGCGACCTTAAGCGCCTGCTTGGGGAAAGGTGGCTTTCCCTTGTTGGGCACAGGAGCAAACTTGGGCTTGAGCGCTAGTATTACCGGAACGGAAAGCGCTAGAAGAGCAGCTGCCAAAATCAGGGGGACGATGCCAGCCAGAATCACTTGGGAAATCGATTCGCCTGTCAAAAAGCCATAAATTACAAGTACTACGACGGGTGAGGCGACCATCCCCATAGCGGCTCCTGCCGTGCTTGCAGCGACTGCAAAGCCTTCATCATAGCGATCCTTGCCTGCGTCTAATTCTTGCGTCGGACCAGAAATTCCCCTGCCGCAAACCGCTGAGAAAATCGATGACGCACCCAAAGCGGATATCGCCATGCCGCCTTTCCGCCGACACAAGAGGCTGTTTAGAAGCTCAAAAAGTGCAGAACCCGCGCCCGCCTTTGTCAAAAAGATCCCCATAAGGGTAAAAAATGGTATAGCGCCAAGTGCTTGCGTCTGAGTTATGCGGACTACGTCAGCCCCTAGCTGCTCTAGTGCAAGGACGGGGGCAGTTAGCAGGCTGTTTCCCAGGGCGGCTACAATGATTAGGGAAATTCCAGCCGGAACGCGCAGCAGCAACAAAATGACAAGAACGATTATGCCGAGTATCCCGATTTCAACTGGGGTCATTTGTCAGCACCTCCCTGTCCTTGATAATATAAACCAAGTCTCCGATGAGCGACAAACAAAACAGCAGTATCCCCAGCGCCCCGAGCATGGAAAATGGCCAGAGCGGAATCCTAAGGGCCATGGTATGGTCCGTGTTGCTGATTTGCGTAATAGCTAGGTGGAAAACAGATCCTCCCACAACACAGGCTGTGGCGAGGAAAAAGAGCGAGCTGACAAGCGAAAAAAACCACTTTCCGGCTCTCGGAAGCACTTTGTAAAGCGCTTCGACGACGCAGTGCGCCTTATTGTCGTGCGCATATGCAACAGCAAAAAAGGCGATGATAGATAGGAAAATTTGCGTTAGCTCAAAAACCCCTGGTACGAATATGAAAAACACATTCCTTAGAAAAATATTAGCCACAATCAGAAGCGTTAAACCAGCAAGTAAAAAAGCAGAAATTAAGTTTGCGAATTTATTTATTGTTTTTATTGTGTTTCTCATCCGGCAACCTCTACTCTTTTTAGATATTTTTTTGCAATCCTAAGGGCTTCGTCAGGGAACTCCTGAGACAAAAGCCCCACTGCGTAGAGAAGGTAGTCGCTGTCAACATAAGCCGTGGGGGACTTTGGCATCAAGCTCCAAGGCTCCCGCTTGCTGAAGAGTGCTGACTCGAGCACTGCTCCAGGATTTTTGCCATATTTAAAAATGCCTCCGGTGCCAACCACATTTTTGACATTGAGAAGATTTTTCCCATATTGAAGGGTGACTTCGCCGGATGCGGTATATTCGGACTTTATATGCCCGGCATGCCGCACAGCAGCGGTGTGCACGGAGGCTTTTGCAAGTGCTATGTCCATCAAAGCCTCTGCATCGCTCTTTGGGACATGAGAGGCATTTTCGCCAAGCAGCTCCGTGTAGGCATCTAGGTCTACCTGTTCGGAGGGGAGTGTTTCGTCTAGCTTGAATACGGAAGCAGTGAGCTGTTCCTTGCCTTCAAAATCGAAAATTGTGCGAGCGTTAAAACGGATGCCCATATCCCCCTCTACAGTTCTAGATACTCTAGGCTCGGGAAGTCCCCTTATTATTGTGAGGGCCGTGGCAGGGGAATTGTCTTCAATTGAGTGGATATTTGTTGTCGCTCCGCCAACTTCAACAACCATGAGACTGCCTATTCCTTGCTCGCGGCTAGTTCCGTCTGCCAAAAGGGAAGCGGCATTCAGTGAAGCCATCGGAGTTGGGATGATATCTTTTTTGAAAAGAGTTTGTGCATTGTCTAGGCCCTTCGCCTGAATGATGTGGCGTATAAAGATTTTTCTTATAAGCTCCTGAGCCGGGCCGACGTCCACACGGTCAATCGCCGGAAGCACATTTGCTGATTTATATACTTTCTTGCCTCCGGCCTCCAAAAGCAGGCATGCCCGCTGCGCAACCGAACGGTTGCCGCATAAAAGTATTGGGCAAGCGATGTTTGAATTGGCGAGCACCTCAGCATTGTACAAAATCACATTTTTGTTGCCTCCGTCCGTACCGCCGCACAGAAGCACTATGTCGCATTGCTTTTTCTCTATCTCTGAGGCGATGTCACCGTCAATTTCATATCCATACGAGCAAACCACCTTCGCGCCGGCACCCAGCGCTGCCATCTGTGCAGCCTTGAGTGTCAAATCGGGAACAAGACCTATCGCAGCCATCTTGAGCCCGCCTGCGGCGCTGCTGCAAGCGTACTTCCCGTGGATTTCGCCAGGCACAAGATTGTAATTTGCGTACAGCTCGTCCAATGCGCTATTTAAACCAATCGTGATGTCCGTCTCTATAGTCGTCGGAGACTGGCTCCTGCCAAGAAGTCTCTCTCCATCCAAATCAACCGCCGTCACTTTAGTATAAGTGCTTCCAAAATCGACCATCAGATAAATGCGCATAAGTGCCTCCCTCCTAGCCCCTACTTACTCGTAGGCAATTGACAACGGGACGGCATACCTATCAAAGAAATACATAGCTGCGGCGATTTCCCCCCTAATTGCGTTTTCCCTCGGTCTGGCATAAATGTCCAAAGTGCTGAGCATAAACATGACTCCTGCGTCATACATGAAGTACATGGCATCAAGGGCCCAATCGCTAACCTTGTATTCATCCGCAAACTGTTGTATGCGAATCTCGTCCTCCAGCACAATGGTCAACTCTGCAAAATTCATATAGCGGTAAAGGATTGTGTACATTTGCTCACGGTTCACGAAAGAGTGAGCACCAAAAGTAGCTGCATCAAAGCCTTGGACAATCCCATTTTCAGCAGCCCAAGCAACTGCGGTACTATACCATTTACCAGTTGTGACATCGGAAAACATTGACCTGCCAGCCTCCGGCGTTCCCGCATAGCGCCAAAGTATGGTTACAAGCATAGCTCGCGTCATATCGGATTTGGGGGCAAACTTGGTGCTGCTGACGCCATTCATAATTTCATTCTTATAGGCCCATGTGACAGACCTGTAAAACCAATCATATGCTTGCACATCCTCAAAAGGCAATTGCGCAAAAAATGCCAAAGGCACCTTGTCGTCCTCAATGAAAAAGTCGATATATAGCGTATCCGTATATTCCGGCTCCCGATTGTCAAAAGCAAAGGCTCCGACCGCACTTATCGCCGCAATAACCACAACAAACAGTGCGCTTAATCTGATGATAAGCCTTTTCATATAAAGCCCTCCAAAGCGTACGCAGCTAATCCAACGTTATGCCCATCTCGTTAATCAAACTATCAATCTCCGATTGAGATAAAACTGCGTCCCTATGGATTTTGCCGGCTTTGCCTTCGGGATCTAGCTTGCTTATGAGTGCATCGAAATCCATAGTTTCCTGCGGCATTTTGTCAGTGTCAAACTCATAGAGCGTTGCGAAGTCATATTTGAAAAAAGGATCTTTATTATAGTCGGGAAGCCCCTCGAAATACCAAAACAGCGTTCTCAAGACGTTGCCAGGCACTATGAGCAAAATGGTCATACCCTTAAAAATTTCAACCACGTCGGTCATATATGTCATGACCCTCACGGCAGTATCCCTGATTTCTTCGCCATTTGGCGGCGAAGCATTTATTTCCCAGCAGCTGAGCGCAAATATATCAACCTCAGAAATCAATTTGCCTTCGAGGTCGCCGTAATCCCTCTCGTTGAGCTTAACGCCTTTTGCAACTTTGCTATCATCAATGCCTAAATGCTCAGCTATAATCTCCGCTGTTTCCGTTGACCGGGACTCGGGAGATGACATTATCACTTCGATGCCGCTGGATGCAACAGCCTTTGCAATCTCCAGAGCTTGCGCCCTGCCTATGTCGTTTAAAGGGTTGTCGCTTACGCTTTGAAGGCGTCCCTCGGCATCTATGTCGGTTTGGCCATGAAGTGCGGCAAAAATTTTCACAATAGTATCCTCCAATTTATTTGATGAAGTATCTTCCTATGTACCACTATGCGGTACACTGAATTTACTGCTCTTGCTGTAAAATCGCGATTCCATTTCAAAAAGCGCATAATATGCGCCATAACAGTAAGGCTTATTTGGGTAAGCGCTCTTTAGCTCGCTGTATTTTTTGACAATCCAAGGGATGGCCCCCTCTGGAGCCTTAAAGCCCAACGCAAGCAAAATCATGGACTTGGCATTAGCGCTGCGGACATCGTCATAAATGCCTATCAAATCCTCCGAAATGTCCTGGGTGCAAATGGCAAAAACCCTCGCCGACATCTCGACGAAGAGGTCGTTCAAACTTGTTTTAAGCATCCGCAGTATCTCCGGAACGATTTCGTCCTCAAATTCCAATGCTCTGTGCAGAAGACTCTGCTGGTTTAGCATGTCCGTGCCCCTGCGCATAAATTTAATGATTTGAGCACCTGACGTTGCAGCCTCGATATCAGCGCTCTCTTCCATAACAGCCCTGCTGCGTCCTGGAAGTTTTTTTCGAATAGTATCATCCAAGACGTCCGGCAGGGGGGAGTCATTCAAAAAAAGCTTTATTTGAAAATGCTCAATCGCCGCAGCCGGAGGAGTGCCGTCGCTATCTAACCCATTTTCGTTGAAAAACCATTTTATCAAGTCCTCGTGCATAATACGCCCTCGTACTTCTAAAATAATCATTAATAAGCAGTATACTCGATTAAAGCCCTATACGCAAGCAAATACTACAGCTGCTTCCTCTTTTTCATCCGCATCTCGTGGTTTAGTTCACGTTTGCGCAAGCGCAGGCTTTTCGGCGTAATCTCCAAAAGTTCGTCATCTGCAAGAAACTCAAGGGCTTGCTCCATGCTCATAATAACTGGGGGAGTCAGCCTCAACGCATCGTCGCTGCCCGCAGCGCGGAAATTTGTCAGCTGCTTGCGCTTGCAAACATTCACCGTCATATCCTCGCTCTTTGCATTCTGCCCTACAACCTGCCCAGCATAGACCTGCACTCCGGAGCCTATGAACAAGATCCCGCGTTCCTGTGCGCTGCTAAGACCATAAGTCACAGCCTCTCCAGACTCAAAGGCGACCATCGACCCATTGGCGCGCCGCACGACATCACCCTTATATGGCGCATAGCCCTCAAGCACGGAGGACATGATGCCCTCGCCGCGGGTGTCGGTCAAGAACTCGCTGCGATAACCAAACAAGCCCCTTGAAGGCACGACAAACTCCAAACGCATGCGATTGCCAATGGGGGACATATGCCTGAGTTCGCCTTTGCGCAGCCCCATCTTAGACATCACCGCCCCCACAGCGGTCTCGGGCACATCGCAAATCAAGCACTCAAGAGGCTCGTGGCGCACACCATCTATCTCCCTGTAGAGCACCCGCGGCGTAGAAACCTGGAACTCATAGCCCTCGCGCCGCATAGTCTCCATCAAAATCGACAGGTGCATTTCCCCGCGCCCGGAAACATTCCAACTCTCCGTTGAATCGGTGTCCGCAACGCAGAGCGATACATCGCGTAAAAGCTCCGTATACAAACGGTCGCGAATATTTCGACTCGTGACAAATTTTCCCTCGCGTCCGGCGAAAGGGGAGTCATTTACGGAAAAAGTCATCTCTACCGTTGGGTCTGAAATATGGGCAAAAGGCAAGGCCTCAACGCAAATCGGGTCGCAGACAGTGTCGCCTATAGTGATATTTTCAATTCCGGAAAAGCAAACAATCGCACCTGCGTCCGCACTTTCCGCCGGAACGCGGCGGAGGTCTTCAATCTCATAGAGGTTTACAATTTTTGCCTTATAAGGCTCGCTGTCATCTGTCTGGTTGCAAACTATGACATCCTGCCCTGTGCGAACCGTGCCGCGCTCGACTCGCCCTATGCCTATGCGCCCGACATACTCATTATAATCAATCGAGCTGACTAATAGCTGAGCCGGGCCATCCAGTGTGACGTCGGGTATGGGGATGTGGTTTAGTATCATGTCGAATAGCGGGATTAAGTCGCTACCCGCATCTTCAGGTGCAAGCGCAGCGGTGCCGGCACGGCCGGAGCAGAAAATAGTGGGTGAGTCAAGCTGCTCATCGGTTGCATCCAAATCCATAAGAAGCTCAAGCACCTCGTCAATTACTTCATAGATTCGAGCCTCGGGCTTGTCAATTTTGTTTATGACCACTATGACCTTGTGTCCAAGCTCCAGTGCCCGGCTGAGCACAAAGCGGGTCTGTGGCATTGGCCCTTCAACTGCATCGACCAGTAGCAGCACGCCGGAAACCATCTTCAAAATCCGCTCGACCTCACCGGAAAAATCGGCGTGCCCAGGAGTGTCGACAATATTTATCTTTGTATCCTTATAGCGAATAGCCGTATTCTTAGCCAAAATAGTAATGCCGCGCTCGCGCTCAAGATCACCGGAATCCATAATGCGCTCGGCTACGTTTTGGTTCTCCCGAAACGCCCCTGCCTGAGCCAGCATCTCATCAACAAGCGTGGTTTTCCCATGGTCGACATGGGCAATAATAGCGATATTGCGCAAATCCAAAGTAGTAAGCTCCTATTCAATAAACAAGTTTAACCATTATAACACTAAAAAAATAATTGGCAATACTCTAAAATAAAAAACCGAATTCCATTCCGATGACGTTCGTCAAGTTTGGAATTCGGTTTTCTTACGTCAGATGTCAATCAGATGGCTCTACGAAAGGAGTGTCATAGCTATCTGCGGTGTGGTATGCGCCTGTGCAGACACCGAAGACGATGGTGCAGACAGCATTGCTCGAGCGATAGCGTTTGCGGAGTTTACGGCGTCCTCGTTTCTTAGCCTGCGCACCTCTGCCTGTGCTTGACTGCTTTCCGAACTGCGGTCTGAACCTGCAGTTGCCATGCCCATAAGGCGATCTTGAGCATCGCTTAACTGCGACTGCGAAGCGGAAACCTCTGCCAGTGCGCTGTCAATCGCAACTATTGCGCCGCGAGCAGCAGCATCTGTTGCGACGCTGCCTAAGTCCTCGCTGGCAATGACTGCGACAGGAAACTCCGCTGCAAATTCAGCACTTTCTTGCTGGATGGAGAAATCAACAGGCTCGGGATTGCTGAAATCCACGCCATAAAAACTAAGCCTGCCTAGATTGTCAACTTCAAATTTCTTCTGAGTATAGTCAAGCTCCAAAATCTCCCGCTCGGCTTCTGTGAGCGTGCCAAGTGACGACTGGACAGCCGTTTCGCGCATCGACTGCAGGGCGTTCTGGGTTGCTTGCAGAGTGTTCTGAGTTGACTGAATATACGAAATGCCTTCTTGAATATACCTGCTGACATCGCTGAGGCCTTGGCGATTGGACCTGAGTTCACCGGAAAACACGAAGTCTGCCATGCTGTTGTAATTATTTTCTAAACGAAGCTCTTCGACATTTCCTGCATCAACGTTTATATCGTTATTGGTTGAGTTATTAGCACTACTGAGCCTATGGTTTGCTGCTGCTAAATTTTCGTTAAGTATACGCAAAAGAATGCACCCCTTTTTATTTATACGATGAAAACGAGAATCCTTTACTCGCAAGCCACCGAATTGATATGTGCATCCGTGCATACTTACTATTATCGCAGCTTTGGGTCGAAACTTTAAAGATATTTAAAAATTTTTTTTGTGCAATATTGACGAAAAATCGATATCATTTGAAACCGACGGTGCCCAGATTAAGGTTTTCATTGTCTAAGATAACTTCAAATTTGTGTGGCTCATATCCTTCCACAACGTATTCAAGCTCATATTTGCCGCTATTTTTTTGCATGTTTCTGAACTTGAACTTGCCCGAATAATCGGTCGCCGCCATGGATATTAACTTCTTGTCCTTGAAAAGCCTTACTTCGGCATCAAGCGCAGGCTTTAGCTTGCCACCGTCATTAATGGCAAGACCTCCTGCAATGAAGACCATGTCGGGTTTGTTTTTTATGTTCAAAGCAGCCACCCCCTAGTTTTTCATCAATTATAGTTAGCTGCGCTCCAAAAGTAAACGGTGGGAGCTTGTTTGATTAATAAATAATATTAATTGAATAATTGATATTATCCGATTATTGTGATAGCATGGACATAGCCGGGTCAGCATGGCCTGGTTAAGGAGGGGGCAAATATGGATACAATGCAGCTTCGGCTTTTTGTCTCTGCTGCGAATACTTTGAATTTCTCTCGCACTGCAGAGCAATTCTTTATATCTCAGCCGGCAGTTACGCATAGCATAAAAATCCTCGAAACATCGCTTGGCGTAAAGCTATTTAACAGAACGAGCAGGAGGATTACATTAACTGCGGAAGGGCTCGAATTCATGCCTTATGCAATCAGGGCGCTTGAAACGCTCAGCAGTGCTGAAATGCGCTTGCAAAATATGGCGCAGGGCAGGACCGGGCATGTTCGCATCGCAGCGCTTTCGTCGCTGATTTATAGCCTGAGCGACTGCTTGGTGGCCTTACACAAAAAATACCCTTCCATTCAGGTTGATATAGACCTATTGGAAGGGACAGAGCTTGTAAATTCAGTTCGTAGGAATTTATATGATTTCTATTTTTCGAATGCCGAAATGCTTTCTGGTGCAAGCAGTTACGCTAACACGCATATAGGACACGGGCAAGTAGAGTTATTTGTGAACGCTGCAATTGCCGACACAATTGACATAAATGACTGGTCAACTTTAGAAAGCTACCCTCTGGTTTCCATCTCCCGGACTGATGCTTGGCTAACCGGGAGGATTGCGCAAATTTGTAAAAATAGGGGCATCACGCCCAACATAATCAACTACTACAACCGGGCAGAGGCGGCAATAATGTCTGTCAACGCCGGGATAGGCATTGCTATTTTGCCCAAGGCTTCATATAGATTCTACTTGCTGCCCGATGTAGTAACTTTCCCCATCCCCGGCGATGACGCAAAAATTGACAACATTTTTGCGTGGAGGCACGAGCAAAGCACCACCGCCTGCCACCTTTTTCGGGAGGTCGCAATCGAAGCGCTATGTCCGGCAAAGTGAAGTCAGGGGACGTTCGGCGGCTTTCAACTGAAATACTCCAAAATGGCCTCTACCGTCGCATCTGCCATTGCCTTTTGCTGGACGGGGTCTATCAGCCATACGAAGTCGTCAATATTGACTATGAAGCTGGACTCCAGAATTACCGATGGAGCCCATTGCGGACGGCAGACAAAGAAATTAGCCTGGTTAATATTGCGATGCCGATTCGTGCCGGGGTTGATATAGTACATGACATTCAAAACTGTCTGTGAAAAATTAGCGCTGCCGGGGTTGCGGTACCAAACGGTGAACCCGCGTATGTTTGTAGCGTTCAGCGTCTCCAAAACGCTGTTTACATGCAGGGAGATAAAGAGGTCGGGCCTCACTTGGCGGCTTAAATCAACCCGCTGCTGAAGCGGTACCGTAGCATCGGCGTTGCGGGTCAAATAGACCGTTGCACCGAGATTTACCAAGCGCTCGTACAACTTAAACGTGTTTGCCAAAACTATGTCCTTCTCCGGCATGGCCCGCCCCAGCGGTCCCAGTGCTCCATAGTCGTCGCCGCCATGCCCGGCGTCAAGCACGAAAACGATGCCTTCAAGCGGCTGGTCGCCCTGCGCCAAGGACTTGCGCTTTTTTAAGTGCAAGCGGAACTCGCCGTCTGTAAAATCAATATATTGGCCCTCAAACCTCACATCGTCCCTTATGGTAAATGCATGATATGGCGTATCGCCGTCCATGCCGCTGCTGACGCTTGCAAAAATCGTCTCAGACAAATCATCAGGGAGCGCAAGGGGAGGGGGCTCTGTGTGCATGCCGAACCTGACGGTCAGAACCCGGCCGTCAAAACCTGCGTGCGCTGCCGGAAACACCTCCGACTGCCAGACGATCATGTCGTAATTCATCCCCACATGGTACACACCGCCTTCCAGCACATCCTCTATAAATGCGCTTTCGGTGCGAATAGACACCGAGCCCCGCTGTATCCATTTTCCGCTTGATAGCCGGAGAAAACCGTTCGTAGCTTCAGCCGTGACGCGATCTCGTGAGCCGCGCGGCATCATCCAATCTGATCCACCTGACGTGGTGTTTCTAGGGAAAACCCATGCAGCATCGGAAGTGACTGTTACATACGTAGGAGTCGTCACCTGGGTTATTGTCGGCGCAGGCCCGGGCGGAGGAGCCGGTGCGGGGGGATTTCTGGTAACAGTCCTTGTCACATCCGATTGCCCCTCCTGCGTGAACGTAAGCATGTTTACGCCCGGTTCAATGGGGGCAAACACAAAGAAGAACCCCTCTATAGTGCGGTTTGTAACCTCTGCCCCATTTAAGTACAATCGCTCCGCTGGGTCGCTGGTCCCCGTGATATTCACTCCGGTTGAAGCGGCAGGCTCCGCCGTTATCGTCATATTATGTTCCGGCGTGCCAACGGCCAATGTATCTAAAATCATGACCGGCTGGCGCTCTGGCGGATGCGCATCCCTTGCGATATAAAAGTCGCGGATAGCATCGCCGACGGAACCCAGAAGAAATTCATGCCGAAAAAAAACGCTCCCCCTGACGACGTCAGACTGTGCCATCATCTCCAACTGGCGCACAGTTTCGCCGCGCCACCGCGGCGGCTGATGGTCCAGATATTCGCGAAATGGGGCAAGCCCAATGTACAAATCCACATCAGAATCCCCGCAAAGGTCAATCCACCAGTTTAATACGGCCTCAAAGTCCGCTATCGCAAAGCCTATGTACCAATAAATCTGGGGATTGATATAATCGACCCACCCCTCTAAGACCCAGCGGCGCGTGTCCGCATAGAGCGCGTGGTATGACTCTTGCCCCCGGGTCGTGGGCACGCCGAGCGGGTCGGTTGAGGCATTTTTCCAAATCGCAGTAGGGGATATGCCCCAGCGCACATTTCTGCCCAGCTCTTCGTTAAGCTCGCGGACAATGGACTGGATGTCTCTGATTAGCGTATTGACATTTTCCCTGCGCCAGTCGCCGAGGCTCATTTCGCCACCATATCTGGCAAAGGTCGCCGCATCGTCAAAGTCAGAGCCTGGATAGAAATAGTCGTCAAAATGTATGCCGTCGACATCATATCGCCTAATCAGGTTCTCAATTCCGTCAATGATGAGCTGCCTTGCGTCAGGCAAGCCGGGGTCAAGGAAGAGGCCGCGTCGTCCGGATGAGGGGTCAGTCCAGCCGACGGCAAGCTCGGGTCGCAGCCGGACAGGGTTGGTAGGGGCTAAGGTGTTTGGGTCGGAGCTGTTTGTCGTGGTGTGGATAATCCGGTATGGGTTAATCCAGGCATGAAGCTCAAGGCCATTGGCGTGGCTCGCCTCAATCCAATACTGCAAAGGGTCAAAACCGGGTATGCCTTGGCCTTGAGTGCCGGAAAGCCAGGAACTCCAAGGGAAAATATCGGATTCATAGAATGCGTCGCCCGTTGGGCGGACTTGGAATATAATAGCATTTAGCCCCAACTCTACAGTCCGGGCTATAATTGCATCTATTTCAGACTTCATCGCATCGGCAGAGATGCCCTGTCTCGAGGGGAAGTCCAGGTTGAAGACCGTAGTGACCCAGACCGCTCGAAATTCGCCTCTTGAAACAGCGACAGCCTCATAATAGGCAAAGTCAGAACCGCTGCCCAAGTTATCCCCCCGCGGCGAATCAGGCAGATAGTCTGGACGCCCATCGCCATTTTCGAAAACCTGGCCATTAAGCTCGACAGTATCGACCCATTCTAAAACACTGCATCTGCCAACCACAATAACGAGCAGCAACGCAGCAGCTATTAAGCGGCCTCTTGTTTTCACATTATTTCCTCTTGCGCTTCTTTTTTGAGTCCGTGGCTTCGCCCCCAGCCTCAGCGAATTCCCGCAGCAGCTCCTTTTGCTCGCTGTTGAGCCCAGTTGGAGTTACTATCTTTACTGTTACGAATTGGTCGCCCCTGCCGGAGCCGCGCAGGTTTGGTATGCCTTTGCCGCGCAAGCGAAAGGTCGTGCCCGTCTGAGTGCCTTCGGGTATTGAATACTTTACCTTGCCATCGAGCGTATCAACCTCAAGTTCTGTACCTAGTGCAGCCTGAACAAAGCTCACAGGCATGGACAATAGAACTGAATTGCCCTCGCGCTCGAATAATTCGTGGCGCATAACAGCTATCGTCACGAACAGATCTCCTGCCTCGCCGCCATTGGAGCCGGCGCTGCCTTGAGCCCGCATCGAAATTGTCTGGCCATTGTCAATTCCCGCAGGGATTGAGACTTTGATGCCCCTGCTGCGGCGCACCAAACCAAGCCCGCGGCACTTTTCGCAGGGCTGGTGGACAATCTTTCCACGCCCTGCGCACTTTGGGCAGTCGGAGGTGCTTTGCATTACGCCAAAGGGAGTGCGCTGCTGTGATGTTACTGCACCGCTGCCGTTGCAATTAACGCATTTTTCAGCAGTTGTACCTTCTTTGCAGCCTGAGCCGTGGCAACTGTCGCACGCCTCTACCCGCATAACATTGACTTCCTTTTCGCATCCGAAAGCCGCTTCCTCGAAGGTTATTGTCGCCTCTGTCCTGACACGGTCGCCTTTCCTCGGAGCGTTGCGGTTGCGGTTAGATCTTTCGCCACCGCCGAATATGGAGCCGAGTATGTCGCCCAAATCGAACTCCATGCCGCCGCCGCCAAATCCGCCAAATCCGCCGAATCCATCACCGCCGCCTGCACCGTAGTTCGGGTCGACTCCAGCGTGGCCGAACCTGTCATACGCTGTTTTTTTATCGGAATCAGAGAGGATTTCATATGCTTCATTGATTTCCTTGAAACGTTCCTCCGCCCTTTTATTGCCCGGATTGACATCAGGGTGAAACTTTTTCGCCAGTTGGCGAAAAGCCTTTTTTATCTCGTCGTCAGAAGCGCCTTTACTAAGCCCCAGAGCCTCATAATAATCTTTCTTTTCAGCCATACTAATCCTTTGTCCAAAGCGGAATTCGGAATTCCTAATTCTTATTTCTTAATTAATGATTTGCCTATTCGCTGTCTTTTGGCTCTTCTTCCACTACTTCGTAGTCTGCATCGTAAACCTGCTCGGGTGCGCCCTCGGGGCCGCCAGGCTCGCCGTGGCCGTCATGAGGTGCGCCCTCCTGCGGGCCGGTTTGGGTGTATAGTTTTTCGCTTGCGGCATGAAACGATTTTTCCAAATCGCCGAGAGCATCTTTGATTGCCTGTATGTCAGTGCCGGACATAGCAGTCTTGACACTGGCGATAGCCGCCCCAATTTTCTCTTTATCGTTGGCATCCAGCTTGTCGCCCATTTCCTCCAAAGTCTTTTCGCTCTGGTAAATCAGTTGGTCGGCTTGGTTGCGGGTGTCAGCTTCGTCTTTGCGCGCAGCATCTTCTGCCGCATATTGCTCTGCTTCTTTGACGGCTCTTTCGATGTCGTCTTTTGAAAGATTGGCGGAGGCTGTGATAGTGATGTTTTGCTCCCGGCCTGTTCCAAGATCTTTTGCCGATGCGTTTACTATGCCATTTGCGTCGATATCGAATGTGACTTCGATTTGTGGTATGCCTCTTCGAGCAGGTGCGATTCCGTCAAGGTGGAACCTGCCAAGGGACTTGTTGTATTGCGCCATTTCGCGCTCGCCTTGAAGTACATTAACCTCAACAGAGGTTTGGTTGTCGGCGGCTGTTGAGAAAACTTGGCCCTTCTTGGTTGGAATGGTGGTGTTGCGTTCAATAAGCTTCGTAAACACGCCGCCCATTGTCTCGATGCCTAAGGAAAGCGGGGTTACGTCCAGAAGCAAAATACCCTCTACATCACCGCCGAGCACGCCGCCTTGGATGGCTGCGCCGGCTGCTACGCATTCGTCGGGATTGATGCCTTTAAATGGGTCCTTGCTTGTTATTCTCTTGACTGCGTCTTGGACGGCGGGGATGCGCGTGGAGCCGCCGACGAGCAGTACTTTTGATAGCTGGTTAGCAGTGAGTCCGGAATCGCTGAGCGCCTGATTGACAGGGCCGAGCGTTTTTTCGACGAGGTCTGCCGTAAGCTCGTTAAATTTCGCTCTAGTCAGCGTGCAATCCAAGTGCTTGGGGCCAGTTGCATCAGCTGTTATATAGGGCAGGTTGATTTGCGCTGAAGTCACGCCGGATAGGTCTGTTTTGGCTTTTTCTGCCGCCTCGCGCAGTCGCTGCATCGCTATTTTGTCTGAGGAGAGGTCTACGCCGTTGTCTTTTTTGAATTCGCTGAGCAGGTAGCCCACGATGCATTCGTCAAAATCGTCGCCGCCAAGCCGGTTATTGCCCGCCGTTGCAAGCACTTCGATAACGCCATCGCCAATCTCGAGTATAGAAACGTCGAATGTGCCGCCGCCAAGGTCGTAGACCATGATTTTTTGATCCTGTTCCTTGTCGAGGCCGTAAGCGAGCGCCGCCGCCGTCGGCTCGTTTATAATACGCTTGACATCCAGCCCCGCAATCCTTCCCGCATCCTTTGTCGCTTGGCGCTGAGCATCCGTGAAATATGCAGGGACTGTAATTACCGCTTCGCTAACCTTTGCGCCGATATAAGCCTCCGCATCTGCTTTTAGTTTCTGGAGAATCATAGCAGAAATTTCTTGCGGTGTATACTGTTTATCATCAACGGCAACTTTGTACGCACTGCCCATTTCGCGCTTGATTGAGGAAATGGTGCGGTCAGGATTCGTGATTGCCTGACGTTTTGCAACATGCCCGGTCATGCGTTCCCCTTCTGCTGAAAAGGCTACGACTGACGGAGTTGTGCGATTGCCCTCTGCGTTTGCTATGATTACGGGCTCTCCGCCTTCAATAACGGCTACGCATGAATTCGTTGTCCCTAAGTCAATTCCAATAATCTTACCCATGATTTTATATTCCTCCTAATGTCATTATGTAATCAATCGTCAGGGGAGAGGGGTGAGCCGATAGATGCATCGCTCGTTATTCCCTGCTCCCTAATTAGCAACAACTACTGTAGAAAAGCGAATCACCTTGTCGCCAAGCATGAATCCTTTTTGATACTCTTCAGCGACAATCTTCTCGCCCAATTCAGGGTTTTCGATAGTCATTACAGCGTTGTGGCGGTTGGGGTCAAAAGGCTCTCCCACAGCAGGTATGATAGTCACTTCCATATTGTCCAGAATTTCCGTCAGGCCAGACATGGTCATTTCGATACCTTTGTAAAAAGCCTCGTCCGAACATTCCATTTTCAGTGCTCGTTCAAGATTATCATAAACCGGCAAAAACCGGATAATCGCATCTGTCCTGGCGTCGCGGTATGTCGCTTCGCGCTCTTTGACGCTTCTTTTGCGAAAGTTGTCATACTCCGCCGCAAGCCGCATATACCGATCGCGCTGCACCGTCTGCCCATCATTTATATCGTCAGCTTGGACGACATCACCGCTTTGCACCTCTTCGTCAAGCGGCGCATCAGCAGCGTCGCAGCCAGCATCGGGCATAGTTCCGTTGCGCTCCAACTTCGAATCTTTAGTTTCGAATTCCGAATTTTCCTTAGCCTTGGCCAATATCACCATCTCCTAACTTGCTGTTTTTTCTCTCTGGGTTTAGTTGCAATTTGTCGCCGCCTGCGAGGAGCACGCTCAGCCCCTGCGCAATATATGAGAGCCGCGCAGCGACCTTTGAGTACTCCATCCTGGTTGGGCCTACTACGCCAATCAGACCCTGCATATCGCCGCCGACATCGTATCTGACAGCAATCACGCTGGAATCGCGCAGCTCATCGGCCAGGTTCTCTGGGCCAATCGTGATTTTTATATCACCGGAAGCGTCTGGCGAAGGCAATTTTGCTAGCTCGCTATCGTCCGACAGGTAGCTGATGAGCCGTTGCGCCTTGTCAATGTCCCGATATTCCGGATGGCTGAGCAAATTCATTGCGCCTGTCACGCGCGTGTCTACCGACTTTGCTTCACACAACAGCTCGATTGTGAAACCCGCTATGACCGCCACTATCCCGGTTGTGTCGCCAACCGCACGTTCTGTCGAGGTGATCAAAGCGGGCGTTATACGCTCTTCCGATATGCCTGTAAAGCTCGCATTAAACACTGCGCCCAGTTTCGTCAGCATCTGAGGCGCTATGGGGGTAGTTAGATGTATAAGTTTATTTTTAACTGTATCGTTATTGAGCAGAGTGACGATTATGAATGTGTGCGAGTCTATATGGATGAAGTCAAACCGTACGATTGTCGCAACTCCCATAGCCGCCGACGTTGCATATGCTGGATAAGTGGTGAGCCTGGATGCCAAGCTTCCTGCTTCGTCAATCAGCTCCGCGGCTTGCCCCGGAGTGCGGCTTTTCAGCGCACTGTTCACAAGCTGCGCATCGTCATTTGAAATTTTTTGGCGCCGCATTAGCTCGTTTACGTAAATACGGTATCCCAGTGAAGAGGGGACCCTGCCCGCCGATGTGTGCGGTTGCTCCAAAAGCCCCAAGGATTCAAGTTCCGCCATTTCGTTGCGTATCGTTGCAGACGAAATTGATGAGCCCAATTCCGCAGCAACGGTCTTTGAGCCCACTGGCTCGGCTGTCTGGACATATTGCTCCACAACAGCCCGCAATATAGTTTTCTTGCGTTCGCTAAGATTCATTGACTCTTGCCTCCGAGAGTTCGGAGTTTAGCACTCGACGACCGAGAGTGCTAATATAATTTAACACCGACGTTTGCGCTTGTCAAGACTTTCCTGTTATGTTTTCATTTTGTTAATCTTTGGTAGTGTAACAATTCAGTGCCAGCCAAGAAAACCTAGTATTAGGCATTGAGAAGCCTGTGTGCTCATCGTAGAGAGGGAATTCCGGCTACTGCTACGGAACTGACCGAGCGTAGAGGAGCGTGCAGGCTTCTCAATGCCGGACCGATAGCAGGCACTGAATTGTTACCTTTGGTAATTTATTGTTGTTGCTTTTGTATAGCATTTCTATTAAAATGCAGAAAATTTGACAAAACCAGTCGCAGTAAAGTAGGTGGATTGCTTGAGAAAGCCAATTCCCGGAGCTATTTTCATTATAATAGGCATGATTTCAGGTGTCGCAGCTGCAAGTGCTATTTTTGCGGCTACTGGATTTTCCATTTTCGGCGAGCGGCGCGGCAATGCGCCGGGCTCTGACGGCATCAACAATGCTCATTTGACTGCGTTGGCCTTCGAGGTTCTTGGGCACATTAAAGATAGCGACTTTGAATCGCTTTCCGAGGTCGCCCATCCTGATTTTGGCGTTGTGTTTTCGCCAAGTGCGACAATCAACTTGTCAACCAACATGCGCTTCAGTGCTGAACAGATAGCGCTTTTCTCCACCGATGGCAACATTTATGTTTGGGGGACCCACAACGATACCGGAGAACCTATCAGATTGACTCCGGCCGAGTATTTTGCGCAGTTCGTATTTTCCAGCGATTATTTCAACGCATCTATCCTCGGCATTGACCGTATTATCAGGAGCGGGAATGCCCTTGAAAATATTTCCGATGAATTTCCCGGCATCAGGTTCGTTGATTTCCATATTCCCGATGCGGATAGGGGGACTCAGGATGACTTGGATTGGAGCAGCCTCCGCCTTGGCTTTGAGGAGCGAGACGAAAGGTTGTGGCTGACAGTGATTGTGCATAGCACATGGACAGTGTAGGGGGTGCTTTAAAGTAAAAGCAGAAACTTTGACTAATGTGTGCTTGAGCAGTGATGGGACGGCGGTCGTCATTTTAGACCAGACATTGCTGCCGGGCGAGACAACATTTCTTGAATTGCGTGAACCCGGTGAGCTCCGCGAAGCGATTGTTTCGCTCAGGGTTAGGGGCGCTCCAGCCATTGGGATTTTTGCCGCCTATGCGCTATATATTATAGCCCGACGGTACAGCGCAGAAAGTTTTGAGGGCTTTAATTCCCAAATCGTCAAGCATAGCGAGCTGCTCGACTCTGCGCGGCCCACGGCAGTGAACTTATCAAAGCAGCTACGGCGAATGGAGCGGCTTGTCCTCAGCCTTGCCGAATCGCCAACACCCAAAATCATTGATGCAATGCGTGAGGAAGCTGGGCGAATCCAGCGAGAGGATATCGAAATGTGCAAGGCCATTTCAGAGCATGGACTGGCGCTTATCGGCGAGGGATTTGGCATAATGACACACTGCAACGCAGGGCCGCTGGCGACATCGCAATATGGGACGGCGCTTGGCCCAATTTTACTGGCGCATGAACATGGGATGGCGCTGAAGGTGTACAGCTGCGAGACAAGGCCTCTCCTGCAAGGGGCGCGTCTAACCACATACGAGCTCTACAAAGCCGGAGTAGATGTCACGCTTATATGCGACAACATGGCAAGCATCGTAATGAAGGAAGGGAAAATTAACGCCGTTTTCGTGGGATGTGATAGGGTCGCAATGAATGGCGACACAGCAAACAAGGTTGGCACAAGCGGCCTTGCTGTGCTGGCAAAGCATTATGGCATCCCTTTTTATGTGTGCTGCCCTTCGTCAACCATTGATTCTGCTTGCGGGACCGGGGTCGAAATAGAAATCGAGCTTCGCGAGCCGCAGGAGATTAAAGAGATGTTTTTTGAAAAACCTGTGGCTCCCAGCGGAGTAAAGTGTTACAATCCATCGTTCGACGTGACAGAAAGCAGCCTTATAACGGCAATTATCACCGAGCATGGAGTCTGCAAAGCGCCATACGAGCAATCACTAAGCAGATTGGGCAAGAGAGGATAAATAACCATTGATTTACCTAAATGAAAAAACTGTCCGTCGCGATATTGTTGAGGCAGGCAGGCGTTTGTATATGCGCGGTTTTGTATGCGCAAATGATGGCAACCTCAGCGCGCGGCTTTCAAGCGATGTTATAATTGCAACTCCAAGCGGCGTGTCAAAGGGGTTCATGACCGAAGACATGCTCATAAAGTTGGACACCCAAGGCAATGTCATTGAAGGCACGCTTAGGCCGTCTTCGGAAATAAAGATGCACTTGGCTATTTACAGGCAATCGCCGGATATACTTGCAGTCTGCCATGCGCACCCGCCCATTTCAACGACGTTCGCGGCTGCTGGGGTGGCGCTTGATAAGGCTTTTTTGCAAGAGACAGCCGTTTCACTAGGCGTAGTGCCCATAGCAAAGTATGCTATGCCCGGCTCTGACGAACTGGCCAATAGCGCAGCGGCGTTTTGCTTAGAATATCATGGTGCGCTGCTCGAACATCATGGGTCTGTATCATGGGGAGACAGCGTCATGCAGGCGCTATTTAGGATGGAAAGCATAGAGTACACCGCAACGATAACGATGCATTCAAGGCTTCTGGGTTTCGACCGGACTTTGACAAAAGGGCAAATCAAAGACCTGATGACGTTGAGGCCCGGGCTTGGAATAACAGCAAATCTTGGAGAGTTTAAATGAAGACTACAATTACAATAACGTGAGGCTCCGCCCCACCGCCGCCTCGGCGGCGCCTAATATTGTTTCGTTGCGTATGGCGTCCCTGATTACTATTATATCCGGATGCAACACCCTGTCCTCTTCCAGGTGCGGCACTAGCGAGCGCACTGCCGCATGCACCGCTTCCGTGCCCCTGCCCGGCGTAGCGGGCTTTAGGAAGTCTATTCCTTGCGCTGCCGCAAGGATTTCTATTGCCACGACATATTGGACATTGTCGAGGATTTCGCACGCCTGCCTTGCCGCTATCGTGCCCATGCTCACGTGATCCTCCTGATTTGCGGAGGTTGGGATGGAATCTACGGAAGCCGGGTGCGCCAGCACCTTGTCCTCGCTGACCAGCGATGCCGCAGTGTATTGCAAAATCATAAAACCCGAATTCACGCCAGGGTATGCCGTCAAAAAAGCAGGCAAGTCACTGAGCTTGCGGTCAACAAGCCGGCTGATGCGCCGCTCCGATATGTTGCCGATTTCTGAAATCGC
Source organism: Oscillospiraceae bacterium (assembly GCA_009787995.1). Lineage (GTDB taxonomy): Bacteria > Bacillota > Clostridia > Oscillospirales > Oscillospiraceae > WRMH01. Next base: position 23,836 of record WQSH01000004.1, read on the forward strand.
TATTTTAAAATAATCCATCACAAGCGCAATGGGCTGTCCGTGAAAGTTGCCGCCGGATATGACCTCTCCAGTGTCAGCCATCACAAGCGGGTTGTCTGTAACGGAGTTTAGCTCAATATTGACAGTTTCCAAGACACGGTTTAAAGCATCCTTGGAAGCGCCGTGAACTTGGGAAACGCACCGCAGGGAATATGCGTCTTGAACCTTGTCGCAGTTTGCATGATGCTCCGCAATTCTGCTGCCCTGCGTCAGCGCAAGAATGTTCCTTGCGGTTGCTTCTTGCCCCTTGTGCGGGCGAATCATGGCGATGCGCGGGTCAAATGCCGTCCGGGTGCCTTGAAGCGCCTCCAGCGACATTGCCGCAGCAATATCTGCGGTTTTCATTAGGCAAAGCGCATCGTGGCAAGCCAGCGCAGCTATCGCCGTCATGACTTGTGTGCCATTTATTAGGGCAAGCCCCTCCTTGCCGCCAAGCGCAAGCGGATTTAACCCCACACCCTCCAGAATAGGTGCGCTGGGGACTTCTTTGCCGTCGCATACGACCGTGCCCTCGCCCAGCAGCACCGCCGCCACATGCGCAAGCGGGGCCAAATCCCCGCTAGAACCCACAGAACCCTTGCATGGGACCATGGGGTATATGTCGTTATTTAAAAGCCGTACTATCCCCTCGACTGTTTCCGCCCTAATTCCGGAATATCCTTTGGAAAGCGAATTGATGCTCAGCAGCATAACCGCCCGGCAGACATCTTCCGGCAGGCGCTCTCCCACTCCGGTGCAGTGGCTCAATATGAGGTTGCGCTGCAGGCGCTCCCGTTGGTCGTGGGGTATGAATATCTTGCTTAGTTCTCCAAATCCGGTGTTTATGCCGTACACAGGCTCCTCAGATTCCAGTATTTTGTCCACCCAAATGCGACTCTTGTTCATCAGTTCTACAGCCATGGGCGATAGCTTCACCCGCTCACGCTGGCGAGCGACTTTTACTACATCGTTAATCGTTAGCGGGGCATTTCCTATGACAAGCATATTTTGTCTCCTTTTTTCACAACTGTATGCACTAAATTGCTGCCGTAGCGATAGAAGATATATTCCAAATCTTCGGCATCCCATACTACTAAATCTGCTTGTTTACCAACTTCTAAACTGCCGCATGAGCCTGCGCGGCGTATTGCCGCAGCCCCATTGAGAGTCACTGCTGTCAGCGTCTCAGCCGGGGTCAGTTTGTATTTCATACAGGCGAGATTCATCGCAAGCTGCATGTTTAAACTGGGGCTTGAGCCGGGATTGAAGTCCGTGGCCACCGCCACAGCGACCCCTGCGTCCACCATATCCCTCGCTCTTGCGAAAGGCTTGTCCAGGTAAAATGACGTGGCTGGCAACAAAACTGCTACCACATCTTTATCAGCCAAAGCCCTTATTCCGCCGTCCGATGTTTGGATAAGATGCTCTGCGGAAACTGCATTTACATCAGCCGCCATCTCCGCCCCTCCGATGGGGTCTATTTCGTCAGCATGAACCTTTGGGGAAAGCCCAAGCTTTGCGGCCTCAAGCAGAATCCGGCGGCTTTCGTCCAGCGTAAAAACCGCAGTTTCGCAAAAGACATCGCAAAATTCAGCCAAACCCTCGCCGACGACTGCCGGAAGCATTTCAGTCAGCAAGTGCTCAACATACCCATTGCGATTCCCGGCATATTCCTTGGGAAAAGCGTGCGCCCCCATAAAGGTAGGCACTATGTCCACAGGCTGCGCTTTATCCAGTGAGCGGATAATCCTAAGCTGTTTTAGCTCGCACTGCGTGTTTAGCCCATATCCGCTTTTGGCTTCACAGGTAGTGACACCAAGGCTCAGCATTTCAGAAAGTAACGCCTTGCCCTTCGCCACAAGCTCCGCTTCACTGGCCGCACGAGTGTGTTCGACTGTGCTCAAGATGCCCCCGCCAGCCTTTAGTATGTCCAAATAGGGCACCCCATCAAGCTTGAGCGCCAATTCCTTCTGACGCCACCCACCAAAGACAAGATGCGTATGAGCATCAACAAGCCCGGGAGTAACAAGCCTTCCGCCGCAGTCAAACACATCGGCAGATTTTAGCGATTCATCCGTAGGGCCGGCATATGCGATTTCGCCATCCTTGACGCCAACCATAGCATCTTGAATCAGCAAAATATCACGTTGACCGGCGCCCTTCCTTGCGGCACTCCCTACAGGGGTCGCAAGCAAGCCAATATTTTTAAGCAGCAAATCCACAGAGCACACCCCCCTAGTCACTTTTTGCCGATGGCATATATGCAGCCTCAACCGTCCTGTCAACCAGCTCATCACTTGCAATCAAGGGCAGCGTGATGTGCCCCTTTCCAGCATAATTTGCATTATACTCCACGCTCGTGGCAATTGAATTCTCGTTTCTTGCCCAGCTGCGGCGGGCGACGCCGCCCATCACGTCCCACATCATGGCGCTTGCAATAATCCCTTCGGCCCGGTCGCTTCCGTCAAGCACCATGCCGAAGCCGCCGTTTATCGACTTTCCTATGCCCACTCCACCGCCGTTATGCAGCGCAACAAGGCTCATCCCGCGTGCGCAGTTGCCTGCAAAGCACTGTGTCGCCATATCTGCCATGACATTTGAGCCGTCGCGGATGTTCGCAGTCTCTCTGAATGGGGAATCCGTGCCCGAAACGTCGTGATGATCCCTGCCGAGCATGATTGGCCCTTTGAGCTCACCGGCTTTTACCATTTCGTTAAATTTCAGCGCTATGCGAGTGCGGCCTTCAGCATCCTGGTAGAGAATGCGGGCTTGCGTGCCTACGACCAGCTTGTTTTTTTCAGCATCCCGAATCCAAATCCAATTGTCCCTATCCTGCCCGCGCCTATTGGGGTCTATGCACTCCATTGCCGCCCTGTCTGTTTTCCTGAGGTCTTCAGGGTCTCCGCTCAAGCAAACCCAGCGGAACGGGCCGTAGCCATAGTCAAAAAGTTCTGGACCCATGATGTCTTCGACATAGGAGGGGAATATAAATCCATCTTTTTCGTCCACACCATTGCGTGAGACTTCTTTGACGCCGGCGTCATAGACGGCCTTTAAAAAGCTGTTGCCATAATCAAAGAAGTAGCTGCCCCGCCCTGTCAAGGCTTTAACGAGCTCAAAGTGGCGGCGCAAGGTTTTGTCCACTTCAGAACGGAAAGCGCCGGGGTTGGACGCCAGCATCTCAGTGCGCTTTTCAAAGGTCATCCCGGCAGGGCAGTAGCCGCCGCTATAAGGATTGTGGCATGAAGTCTGGTCGCTCAGCAAGGGGATGTGTATGTCATGCTTTACTGCATATTCGAGCAAGTCCACGATGTTGCCATGATATGCGATGGAGATTGTTTTTTTATCTTCGAGGTATTTTTTTGCAACGGCGAACACCTCAGCCAAATCGCCGGAAATCATGCCCACCCAGCCTTGGTCAAGGCGGGTCTCTATGCGAGAGCGGTCTACCTCGGCGATTATCCCCACGCCGCCGGAAATCTCAATCGCCTTAGGCTGCGCACCACTCATTCCGCCCAAGCCGCTGGTCACAAAGAGCACTCCTGCAAGGTCTCCGTCTTGCGGGATGCCCAGCTGCTGCCTTCCGGCGTTCATTATTGTGTTGTATGTCCCATGCACGATACCCTGCGGGCCTATGTACATCCAGCCGCCCGCCGTCATCTGCCCATAATTTGCAACGCCCATCTCCTCGGCGATTTCCCAGTCGTCCGGATTGTCAAACATGCCGACCATCAGGGCGTTTGTAATGATGACGCGCGGCGCTTCGGGGTGCGATGGGAATAGCCCCAGGGGGTGCCCGGACTCGATGACGAGCGTCTGCTCCTGCGTCATGGATTCAAGGTATTTTTTCACAAGCTGGTATTGCATCCAGTTTTGAAAAACGCTGCCTGTTTCGCCGTAAGTGACCAGCTCGTATGGGTAGAGCGCAGTTTCAAAGTCAAGGTTGTTGTCAATCATGACTTGGAAGGCCTTGCCCTCGGTGCAAGCGCCGGCGTATTCGTCAATGGGCCTGCCGTATATGCGGCCCTCCGGGCGGAAGCGGTATCCGTAGATGCGACCATAAGTGACCAGCTCTTTCATAAACTCGTCCGCAACTGCGCTGTGAAAGTTCTCAGGCAAGTATCTCAGCGCATTTTTAAGCGCAGTTTTCGTTTGTGCTTTCGTCAGCCGAAAACCGCGGCTGGGGGCGCGGCGGACGCCGGGGAGAAATGCCGGATAGTCGGGGAGTTTGTCGTCTAGGCGGATTTGCATTGAGTTATATATTTCGGTATTTTTCATGTGACCCTCACTGGATTTGGCGAGTCTTCTTTTGCATCCACCCAGAATGGCGGGGTCATGGGCTCCATTTTTGGCACAAGCTCTAAGCGCCCAAGTCCACGTTTGAGGAAGTTGTTCCAAAACGTCCATTCATGCGTTCCTGCGCTTTCTTCATACACATGTTTAAATCCTATCTCATTTAAATAGCTGCTCAGCTTGCGATTGCCGTATACCAGCATGTCATTATAGCCGCAAGCTATGTATAGGTCGGGAAGGTCTGTGCCTTTTTCCAGCACCTGCTTTGCAAGCACCTCTAGGTTCTTGTCGCTCTCCATCAATTTGTCGAGGTCTCCAAATACCTCTTCAAAGTACCCCCTATGCACACCCATTGGATTTGGTTCGTATGTCGAGCTTGGCGCAGTATCCACAATCAGCGCCGACGACAGTGCGATAACGTGTGCAAACACATCATTGTGCTTCATTCCGTTATACAGCGCACCATAACCGCCCATGGACAGGCCGCCGATTATTGTGTCCTCGCGTTTGCGCGAAAGCGGGAACACTCGACGTGTGAAATCAATGAGTTCACGCCCTATGAATTGGCTGTACATCCTGCTTGAACGCTCTATATCAACGTAAAACGAGTTTTCGCCGGAGGGCATCACTATCGCAATGTCGTTCATCTGCGATATTTCAATAAGCGATGTGTTTGTCAGCCAGTCCGTGTAATCGCCGGTGTAGCCGTGCAGCAAGTAGAGCGTTTTATACTGTTTCTCCGGGCGGGGCGGCCCCATCCTCTCGTCTGCCGGAATGAGCACATTGATGTTAACTTGCCTTTTCAGCAGGGACGAGCCAAAATTTACCTGAAACCATGCCATTATCTATCAGCCCTTTCAATTTGTAATATGCACCATCATACTACCAATCCCCGCACTAAGTCAAATCCTTTCAAAGGCTACTGTTTTGTGCCAGCAATCGGTCCGGCATTGAGAAGCCTGCACGCTTCCCAATGCCTAATGCTGACTCGGATTTGGTAAGTCTGCAAGTAATGTTGTTCACACTTTGTTCAAAATGCTAATTTTTTCGACATTTCAGACATATTGCATAAAATGGTGTTGACATTAGTTGCGGAATGTTGTATATTTTAGACGTAAACGGATCATACTATACAGTTCTTCAGGACAGCTAGTCCATGGCAGACTGGGTCGTTTGACCAACTGGCACAACTGCGGAGAAAGTCCGCCAGTATCCTGCATTAGTGGGAGTTATGGTGTGCATTGGCTGCATCGGAGGCGAGGTGTAAGGGGAACTGAGGAGATCTGAATAGAAAGGTGGTTTGACTCATTGTTTTTTGAGAACCACAAATAGCCCCGCACTTGCAATGGACAAGTGCGGGGGTTGTTTTTAGTGCATTTCTATGGCGTGCAGCCTGTCCCATTATTTCCGTCCTCTGCAAATCAGCGATAGCCCTACAAACGTGGGGACAGCCGCTAGGCATACTAAAGCCAAAATCCAAATGCTGCCTGCGCTTAGGGGCTTTAGCGCATCTATCATTCCCAGGCCAATTGCTCCGGCTACAAAGCCTATCAGCAAGACAATGATAAGGGCCGTGCGCAATGCATTCAGCGGGCGGCTTATTTTATATATCATCAAGAACCCAACGAATGCTATTATGATGAGTGACATTGTCGAAACCTCGCCTGCGGGAATATCCATCGCCCGACCAATTAGCGCAACCCCAACCAATGCAAAAAAGTCCGTTAGCCCGGCGGGGAGTGCATTGCGCAGGACATTCACTATAAATCGGCCCTTTACGATATTCTTGTTGGGCTCCATGGCAAGGACAAAAGAAGGTATGCCTATCAACAGCATGTTAAACAACATGGATTGCGAGGGAGCTAGAGGGAATGGGAACGCAAAGCCAATGGTCATTATGGTTGCGAACAAGAACGAGAACATATTCCTCGTCAGGAACAAAGCGGCAGATCGCTCGATGTTATTTATAACGCGGCGCCCCTCCATGACGACCGCAGGCATAGACGAAAAATCTGAATCAAGAAGCACAATGTCGGACACTTGGCTCGCCACTTCGCTGCCTGACGCCATCGCAATGCTGCAATTTGCGTCCTTGAGCGCCAAAACATCGTTCACGCCATCGCCTGTCATTGCGACAGTGTTCCCGGCGTTCTTGAGCGCCCTGACTAGCTTGCGCTTCTGATCCGGCGTGACGCGCCCAAAAACTACATATTCGCCAACTGCGCGCTTAATTTGGCGGTCTGTCTTAAGCTCGGCGGCATCGATGAATTTCTCAGCCCCTTCAATTCCCGCCTCGCGCGAAATCTGCGACACCGTAATGGGGTTGTCGCCTGATATGACGATTATTTTGACTCCCTGGCCGGCAAAAAACTTAAAAGTCCCCGGAGCCTCTGGTCGGATGCGGTTGGACAAAAGAATCAGCGCAAGCGGCATCACCCTATTGTGGTCAAGCTTGCCTGAAATATCGCCGTCATACAACGCAAGCAGCAGGACGCGGTAGCCCTGTGCCGAGTGCTTTTCAATCTCTGCCTGGAAGCGTTCGTACTTTTCCTCTAATATCCTCTCCGGGGCGCCTAGCAAGTACGATTCATCATCATGAAATGACAAGCCGCTGTATTTCGTCGCGGAAGAAAAGGGCATACTCATGCGCGCATTTCTTCTTGGGGGCGTATTAAAATAGTCCTTGACCGCAATCATAGTTTCATTATCTGCGGCCATATTCCCGGCATAGTCTGCCATAAGCATGTCAATATCTTCAGCGTTGAACCTATCCTCGCATAGAAGCGCCGTGCCCTTTACTTCCATCCTTGTTTCAGTGATTGTGCCAGTCTTATCTACACAGAGCACATCCACCCGCGCGAGCGTCTCTATGCAGTTTCTTTCTTGAACCAGGGTTTTCCTGCGAGCCAGGCGCAGGACGCTTACAGTCAATGCCATAGAGACCAAAAGATACAGGCCGTCTGGGATCATGCTTGTGAGGGCGCCGACAGTCGCCACAGTAGCATCGACAATAGAGATGAGGGGCTGCCTATACTGCTGGAAAAACATGGCAACGCCCACCGGGATAATGACGATGCCTATGACTTGAACCAAGCGTTTTAGGGCAGACACCATTCCAATAGTGCGGTTTCCGCTAGATTTCTTTGCCTCTGCGGAGAGCTGCGCAACAAAAGAATCGCGCCCGACCTTATCCAGCCGGGCGGCACACTCGCCAGACACTATAAAACTCCCGGAAAGCAGAGTGTCCCCCGGCAACTTTACGATTTCGTCAGACTCACCTGTGACAAGGGACTCGTTCACGTTGCACTGCCCGCCGATTACAATAGCATCGGCATAAATCTGCTGCCCCACCGAAAAGAGCGCAACATCATCCAGCACCGTCTCGTCAGTCGGTATGGTCAATGTTTCGCCATCGCGTATGACTTGAGCGTTAGGAGCCGACAGGAAAGACAATTTGCTAAGCGCCCTCTTTGAGCGCAACTCCTGAATTATGCCAATCACTGTGTTGATAACGACTACCGATATAAAGGCCATATCCCTGTAAGACCCAACGAGAGCCACGCAAACAGCCAGCAACGTCAGTACGAGATTTAAATATGTAAACACATTGTCTTTGAAAATCTGCCCGACGGTTTTCTCAGCCGAGTCGGGCTTTATATTTCCGTAGCCGTTCTCCAACCGCTGGCTTGCCTGTTCGCGTGTTAGGCCGCGGTCTGCGGAAACTTCCACCCTGGACAGCACTTTGTTTAGGCGCACCGCCTGCTGTTTTTGCGCCAGCTTAACGCACCCCCTAACTCAAAATCTTTAAAAAAGCAGTAATGACTTGTTTTTCCTCGTAGGGCTTGACTATGAATCCCCTTGCGCCCAAGACGATTGCCTCGCGGACGATTATCTCTTGGCTCATGGAGCTGACCATGACAATCTTCGCATCCGGGTGCTTTTCCAAAATTGCCGCCAAAGCTTCAAGGCCGTTCATTTCACTCATTGTAACGTCCATTGTGACTATATCCGGCTTCAATTCATCATATTTACTTATGGCAACTCTGCCATTTTCTGCCTCTGCGACCACTGTGAACCCATTTCTGGCTGCTATCTCTCTCATCATTCTGCGCATAAATTTGGAATCATCGACTATCATTAATGTCTTCAATCTTGTGTCCTCATGAAAAAATTTCTATCAGTATAGCAAATATTCACGCGTAATTCAACAAAGGTTTGCGAAAGAATGGCTACGCCAAATTACCTGAATGCAGCATTATGGCTGCAAGCACTGCGACCGGGGCGGTTTCGCATCTCAAAATTCGTGAGCCTAGCGAAACGGCAAGCATCCCCTCTGCTTGGGCAAATTCTGCCTCATGCGGCTCAAAGCCACCCTCGGGTCCAGTAAATATAGAAACGGTAGAATAAGCTGTGCGCTGATCCAGTGCGGCCCCTAAGCCAAGTTTTTTTTCGCATTCATAAAAGAACAAAGGCAAGTCGGCCAAAACCGCTAAGCCAACGGCTGATTTAAAAGAGTCCAATGCGGTAATCTCCGGCACAATGCCCCTGCCGCATTGCTTGGCTGTTTCCATTGCAATTTTTTGGAGCCTATCCGTTTTTTTTGAGATATCGCCCGGAACGGAAACACACCGCTCCGAAGGGAATAATTTAATATCATGCGCACCCAGTTCAACCGACTTCTGTACAGCATAATCAAGCCTGTCGCCTTTAGCAAAAGCAATAAAGACACTGCACCTGACCGAAGGCTCTCCCAGCGAAGACCCGGCCTCCAAAATTTCGGCAAAAACATCCCCAGTCTCCTGAGCCCTAGTTGCAGCGAGCCTGCAAATATAGTCTAGGCCTTCGCCATCGCAAACTATGAAGAGCTCAGATGGGCGTAGGCGCAGCGAGCGAATATGTGAGGCATCCTGTGCGCTCAATTTAATCATTGTATCGGAGATGTCCGATTTCGCAGCGAAAAACCGTACCACTGTTCACTCACATGTCCATATGCCCAGCAAATCTGACAAGTACCGCCACAAATTCTGCGCGGGTCATTTCTGCGCGCGGGGCAAAGTGGTTATTTTCTCGCGTGCCGATAATATGCGCCCTAAACAGGTTGGTTACAGCCCTTTGTGCAGACTGGCTGATTTCCCTGTCATCTGCAAAATTCGGGGTAGCTCTGACAAAGGAGTAACTCCAACGCATGTAAACTGCAAGCCTGTCAAATACCAGCGCAACATCCTGTCGCGGCATCGCATTGCTTGGGGCAATCTGTATGTCTGTAGTCAAAATCCCGCTCGCCCTCAGCCACTCGATAGCTGCGGCTTGTCCCTGAAGGACTTCGCGATCTGGGCCAAGTGCAGTTGGGCTGCCTGCCATGCGGTGCAAGGCGACGGCAAGCTCGGCGAGCGTTACCGAATCACTTGGCCTAAAGCGCACTTGAGCGGTAGGGGATGCGCTAATCCAGCCCCTATTCAGCGCAGCGCCCGCATACCCCGAAAACCAATTGGCTGCGTCTATATCGCTAAACGCCTCCGCAGCCCTAGCTTGTGCAGTATGCAGCGGAATTGACGTTAGCCAGGGATGCCTCGAAACAGTCGCCGCCTGCGGGGCGGGTGGCGCACTGGCACTACCGCCGCTGCCCCCCACGAAGGTGAAGAATGCGGTCACTGTTGCGTCATTTCCCGGCATAGTGACAGTCGTTGCGGGATGTTCAGGATTGGCGATTCTTGCGCCGTCTCCTGAATGCCAGCCGGCGAAAATAAAGTCTCGATGGGGCATGGCAAAAATGCTCACAGATTCGCCTGATGGGAATTGTCCGCCGCCTGCGACGAACCCGCCCGGTTCAGCGCGCACCGCAAGGGAGTGCGAGACGTAGTGAGACACCCATATTGAAAAGTCCTGTACGAAAGGCTCGAGGCTGGGGCCAAGGAGCGTTATGTTCGCTCTCCCATTTGGGATGGTCGCCCTTATGCGAACCAAGCCTGGGCTCTGGGCTATTAAGATTGTATGCGTATCGTCAAAAAAAGCGCCAGTTGTATTTTCCGTACCCGGTGTAAAAGACCATTGTATATCCCCGCCGGTAGCGTTTGTGGGATTGACTGTCCCACGGAGCTGTAGCTGCCTGCCAACGAACATGCGGGAAGGAACGTCCGTAATGTTTGTCACAGGGACAAAAGTCGCAGGGCTCAGCGGCGTCGCTTGTACCTGTGCGGCCGGGACTAACAAAGCGACGAGCGGCACAACAATGGCGAAAGTTAAAACAGCGCCGAGTATCCTTCTTTTCATACACAATCAACCCCCAAAATAAAGTGAAACATGCTACGCCTTGCTGAGCGGCATCCAAATTCCTAGCACCTAACGCCCTATCCACTGAATATTATCATATATATAATGTGTACGTCAACGCTCTTAGTCTTGCAATATTCGCTTATTTCTGCTAAAGTATAGCTTCAAAGGTTGCGATACCAATAATGGTAGGCAAAAAATTCCGAATTCAAATATTTAGAATTCTTAATTTAACAAGACCGTCTACGCACGTTTTTTTTAGGAGGGCCCTTATGAAAGTATTAAAGAAAGTTTTGTCAATGCTATTGATTTTCGTCATTTTGCTGGGTATTGCCCCGCAGGTTGCGATTCCAGTGGCGGGCGCATCGAGCCCTGATGACGATGTTCGCGTATCGTCATTGAATACCGAAATCCTTGCAGCAGGCTCGGGGTTTACTGATGTCAGTGGGCACTGGGCCGCCGGGTCTATAAACCGGTGGAACAGCCTCGGGTTTATTGACCCTGCAGTATTTGCTGGTAACCGCTTCATGCCAGGAGAGCACATAACGAGGCTGGAATTTTTCTCACTGGTGGTCAGGACTTTGGGCGCAACGCATCAAGCCGATGTGTCAGGGTTTACCGATGTTGTGTACTTGCCCGAGCATCTGCTCGAAATCGTTGCGGCAGCGAACAGTATGGGCATAGCCCAAGGCAGGCCGGATGGAACAATGGATCCTCCCGGCACTCTGCTGCGTCAAGATGCAGCAACCCTTGTCGCCAGGTCTCTAGGGCTATCTGTAGAACCTGAGTGGACGCTTACCCGCTTTAGCGATGCCTCATTTATAGCCGGGTACGCAAGGTCTCCTGTTGCGGCGCTTGTCGCAAGAGACCAGCTCAGAGGCTTTGAAGATGGCACCTTCCGCCCGAATGCGTTCATGACGCGCGCACAAGCAGTCAGGATGCTATATCAGATTTTTGCAGATGTCTACAGGCCTGAGATTGGGTTTAACAACGTATACCTCCAAGGTACGCTGCTAACCCGCTCTCCGGATACCGACATCCGCAACTCAATCATAGATGGCGACGTTGTCATTGGAGATGGTGTAGGCAACGGCAATGTCGTAATTGCAGACACGACAATAAACGGGCGGCTGGTAGTGCGCGCAGGCGACAATGTCACACTGTCAAATACGACCGTAACGGGGGGCATTTTCGTTGCCAGCTTTGCCCAAGACACTCATATCTCGATTACGAATAACTCAAGAGTCCCGCTCCTTGAGGCAATATCTGGGTTCACCCTCTCAGGCAGCGGCGTTGAAGAAGTCACTATCCTTGAGGAAGCGCGAAGAGGGTCCGTAGTCAACTTGACCGGAGTGGACCTTCTCGACTTGAATATCGACGGCCCCGGTGTAGATGTTAGGCTAAATTCCGGGCATGCCACCAATGTCCGCTTTGGCGCAGGGCATGGTGCGGAGCTATATATGGCAGAGGGCACTTCCATAGGGCACCTCACGATATCAGCGCCAAATATTGTCATCACTGGTGAAGGTGTTATCCGAAATGCTCTAATCACCAGCTCAGGTGCCGTTATAGGCAGTGAAGAAACGCCGATAACAATAGAGAACCTGACCCTCGTAGCCAATGTCACGGCGACTATAAATGGAGTTTTTATGACAGGCACCGACCCACAGAACACCAACGGTATCGACAGGGTCACAAACAGCGCAATGCACGTCCAGCTACTCAGAGACACGGCAGACCGCGCGCCTTTTGATCAGTCTCCGCTCAGCCTTAGAATGGTGGCGGGCGGCACGGCCTCGGAGGTTCATGTGACGCAAGCCGCAGGAAACCGTGTGCCCCTGACCCAACGCGGCCAGCGGTGGGGCTATTGGGTAGGCTTCTTTATACCTGCTCCGGCAGGTGCTGGTACATCGGCGACAATCACGTACACATATGTTGACGGAGCGCCTATAACCTTGCCGGCACAACCGCTGACGACGCGTGATGGAAGACAGGGCTTGCTCATCTATTTGCCAGTGTTCCGCACTCCGGGCACGGAGACCGGAGTGCTCAGGGAGCGCATGTACATAAACTGGGGCGGCCAAGTAACCGACTACCTCATGTTTACGAGCACGACAATGCAGCTGGCAGCGTTAAATGCAGCGCAGAGGCAGGCTTTGCAGAGGGATTTCGATGATAGGATAATGCACAGCATTTCGCCCGGCGTTCAGCCCTACCGCGGGGCAGAGGCAACGAGGCGCATACTGGCGTCTGATAACCCGCTAGGCATTCCGAGTGGCGAGTACCGCGCTTTGGATGCCATAAACCGCGCCGTGAACCGTGATGAAGTCAAGAGCATACTTGATGACCCAGTGTTTGCGGAGGAATTGGGTATAGATACCTCGCCAAACAGCCAGTGGGCATCATTGTCCACAGAAGGCAGGCTTAGGGTGGCTGCGGCGGTGTTGGCTGCACGCGGCAACCGTTTTGCGACCCCCGCAGCCGTAAGGGCGGCTTTTGACAGGGAAGTGCAGCAGCGACTTAATCAAGAGACCTCGTTGCTGGCGCAAATAAACGATAGCGAGACCCCCGAGGCGTTGCTTACGTTAATCACAGCAGCGCAAAATGCGGCCATACTTGAGCTTCAAACTGGGGCTGACCCCTTCAGGGGATTTACTGCAGCGCAGAGGCTGGCAATGGCGCAGTACTTGTGGAACCTCAGGCAGTATCGGCGCATACAAGAGGTGATAGATGCCATCCGCAGATTCTTGGGCGATCCGGAGCATCAAGAGCCGGGCGAGCCAGACATAGAGGATATGGACGTGCAGAGCATCAGCCTAATTATCACCCCGCCCGGCACCCCGGTTAGGGTTGCATATGGGCAAACAAGAGACCTCACAGTGAATGTCCTGCTTAGGGATGGCACATATCTGACACCCGCGCAAGTTGCGAGGCTGATTGACCAAGGCGTTATCACCTTCAGGTGGTCTGCGACTGCCATAGGTGCGCAGCAGGGGAATGTAGGAAGAATTGAAAGGCTCGGCGATACTAACGAGTTCAGATTCACAGCTACAGTAGCCGCTGCCCACAATCAGAATTTGGCTGACACCCTGACCTTTACGCTAAGGCCGGCTACAGGAGCTCCGCTTAATGCAGCGGCAACCTTCCAAATAGTTCCTGCACTCGATATACTGAGCATCCAGCTTTCAGTTGCGCCTCCTTCCCCGCTTACGAATATTCCAGTTCCAGTAAATGGGACAAGGACAATCACCGTGGGTGTAACCTTGGTTGGAGGTGCAGTCCTGACACCTGTGCAGGTCGGAGAGCTGCTGAGCGATGGGCGTCTCACCTTTAGGTGGGCTGGTGCGGGCGTTGACCTTTGGCCAGGTGCTGGCTCTGCACCCAGTCCTTGGGTGGGCGCCACGGGCGTATTGACGCCCGGTGCGAATCCCCACCAATTCATATTCACCGGCACCGGCGCCGGCCCCGGTGGTCAAAGCAGTGAGGTTTTGTCGTTCCACACTGGCTCAGGCACGGGGCAGCCGCGCACAGCACAGATGACATTTACCGTAGCCCCCACTGTTCCTGCGACGTCCTTGAGCTTTGTCAATGACTCCGTAGTTGTATTTGTCGGAAGTACGATCAATCTCAGCCAGCCGGAGTTCCTCAGTTTCGCACCTCCAGAAGCGACGCTGAATTGGTCGGCCTCTATCCCGAATGTGGGTGCGGCTCCGATTCTTGTACATAATAACGGTATCGTGACTGGTATGGTGCGAAGTAATACACCGGCAGTGGTAACGGCAGCATCAGGTGGGCTTTCGGATACTGTAAATGTGTTTGTGGCTCAAGATGAAAACGACTTTTTCGTATACCCATACCCGGAAATGGTGCTCCTGCCCGGCATGAGTGCGAATCTGCAGATTATCCCCGCAGAGGACCTTACGGGCAACAGGTGGTTTCACGTAGAGGTTCCCCCGCCATTTCCAAATACAGTAGCTAACGTCACGGGCTCGGGTGAGAACTGGACTGTAACTGCGCAGGCACTGGGTTTTGTTCCCCCTTACCCGAACAATCAGGTCACCGTCACTGTCCAGCTAAGAGAGGGGCCGACGGCAGTGCTGGATACGCGACAAGTTTTGGTAACAGTGCGCACGGATAGGGCTTTTGACATAAATGTGCCGCAGGCAATCATGGAGATAGACGGCGTGCAGTTTGGCACGCAGCAATTGGGTCTGTCTTCATTGCCTGATAGTCAAGGGAATATTTTCCCCCCAGCGGCGGGGGAAACCCTGGCATGGACAGTTCAGCCTGCAGGTATTGCAGAACTCGAAAATACGGCGGTACCCGAAGGCAGCCCCGGTAGATGGACAAATGTCGTTACTACAGACCGATTTTCACCCCCGAGACTTAGGGCAATCGGGGCTGGAAGGGCAAACATAATCTTGACGTTGGGCGGAGCCCCCGTTGATAGCAAGGCGGTCATATCTGCCCCGCGCGGGCCGGAAAATATGGAGTTCTACTTCAATCACGCTGGTGTTCGGCGCCAGTTGCAGACAAACAATATAGCCAACGTCATAGATACCGAGTTTGGTGCAACCGGATGGAATGCGCGGATTTTGCATATGGAAGATGCGCAGGAGCTGGATATGTACGCACTTGAGCATCCCATTGACGGTGTTCAGCGTCAGATGCGTTGGGATCCGTACTTCACAAATCCGCGCCGCGACATGGGCGCCTTTGATGAAAGTATTCGGTATCAGCACGCCGGAGATGCCATTTGGCATGACCATACCGCTGGTGCTGTTGGAAGGTTGATTGCGGGTTTTACAGCGTCACAGGCATCACCGCTGAATACAAACTACCGACCTGACGGCCAAGGCGCTTATGCATACGATGACCCAGACGGAGGGCTCTTCCGTATGGTGGTCACGCCCTTGATTGATTTGCCCGCAAGCTGGGAAGCTGCAATTCCGGGAGGGGACATGCGCGGCAGGTGGTTCGGCAGGACAAACGCCTTGCCAGCACCCAGTGATTTTCCGATGTTTGTGGCGACTAACACCAGTTTCGAGTTTAATCCGGATATAGACGTCTACTTGTCAGGATTTAGGCTTAGGAATGCGCCTATAGAAACAGGTGCGCTGGATTTGCCTTGGAGTGCCTTTGATATGGATGAGATTATGGCGGGCACGCAGTTTGTCGCCGATGTAAATGGCAGGCAGCTGACAACCAGCGTCAGCTGGAACCCAATAAACATCCCGGTGGTCGCTAAAACCGCCGACGTGATGGGGTTCAACGTATTTTATGTATGGACGCAACCTCAACCGCCAACGATAGTGCCAGAGACAGGCCCATTTGGCGATACATTTAACGTTAGCGCCTATACCGCTCTAAGGGGAATGACCCCACCACCGGGCGAAGAGGCGGATTGGATTGTAAACTATACGTTCCCTGGCACCTTTGAGTTTTTCACAGTTCCTTTGCCTTTGGTGTTTCCGCCTGAAAGTGCTGGAAACCTTATTGGCACAGTCACTTCTTTGGGGCAATGGGCAGGTCAGCCAAATTCATTGGCAGCATTTACTCAGATTAACAATGGCTGGGATCTGTCAGGAGACGCTCCGGATCCCGCCGGAGGTTTGTTCGGCAGACGTTGGGGCATGGCTATGCCGGATATTGCTGCGATGGTAGATGCAGGAACACCAATTCCGGCAATGGCGTTTTCTGCCACAGTAAGGTTTACAACAAACCGTGGATTTATGAATGATAGCCAGATATTGGGTGGGGTTGCTCTTCCGCCTGTAAGGGAATTTGTCTTGGGTGCCCCTGGTGCTCGCGGAGTGGCGCCGCCTCTTTGGCACATGACGGTCAATCCAGATCCTCAAAATCTCCCTATTCCTGTTTATCTACAGAATGTTGTCGGCAGTTCCGTTAATTTGGCAACGCATACTGCGGTTGTTAATCGCGTGATTGAGCTAGGTGGAACACAAGCAGCTCTTAACGCCGCCTCGTTTAGCTGGATGGCGCCGCAACCTACATCAATGATTTTTCCTCCAGCGGGTGCAGCAAGCCCGAGCAGCATGGTTTATCGCATAGCGGCAAGTGCTGAGGTGGGTCAGGTAACTATAGTTGTGGCGACTGCCCAAGGGCCAATCTTTATACAAGTGAACATATCCGCCATTGCAGGAGGGCTTTCTGCCACCATACCGGGAGGCGCCGCCACCCTAACGGTAGGAATAACGGAGCAGTCCGCTGAAGTGTTCCCCATGATGGCAGCCATAGCCGAGGCTGCGCTTTCGGCTGGCATAGACCTTGACACGGCCACCTTCGAAAGTGCAAACCAAGCTATGCTGACCATCGATGATGAAGGTGTCGCCAATCCGCGCAGGTCAGGCAGGGTCAATGTGAGGGTCAGGTCAGAGGATGGTAGAAGAAGTGTGAATGTCCCGATTGAGATACTTCCGGCAGGCGACAGTGCGCCAGCGCCCGAGCCGCCCACCGAAGAGCCGCCTCCCGCAGAGACGCCAACCCCTTCGCCCGAGCCTGAACCAGAACCAACACCAGAGCCCGAAGCCCCCCCTGCGCCTCCGGCAGTACTTACCTCAATTGTCTTGCGCTCAACGGCAAGCGTCGGGATTGGCAGGACGATGAGGCTGGAGCCGTTCATCACCGCTTTTGATGCCGACAGAGGGCTAATTGGGTGGAGCTCGTCAGACACCAGCATAGCAACCGTAGCCCAAAACGGTGTAGTCACAGGCGTGAGCGCCGGAACGGTTACAATAAGGGCCCAAGACGCCAGCGGCGAAATATTCAGCGAGAGCACGGTCACCGTAGAAAATGACAGGAGATCCGTTCAACGGGTGACAGTAAACCGGGGCCGGACGCTTGACCTGGCTGCTGGGGATGTGCATGAGCTAGCAGTGGCGCTCAGGCCCGCTAATGCGACATTTAGGGGCATAACATGGGTCTCAAACAATTCGGCAGTCGCAAGGGTCGATCCATATGGCAGGGTAATTGCCGTGTCGTCGGGCAGCGCAGTAATAACAGCAATAAGCGACAGCGGAGGCAGGTCAGCGTCCATCACCGTAAATGTCAGAGTTCCCGTAACTACGTTTTCTATGAATACGACAAGCATAGAGCTGCGGGTAGGGGAGACGCACCAGCTAGTGCCGACTGTGGGTCCAGCGAATGCGACCAACCAAACTGTTTCATACACAATCAGAAATCGAAATGTAGCCACAGTCTCCGGCGATGGTCTGGTAACGGCCAGAAGGGCGGGGTCAACGACGATAACCGCAACGGTAGATGGGCAGAGCATAACCGTAACGGTAAGGGTAATTAGATAGGAAAAAAGCGAAAACAACCCGGCGGAGGAATCTCCGCCGGGTTGTCTCGGTATGTTAAAATGCGTCATGTGAAAAACTGGAAAGACCCTAAATGGGCGACCATTCCGTCAATGTGAGAGACACCGTCACCTCCTGCCCTGCGCGCATCACGGTTATGCTGATTGTATCGCCTATATTCCTGTTTCGCAGCGCTGCGTTGAAGCCCAACTGGCCTGTTATGCCTCTGCCGCTTATGGCAACAATCCTGTCCCCACGCAAGAGGCCTTCATATTCCGAATCCAGTATATACAAACCAAACTGGCTGACCCCATGGCGGCGTGCCAGCTGTGCAGTTTGGATATCTACAAGTTCCAAGCCAGCATCAGCTCTGCCCCTGACATACCCATATGTCAGCAGGTCGTTTGTCACCAGCTTAGCCGTATTGGCCGGAATTGCGAAACCCAAACCTTCAATGTTGGCGCCGCCAAGGTTGCCGCCGCCTGACCTGGCCACTACTATCCCAATCAGCTCACCAAACAAATTGAACAAGCCGCCGCCGGAGTTGCCCGGGTTGACGGCTGCATCGGTCTGCAATACAGTCATTATCTCCCCCCTAATCACTATGTCGCGATCCAGAGCGGAAATTATCCCGCTTGTGACAGTTCCGCCGAGCTGACCCAGCGGGTTGCCCACAGCAAGGGCGGACTCTCCGACCACAAGTGCATCAGAATCTCCAAAAACAACCGGTGACAGCCCTGTAGCCTCAATCTTAATCACTGCAGTATCCGAACCGGGGTCCTCCCCGACGAGCTCTGCATCAAAAACTCTTCCGTCTGCGAGCCTTACAGAGATGCTCGCAGTCTCGCTAATTACATGGCTATTGGTTATTATTAGCCCATCGGCGCTAATTATGACGCCGCTGCCGGAGCCTGCTGTGACCCGCTCCGAGCCCCATAGGCCGGCTGTCACCCTTTCGGTTTGTATTTCAACAACGGAATTCCTTACTGTTGCGGAAACCTCCGCTTTAGTCATTTGCCGCCCAGCCGGGCTTCTTTCAATTGTTGGCAGGGAGCTGGTGCCAGGTTCGGCCTCAGTTAATATGACATCCGGCGTTTCCTGCAGAGTTTCGTATATTGAAGAGTTATTGCCGCTGGGAAGAGCCTGCCTCCTGATTGGCAGAGCCTCATATGCAGAATATATAGAAGTGCCGAAATTTATGGTGCTTGCGATAAATCCTCCGGCAAATCCGGCTGCGGATGCAAAAATCAGGCATAGCGCAAAAAGCAAAGCAAGCCGCACATTTCCCCTGCGCCGCTCACGCTTTGGCACTGCCGACGGGGTGACTGGCGCAGGCATCCGAGATTGCGGCTCATCCTCCGGCCCTTTCAGGCTGTATCTGTCAAATTCACTGTTATTATCATTGTGCATTTTGAACATCCTCCTACATGTTATTTTTCTGTAATTCTACACTCAAATAGTATATTAACGATGAAGGCCAGGTTAAAAAATTGTAAAGTTTTGTTGCATTTTGTCATTCTATTCACCGCCTTGTGAATATTTACTTCCGGCGATAAGAGCAATGTAAAGTGGGCGATCGAGACAAATTTACCTATTTCTCAGGCTTTTTGCACATTGTCCACATGTTTTTCCACATTAGTTATGTAAACAAGTGTCAAGACGAATATTCATCGGGGATTGATTTTCTCCGCCAGCGGGTGTACAATGGGGCGATTCGTGAAAATGGGGTGTAGTGTTGCAGGATGGCAGAAACCAGAGTTATCTAAGGGGCGCAGCGATTTTGGCTGCGACTTCTGTGTTTGTGAAAATCATTGGGGTCATTTACAAAATCCCTTTGTTTAGTATAATGGACGCTGCCGGCAGAGGCACTTTTCAGGTCACTTACAATGTTTTTACCCTAATCCTGACGATTTCGACAGCCGGAATACCCGCCGCCTTGTCCCGCATGATTTCCTCAGCTAATGCAAGCGGCAACACAAGGCTGGTTAAGCGGTATTTTGCAGTTTCTTTGCCCTCCTTTATAATTATTGGGCTTGTGGCTATGCTAGCGATGTTCTTTTTTGCCGAGGATTTTGCGATTCTGATGAACAACTCCCTTGCTGCGCCCGGCATCCGAATATTATCCCCTGCCGTGTTCTTTGCCTGCATAGTGGCCGTATACAGGGGGTATGCGCAAGGCCATGAGAACATGATTCCAACGGCTATGTCACAAATTATTGAGGTTTTATGCAAGACCATATTCGGCATTTCAGCTGCGCTTTGGCTTGTGAGCATGAACTACGAAACGCATATCGTGTCTGCCGGAGCGATAACCGGGGTTACAATAGGCTTGGGGCTCAGCGTCCCTATGCTGATATGGCACAAGCGAAAGCTCGACAGGGGGGGTGATGCGACCAAAGGCACATTGCCGGCAACCCACGGAGCCTTGAGTATTTTTGGGAGAGTCATGAAAGTGAGCGTGCCTATCACGCTCAGCTTTGCGTTTATGTCGATTATGGTAGTTATTGACAATCGGATAGTCCTTGGGCGACTGCAGTCGGCGCTCGGATACACCGAGCTCGAAGCCAGTGCACAGTTTGGCATTTACGCATTGGGGCTCGCTATATACAACCTGCCGCCCGCACTTGCAGTGCCTGTCTCGGTCAGCATAATCCCTGCAATCGTCGCTGCAATAACGAGGGGGGATAAGGGCGAAGCGCGCATGATAATGCAATCGTCGCTAAAGCTGGTCAACCTTATAGCAATGCCGGCATCAGCAGGGCTTATGGTTCTTGCCGGGCCCATATTGATGGCTCTGTATGGATACGATTTGCCGCTCGCTACGACGATTTTGACTGTTCTGGGCGCAGCTTCTTTTTTTGCCTGTCTCCAATATATCACAACGGCGATTCTTCAAGCAAATGGGTTTGAGCGTGTCGCACTAATCACTTTTCCTGCCGGGGCAGCCATCAGGATTCTCATCGCTTACCTCCTGTCGGGAAACCCCAACTTCGGAGTGATCGCTTCGCCTATAGGCACTTTGGCCTGCTTTATAGTAATCTCAATCCTGAATATCGCATTTATCAATGCGAGAGTCAAGGGTAAGCCTAAGTTCGGCAAGGTCTTCATAAGGCCGATGCTGTGCTCGGCGGTCATGGGGGGGGCGGCATTTGTGATTTATCAGGCTCTCTTTTGGGTTGGTAGCTCAACAATCGGGACCGGCAGGGTTGCCGTGGTGATTTTTCTTGTGGTCTCTATAATCGCCAGCATGTCTGTATATGGGGTTCTCATAGTAGTTTCGCGCACGGTCACTATGGACGATATGAAATTGGTGCCAAGGGGAGAGAAGCTCGCTAGGATATTGAAGATTCGAACACAGCCCACGCATAAGATTTAATGAAGCGTTAAAATGCGGTTTTTAGTATACTTCCTGAGTAGTCACGAATTATTTATTTGCGTATTTTGCTCCGGATTCAGAGCTTCGAATTCTTAATTATAAACGAGGAGCAAGCCGCAAAATATTAGCAAAAACTTTGAATTTACATGTATTTTCAGCAATTTTTTGAAAAAATGTCTTGCAGAAAGAGAAGAAGTATGGTAGATTTTGAAAACAAACTCAAGTATGATGTTTCAGACCTTAGAAAACTTATAAGTTTGCTGCGGGGGCCTGGTGGTTGTCCATGGGACGCTGAGCAAACTCACGAAAGCATCCGGCGCAACTTGCTCGAAGAGGCTTACGAAGCTGTTGAGGCTATTGACAATGGGAATGAGGAACATTTAGTCGAAGAATTGGGCGATGTTTTGTTGCAGGTTGTTTTCCATGCAGATATTGCGCAGTCGTCAGGGCGTTTTGATTTAGACGACATTGCGGATTCTACATGTAGGAAGCTGCTGCGCCGCCACCCACATGTGTTTGGCAGCGCTAGGGCAGAGAGCGGAAGTGAGTCGCTGGCTTTTTGGGAAGACGTTAAGCGTGAGGAAAAGCAGTACGACTCCGTGTCCGATGAAATGCGCTCCGTGGCAAGTAGCCTGCCGGAGCTATGGAGGGCTGAAAAAATTCAAAAGAAAGCCTCCAAGGCAGGGTTTGATTGGCCGGATTATAGTGGAGCTTTTGGGGCTTTGCGATCAGAAGTGCAGGAGCTGGAAAATGCTATCGAGTCGGACTGCGGCATTGAAGAAGAGCTAGGGGATTTGCTTTTTTCAGCAGTCAACGTTGCGCGCTTTTTTAATGTTGACCCTGAGCGTGCACTCGAGCGTTCCAGTGAGAAGTTCGCTGTGCGCTTTTCGAAAATTGAAAAGATGGCGCTAAAGCAGGGCCGCAACTTGAAGGATATGCGGCTAGACGAAATGGAAGAGCTCTATCAGCAAGCGAAATTAGAGGAGCAGCTAATTTAAAAATGCTTCTTTAATATATAACAATGAATGTTAATTTCAGGAGGACGGATACCAATGAACAAAACAGAACTCATAAACGAAATTGCGGCAAATTCTGGATTATCAAAAAAGGATAGTGAAAAAGCCTTGACCGCAACAACTGACGCAATTACGGAAGCACTGGTCAGTGGCGACAAAGTCCAGCTCGTTGGGTTTGGAATATTCGATGTCAAGGATCGCGCCGCTCGTATTGGCCGCAATCCTAAGACGAAGGAACCAATCAACATCCCTGCGACAAGAACTCCGCAATTCAAGGCTGGCAAGGCTCTTAAGGATGCCGTTGCGAAGTAACATGTAGTTAGTTCAGTGATTGAGGCGGTTTTTGTGCTTTTTGCAAGCGCAGAGGCCGTCCTTTGCTAGGGGGAGTGTAAGCAAATGCGTCTGGATAAGTTTTTGAAGGTGTCGCGTCTGATAAAGCGGCGAACCGTGGCAAATGAAGCTTGCGACAGCGAGCGAATCAGCGTCAATGGGAGGCCTGCAAAGGCTTCGTACTCGGTTAAGGTTGGAGACATACTCGAAATGCGCTTCGGCCAGAAAAACCTCAAGGTCGAGGTGCAGAACGTCTCAGAGCATGCGACAAAAGCCGACGCTCCTGCAATGTATAGGGAGTTAATTGAAAATTAGAGGTTTGCCACGTGCACCTTGTACAGGCTTGTCACCCGGCTGCGGTCTTCACTGTCAACGTAGAGATATGCGCCTGTAGACAAAACTGCGGCCTCATCGCGACGAATCTTCCGACCGAGACGCTTTTCGGCAAATTCAATGGCTGTGCTGTCGCGCTGATTGCCAAAATTCTTCAAACGCTTGGGCATGTTTTGGCCTTTTACCATGCAGAGCCAGTCATACACCATGTGGTCAATGAGAATGGTCTCATCTATGCCGGGAAGCTTGGCGAAGCATTCTAAGAGCTGCTCTGCGTATGCAGTAAGGTCTGTTCCGTGGTTTGGGGCGGCGGAGCCGATTGTTTTAAACAAAGCGAAGGGTCTAAGGCCGGAGGTGGCCAGGACATATTCTAGCGTGGTCAAAAAGCGCGATTTATTGCATGTATGCTGAATCGCATTTTCAGTTGCTTTGAGCGTTAAGATATCGTCCGGAGTGAGCCACGGTGAGCTTGTTATTTCATAAGGAGCTTCTCTCATAAAATCAATGCCCAGCTGTGGAGCCTGTTTTCGAAGCGCACTTCCATGCAATAGTTTTAGGAAGCCCAGTTGCAATGTATGGGCTCGCAATGAATAAGTGCGGTCGAAGCTGTCTTTAAAATCGCCCAAGGTTTCATAAGGCAGCCCGGCGATAAGGTCTACATGGATATGAATGTTCCCACAGCTGAGCAGCGCAAGGATATTGCGTTCTGCCCTGTCGAGATCCATAAGCCTTGTGGATGCCCTTAGTGCAGGCTCGAAGAAGCTCTGCAAACCCGCCTCAAGCTGTATTCGACCGGGGGGCGCTGTCTGTAAAAGCGCCAGCGAGCGAGCGTCGAACAGGTCGGCAGCTACTTCAAAGTGGAAGCAGTTTTTCGTATCCAGCCCGATTATGTACTCAAATAGCTCGTAGGCCCGGCTCGCATTGCAGTTAAATGTCCTGTCAACAAGCTTTACTGTGCGCGCCCCTGACTGAGCAAGCTTGCTCAGCTGTTCTTTGACGGTATCAATTGGGAAGTAGTGCACAGCGCTCCCTGCGGACAAGCAAAAGGTGCATTTAAATGGGCACCCGCGCGAAGTCTCGATGTAGGCGAGCCGACCATCAAGAGCTTCAAGATAAGCCTCCGTATAGGGATTGACGCAGACAGGGGGGCGGTTCTCTTGGAGGTCAGCCTTGTTAAGGAATGCGGGGAACTCATGCTCGCCTTCGCCGGACAGTATGCGGTCTGCGCCATGCTTAAGCCAATAATACTTATTGTGTGACGCTTCGGGACCGCCAAGCACGATTGTTGCTTCAGGCAGTAAGTTGCGTAAGAGTTTAAGTGTTTCCGGGAGCTTTGTTGCGTTCCATATATATGCAGATATACCTATCACGTCTGGGGCGTGGGCGGCGACCAGCCCGGCAATCTCTGAATTGGACTGGTGTATTGTCGCTTCAATTATTTCCACCTCGTGCGGCATTTTGGCATACTTTGCAATGCCTGCGGCGATAACCCAGACGGACAACGATGAATGGACGTATTTTGCATTAATCGCAAGGAGTACAATTTTATTCATACTTTCCGCCACCATATAATCTATATATTACTAAAGCTGCAAGGAGTTTGTTATGCGTTATATTGATTTGCATTGCGATACTTTGATGAACTGTTTCCTCGATGGGGTTTTACTTCGCGACAATAATCAGCAATTCGACTTGTCCCGCTCGAAAGATGCCGGGCTAATGCTTCAGTGCATGGCCATTTTCATACCGACAAATGACGTTGCCAAAAAGCATGGGGTCCAAGCGGCACCCGAGTATTACTTCCATGCCTGCCTTGAGGTGTATAATGCTGCGATGGAAGAAAACAGGGACATCGTTGCTCCGGTGCTCAGTGCCGGTGATATAGCAAAAAATGCAGAGGATGGAAAAATGTCTGCATTATTGACTCTCGAGGATGGGGTTATCGTAGGTGGTAAGCTAGAGAGGCTAAAAGACCTTTATAAATTGGGCGTAAGGCTTATTACGTTAACCTGGAACTACGAGAACTGTTTTGGCTTCCCCCAAAGCGCCGATGCTGACGCAATGAAGCTGGGACTCAAGCCTTTTGGCATAGAGGCAGTTTCGTATATGAACGAGCTTGGCATCGTCATTGATGTTTCTCACCTTTCAGAAGGCGGCTTTAACGATGTGGCGAGATATTCCCGCAAGCCCTTTGCAGCCAGTCATTCGTGCAGCCGCGCGCTTTGCGATGTGAGTCGCAACCTCAACGACCGTCAGCTTAGGGTCCTTGGTGAAAAGGGCGGCGTCTGCGGCGTCAGTTTTGTCCCGGCTTTCATAAAAAAAGATTCAGTTTCTGCAGACACCGACAGTGTTGTGCGCCATATAAGGTACATAGCTGATAAGGCAGGAATCGACGCTGTCGCATTTGGGTCGGATTTTGATGGGTTTTCCGGTGAGCTTGAATTCAAAGATTGCGCTGGGATGCCGATTTTGATTGACGAGCTTTCCAAGGTTTTTCCAGAGCGAGAGGTCGAGAAGATTTGCAGCGGCAATGCACTGCGACTGCTAAACGATAATCTGGTGCAGCTGGGGTAGGCCCTGGCTATGGCAGCGCATTACAATTATACAAAAGCTCCTGCACAAATTATTGTGCGGGAGCTTTTAGGTGTTGCGCAAAAGTTTTGCTATGCCAGCACGTTTACGTTCTGGCCTACGCCAGTTATCGCAGCCATGGACTGAATCAGCTGGTTTGCCGCCTCGTCCATTACGGTCAGAGCCATATCATGCACTCTAACCGATGCCTCCATTTGAGCGGTGGCAGCTCCGACGCCCGAAGTGGCTTGAGCCGTTTCACCCTCGTCTCCAAGCGCTGCAGGAGCTTGAGGTTGTTCCCTGAGGTTCTGAATCGTCGTCTGCATCCCGCTCAGGGAGGTGTCCGGCAAGCACGATGAAATTGTCATAGGCAATCATCCTTTCTTCTTCCAAGGTGTGAAATGCTGTAAAACATAGTATTTCACACAAATTTTGTCTACTTCCGGGATATTCTAACATATATACAAGCGCAACGCAAGGCAATTTTTAAATTTGAGTTTCCCCTTGGCGTGTCTTTTGGTCCCTTTTCTGCACGAGCAGAAAAGGGACCC
>WQSH01000005.1 GCA_009787995.1 Oscillospiraceae bacterium
TGGCGTTCCTTGTCGCCGCAATCAGCGCCTGAGCAGCTTCGTCGTCCACATAGCCCTTGGGGTTCATGCCACTGACTATGCCGGCGCCTCCGACCGCCATGTTGGCCTTTTCGTGAGCTAGCAGGATGGTGGGGCTAATCGCATGATATCCGCCACCGGCCGGGTTAGTCCCATAGATGCCGCAGATTATCGGTATTCCAATCTGCATGAGCTCCGAGTGCCGGTAAAAAGGCGTGCCGCCCGTGATGCGCCCTGCGTACACCTTCTCCTGCTCGTCCATCTTGACGCCGCTGCAGTTGAGCACATACACAAGTGGCACGTTCAATTGCTTTGCCATGTCTGTGGCGCGCGTCAGCTTCAGGGCTTGGCCTGCCACCCATGCCCCGGCGAGTTTTTTGTTGTCTGATGCAATAATCACCGCCCATTTGTCGCAAATCTTGCCTAGGCCAGTAATCACGCCGGTGCTGCCATCCGGATTTTCCTCGGGGTTGTAGAGGCTGTTGAGCGGGCACCACGACCCGGCGTCAACAAGCATATCAAGGCGCTGCAACGCTGTCATTTGCCCAGATTCGTTGAGCGATTCGTCACTGCGCCCTGACGCTAAAATCGCTTCTACCTCTGACTGAATGTCCTCTTCGATTTTCTTGAGCTCCGCCTCGTTTTCCACATTAGGATCATCAACCGGCGCCCCTATGGACTGCATGTTTTGGAAATAACTTGGCATTGAGTATCCGAACGTACTCATCTGATCCCTCCTACATTAATAGTTCTGGTTTTAGTTCTGGCGATTATTTTTCGGTCAATTATACATTAAACACAAAATAATGTATATAAAACAACAACACGAAATTCATGTGCAAAACGTAAAAGTTTGTTGTGTACTATTCACAACGGCATTATGCCCGTTATCGCACCGCTTGTGTTTATTTACAAAGGGAGCCCCTTGAACAGGCTCCCCTCGGTTTGGCTATTTTTGTACAATCAGGCCATAACGCCCACTTTATCAGGGATGATAAGCGTGGCTTCGGTTTTTTTCTTGATTTCCTCGACTGTGACGCCCGGAGCGAGCTCCCTGAGAACTATCCCCTCCTTTGTCACGTCCATAACGCCAAGCTCGGTGACGATGTGCTTAACCACGCCAACAGCAGTCAGCGGAAGCGTGCATTTTTTCAGAATTCTCGGCTCCCCGGTCTTTGTCGTATGCTCCATGGCGATAATGACCTTCTTTGCACCTGCGGCAAGATCCATTCCCCCGCCCATGCCAGGAACCATTTTCCCCGGAATCATCCAATTTGCCAGGTCGCCCTTTTCGTCAACCTCCAAGGCTCCCAAAACTGTTATGTCGACATGCCCGCCGCGAGCCAAAAGAAAACTGAAGGAGCTGTCAAAACAGCTGCCGCCGGGCAAAATGGTGACTTCATGGCCGCCTGCGTTCAGAACGTCTTTATCGACCTCTTCGGGCTTTGGGGTCGGCCCAAGGCCTATAAACCCATTTTCCGAGTGCAGCATGACATTCTTGTCAGGTGACAAGTGGTTTGCTACCAGCGTTGGTATGCCTATGCCGAGGTTTCCCAAGTTGCCTTCCTCAAAGAATCCGGCAATCCTTTTTGCTATCATATCACGTTTATCCATAACCCAATACCCCCTATGCCTGAACTATCATGTCGACCATTATGCCCGGAGTGAATACTATCTCCGGGTCAAGCTCGCCGACTTCAACGATTTCTTCCGCTTCAACTATAACAAAGTCAGCAGCGGTCGCCATCAATGGATTGAAGTGCCTTGCCGCGCGTCTGTAGGTCAGATTGCCGCTCTTGTCAGCTTTCCAAGCCTTAATCAGGGCTACCTCAGCTCTAAGAGGGAGCTCCAGCAAGTAGTCTTTGCCATTTATATTAATCTTTTGCTTGCCCTCTTCGACAATTGTCCCGACACCCGTCGGTGTCAGAAACCCGCCCAGCCCGGCGCCAGCCGACCTAAACCTTTCGGCAAGGGTGCCCTGCGGCACGAGGGTGACTTCCAGCTCGCCGGCTGTCATTTGGCGTCCCGTCTCTTTATTTAGGCCTATGTGTGACGCAGTTAATTTTTTTATCTGCTTGTTAACAATAAGCTTTCCGATACCAAATTCAGGCGTACATGTGTCGTTTGAGATAAGATTCAAATCCTTCACGCCTTTTTCTACCAAGCCGTCAATCAGCTTAACTGGGGACCCTGCAAACGTAAACCCGCATATCATTATCGTTTGCCCATCATGAATCATCTCCATGGCCTCTTTAAGTGTTTTTACTTTACTCTTCATAAGCTCCTCTTCCTTAATATGGCGATAGTACCACTGTGCTTGCGTTTCTCCCATAGTGGCCGATATGGCCATTTTTTGAACTTCGCTCGTGCGCAGCTGAGGTCGTGGCGTGCTTTGGGGCTCCCCATGAACACTTGGAATTATATAGGAGCTGCTATGGCACAAACAAACCCTAATAGCCTTGGGCTACCAGAACTCAGTATAATGAAAAACGCAGTCATTTGTCAACAACATATTATACATGTATTCCAATTCTATTATAATTTACGTTGAATTTTGTAACTGTTTCAGCGCCCTCGCGTCATTTAAGCGCATAGTCGCAGAAGCCAGTATCTCAGCACAGAGCGCAGGGATTGGGAAAATCTTTGTTTACTTTGTAAAAATTTTACAAATAAGCCGTAAATAAATTTGTCCCCCGTTTCACCACTTTTGAATGACTTTCCGCAGACGCTTGCAAAAACATTCTACAGCACGCCCTTTGAGCCCTTGCCCTTAAATTAAGCGGACGATTGGCGGGCGCCTATGTAGGAAACGTTAAACCAAACTTTTTGGCGCAGCCTCCGCTACGCTCGCTTTTGAATAATCATTTTCCGCATCCTTCAAAAAAACTGGCAAAACATAATTTGCCTTGTGGCCAGTCATTTTTTTTGCGTGTTGCAATATTTTCCAATAGTAGTATGATGTTAGGAATTAAGATTTATAGGGAGCGGGCTAACATACATCTACCATCTCATTTTTGCATTTTTGGGGGATTACATTATGGCACTGACTACAAACAAAATGGTTCTTGATTTTGTTGATGAAATGAAAGAACTATGCAGCCCTGACAACATCGTTTGGATTGACGGCAGTAAGGAGCAGCTCGACGGACTCAGGGAGCAGGCGTGTTCGACGGGGGAGCTAATCAAGCTCGACCAAGAGAAGCTGCCCGGCTGCTATTACCACCGCTCGGCAATAGATGACGTTGCACGCGTGGAGGACAGGACATTCATCTGCTGCAAGAAAGAAGTTGATGCCGGCCCCAACAACAACTGGATGGATCCTGCGCAAGCCTATACCATGGCTGCCGACATTTTTCGCAGTAGCATGAAGGGTCGCACTATGTACGTGATTCCGTTTTCTATGGGTCCGATTGGCTCTCCTTTTGCCAAGGCCGGCGTGGAAATCACAGACTCAATCTACGTGGTTTTAAGCATGGACATCATGACTCGCATCGGCAGGCCTGTTTTTGACATGCTCGGCGACTCCAACGACTTCGTGAGGGGCATGCACTGCAAGTGCGATTTGGACGCAGAGAAGCGCTACATACTGCATTTTCCGGAGGACAATGCCATTTGGAGCATGAACTCGGGCTATGGCGGCAACGTGCTGCTCGGCAAGAAGTGTTTTGCGCTGCGCATAGCATCATACCAAGGCAAAAACGAGGGCTGGTTGGCTGAGCATATGCTCATTCTCGGCATAGAGAACCCGCAAGGCGAGGTGACCTACATAGCCGGTGCTTTCCCATCGCAATGCGGCAAAACCAATCTCGCCATGCTAATACCCCCTGAGCAGTACACAAAGAAGGGCTACAAAGTCTGGACAGTGGGAGACGACATCGCATGGCTGCGCATCGGCGACGATGGGCGGCTCTGGGCGATAAATCCAGAAAATGGCTTCTTTGGCGTTGCGCCCGGAACAAACATGAAATCTAATCCAAACGCTGTTACCGCAACTATGAGGGACACGATATTCACAAATGTCGTCCTCACGAAGGAAAACACCGTCTGGTGGGAAGGCCTAGACAAAAACCCACCGCAAGGAGCTTTGGATTGGAAGGGCAATCCATGGGACCCTTCATCCGGCGAGCCCGGCGCGCACCCCAATTCACGTTTTACTGCCCCCGCAAGAAACTGCCCTTGCATGGCCTCAAACTGGGAAGACCCCAAGGGTGTGCCGATTTCGGCCATCATATTCGGCGGTCGCCGCGCAAAGGTTGCGCCACTGGTGTTCCAAACAAAGGACTGGCAAAACGGCGTCTTTATAGGCTCGATAATGGCATCAGAAACAACAGCCGCCGCAACTGGCAGCACCGGCGTGCTCAGGCGCGACCCGTTTGCTATGCTCCCCTTTAGCGGCTATAATATGGGCGATTACTGGCAGCATTGGCTGGATATGGGCGAAAAAATTTCAAACCCTCCAAAAATCTTTCACGTCAACTGGTTCCGACTAGATGATGGCGGCAACTTTATCTGGCCGGGCTTTGGCGACAATTTCAGGATAATAGACTGGATTGTGAGGCGTTGCAACGGCGAGGTTGACGCCAGGGAAACCGCCATTGGCTACACTCCGAGAACCAAGGACATCGACTATGAGGACATTGACCACTACATACATGCAGGCAGAAGGTTTAACCTTGATGCGCTAAGGGCAATCCTTTCCGTAGAAAGCGTCTACTGGAAGGAAACCATCCCCCCCATCAAAGAATTTTACGCACAGTTCGGCGACAGGCTGCCAAAAATACTAGCCGACGAGTTAGCCGCACTAGAGTCGAGGATGTGGCTTGCTTGAGGATTTTGGTATCAGTTTAAAAATTAAAAACTTGCGATTTTCTTTGACAACTGATATCATACTACTCAACATATTAATCGGAGGTTCCTTGAATGGCTCATACCGAATACAAGCAAGGCGACATTATCTGTAAAAAAGGCAGCCCGCTAACAAGCCTATCCCTTATCACAAGCGGCGATGTCGATGCATCGTTTTTCGGGCACACCATCATCCTCAGCAAGGCAGACGTTATAGGCCTGTGCGACATTGTGGCTCGTTCCCATAATCATACTTATACAGCGTTGACAGATGTCAAGGTATACGAAAACCCAATCGAAGACTTCGATGCAATAGAGGCCGTGATGCAGACCAATGCAGACATGGCTCACGTTATGGTCACGTCCATATGCACTCAGCTTGTTGAGTTCCTAGGTCATGTGCAAACGCTAAAAAACGAGGCAGGCAGCACACATGCAATTGCCCAAAAGCTCCACGCTGAGTACGTCTCCCTGTGTGAGGCTTACGCATTTACGCCTAAGCAGCTCATGGGCATATCTGAAATCGCAGCTGTTCCGAACTCCAACCAGATTGACAGCTGGGTGCATCCCTTCTATGCGGAAGTCAGGGACTTAGACCCAAAGGTGCACAGGCAGTTCTTCTTCGGGCACCCCGGCATATCGTATGGCTTCTTCCGCAGATGCGCAGCGCTGCATGCCCAGGTATATAACGCCTGCAACGACTACTATAATTACATTATTGAAATATCAAAGTTTTTGCTCGACGAAGGTGGCCATGATTTGTTTTCCATGTTCAGCGAGCTCCATATAAACTCGCTCAATATTGCGGGTGCGGCAAAAGCTGTAGAAGCGCTAATAGAGCCGCTTATCGGGCACTTGTCAGAGATGACATGCATAAGCCATGAGCTTTTCCAGCGCCGCCTGGATTCTTATGGCGAGGGGCTTTCAGCGAAGCAGGTGGCTAAAGAGGCCGATTCGGATTCTGCTTCGGCACCGGGAGGCTCAAGTACGCCAGGCGCTTCGGGCACAAGTACAAACCTAAAGGATTCCATGAGTGAAATACTTCGCTACTCCGGCTGTCCGCCGGAGTTGTGCAGCAAGTTTGTGCAGGGCGTGCAAGCGTATACCAAGCTAACCGATAGGAGAAGCTCCGACGACGAGGTGTATGATTTGCGCAAACTCCTGACTTCGTCATTTTATGAGATTTATTATCAGATAGTGTTGAAAACCCTAGAAGATCCTACCCCACCGACCTCTGTCAAGATGTTTCTGGCCTTCGGCTATGTTGACCCGGAGCTTGCCGGGCAGGAAAATGCGCAATACCTATATTCAATCGTGGACTCAGTGAAGGGCGACCCAAAAAATGGCATTTACACAATCCACGAATGGTTGCTTGCAGTGTACAATGGCGATGTTGAACCCAGCCTAAGTGAATTTGAGCTGGATTATCCCGGCTATGTCAAGGAGCTGAAGCAGTCACAAAAAATCGATGCAAAGGAAGAAGCTAGGCTGCTTAAAGATCAAAGCGAGAAGCTTAAGTTTGAAATGGAAAATGTGTTTCCCGTCGTCAACAGGGTCACGTATGGCAAACCGACAACATTTGTCCCATTATTTGCAGACCATAACGTCACCCGCTATATACAAGACACCTTTGTTTCGACAGCGCAAGTCAAAAAATCTCTTGATGAAATCCGCAGCGTAGACTTTTCTGCCTTCTATCGCGAGACTGCCTATACTAACCCCAAAATTGGTATACCAAACGAAAACGTCAACGTAGAAGTCCTGCCCAACATCATACTTATGCCGAACCTCGGAATGCGCGGCTCGATGTGGCAGGAAATAGAGGGCAGGCTGCGCACAACCCCCGCTCGTATGTTCATGCCTATGTTCTATGAAGATGATGTTAAAGGCCTTGTCATCCGATTGGTTGGCGAGTTCCGCTGGGAAATGTGCAAGCGCGTCCAAGGCTCTCGCTGGAACGATATTTCAGACCCCTCGCTCACCAGCATATTCAGCGATTACTTGCAATTTTACATGAATAACCGCAACCTCTCCATGCAGACGATGCTCGCCATAAGAAACGAGATATCGAGCGCTAGGAACAACTATAAAGCGGTGTTCGTAAATAACTACACTGACTGGCTCCTGCACGAGTCAAGGGGCGCAGCCAGGCTCAACAATGTCGCTATCGGCGTTCTGATGACATTTTGCCCTTTTACCGAGCCCATTCGCGAGAGCCTTACGACTAACCTTAGGTATTCAGAGGCTCTCAATCGCTACAAAGCAAAGCAAAACAAGCGCGTGCAATACCTCATGCGCCTTGCGCAAAAAGTCAAGCAGTCCGGCAAAGATTTCCCGCAGGAGCTCGCCGACGAGCTTGAATATACAAAGCGATAATTTTCGTGTTTTTTCCTGACGCTACAAACGATTTTTATTTGCGTTTTTATATTGACACCATTTCCAAAGTGCTGTACAATTAGGGCACTACTCTGTTGTGCATAACTTTAGTTAAGTGACCACAACCATAGAACCGTGTAAAATCGAAAAGGCAAACTCGTCGAAAGGCGGGGACGCAAAGCTAGGGGTCTAAGGCTCTTGCGGTGAGAAATGCATTGAGCAATGTTCGCCGCAGGGATTGCTATGATAGCCCGGCCGCCGAAATTTCGAAGGGTCAAGCACCTCTTTTTCGGCGTGTCGAAAAAGGTTTTTTTTTCGGCACAGATCTGCTGCGATTGACACGTTAAAGTAGCAATCTAATTATTAAGTTAAGATGAGGTGGAAGCAATGAGAGTGTTAGTAGTTCAAAACAATCTGACTTTCAATCGCGGGGATTTGAGGGACGTACTTACCAGGTTCTGCGGCATTAACTCGACCGGTGTGTTTGCCGCAAAAGATGGCGAGGATGCTCTGCGCAAGCATGCTGAACTTAAACCAATGCTCGTTTTCTTGGACATTTCCTTACCAAGCAAGAATGCGCTTGCTACGGCTCGGGCGTTGAGAAAAGAAAACCCCTCTGTGCGCACCATCATGTGCACTGCATCAAAGCAGGATCCGGACGTCTTAAAGTGCATAAAATTTGGAACTGTGGATTTTGTATTGACGCCGCCGACACCAAAAAACGTAAGGCTGGCTGTCAAAGAGGTGGAGTCTGATTTATACTCGGAATGGTTTTTCGAGCGAAGTGCGACGCGCATAATAGAGTCGTCAGCCCAAGAGGGGGACGCTGACTCAGCCGGTGATGAGTTTTATGCAGCAGCGCCAGCGCTCCTGTGGTAACTAATCAGTATCGGCGCCACTTTGCACCCAATTACTAGCCTCACTCGCCATTGCGGACTCTGCGCCGCAATGGCGAGGTTTTATCCTGTGTGCGGGTGCTCAAGCTGTCTTTTCAGTGCCTTGCATTTTTGATTCCGCGCTTCTATCAAAAGTGACATTTCATCCACAGGCGCAATCCCAAGTTTCCATCTTTTTTGCGCCACAGCTATGAGCAAAATTTCCCGCTATTATCCGCCTGTCCGCAAGCGCATTTTGTTTTAGTGCCAAACACCCAAAAGCCTTTTTTCGCCTCAACATAATTGTCGCAGCTCGGGCATTGGATAACAATTTTACCCATAAATCTATCCTTGATTGATTCCTTATTTAGTACATCCATAGCAGATTGCTCCTTAAAAAATTAATCGTGCCTTTGATGAGCGTATTTATGTGAAATTATTCACCAACCGTCCCTCCTTTTCTACATTTTTACCACATTTCCCCTATGAATTTTAGCGCAAAATGGTGAAGTAAATGTGTAATGACAAGCCTGGTTATCCCTGATACAATAGGCACCGGAACTGCCGTGCGGCGGCTCGGTCACATCCTCATGAGAGGAGTGATGCTATGGTTACATATGAAGCAATGTTTACATTCTCTATGGTAATCATCGCGGTTATCGCTCTCTGCTGGAAGATTTTCAAGGACATCTTCAACAACAGGGATAAATAATTCGAGACGCCTTAGCAACTAAGGCGTCTCTAAACCAACTTATGGACTGAGCCGCCCTACGAAAAGCGGCAGTTCCATTTCTACGCCTAATCTACCACATACGGAACCTGTCGTCAAGTGCCGCAAGAGCGAGGTATTGCAGCGGTGGCGTCGCTTATTCTAAAAAGCTGACGGCAACGGCAACTTCCACTATACCCTTTCCAGTATCAATGGCTACCCTTTCGTCTGACGGCAGCACAGACCTCTTTGAAACGACAGGCGGCTTAATATCACAGAAAACGCCGCTAGAGGCTGTAATCTGGCGGCATACCAATCCTCCAATGATATTTGAGACTTCAAAGGTTGCCGACATCTCCAGCTCACCAATAGTTTCCGGCATGTAGTTTAGCGTGTCGGAAATTATGCTTTTGACAAGAGATACGGGGTATGTAATATTGGTATACCCAATTGCACCGTCGGTAAACTCTATCTTGACGGAAACGGAGTCTTCAAAATCCTCGCTATAATCGGCTACAACATTCATGGAAGATGCCTTAAGCCCCGCCATTTTTTCAAGCACATCACCTACGCTAAAAAGCACCATATCTTTGTACTTTACGTATTTTCGTCCGCGCTCTCTCGAAGTTAGCACATATCTCCGGTCTGCATCTGAAACGTGATAAAGCAGCCATGCACCCAGCACTCCCACAAATACCATTACATCGCTCTTTGCGAAATCGGAATCCTTCATTATTTTTGTGTGTTGTGTAACTGTTTGTATAAAGCGTTCATGCAGCTTTTTGTGTGTGGCTAACTCCGGATATTTTATGGAATTCAGATATGCTTCTTCGTCTGCAAAATGCGAAATAGTGTAATCCTTTAGAAAGATAATAACTGAAATACATTTTTGTTTATCCACAACACCGCCGGAACGTACTTCCTTTATAAGCTCTCCAATCTTTTCAAACAATTTTTTATGCTGATTGTCAATTTTTTCTACGCCTATACGTAAGGACTCTTTCCACATAACCAACCTACACCCTCTCTAAAAAAAGAACTTCCCCACCACACCCCTATATCCGGGTGCGGCTGATGGAAAACGCTTATCTGTTAATCATAACTCATATTTTTCTTTTGTCAAGTTCTGGCTGAATTGAATGGTTTAGCATGATTGACCGTATATCCCTGAGTTTCAACCACATATTATTAGTATAGGTCAACTTGCCGTCACTGGCGAGCTGACCTGTATTTTAATGATAGGAGTTTATGTATAATGGAGCAAATGGTAATTCAGATTAATAATCCGCCCCAATGACAAGAAGTCCTGTAACCATTGCGGTTACAGGATTTTCTTTGGCAGGGGCGACAGGGATCGAACCCGCGACCTACGGTTTTGGAGACCGCCGCTCTACCAGCTGAGCTACACCCCTATGCCAGACCGCTACACCGACCGACAGCCTCAAATGAGACCATCGGCTTGTATAGTAACATATTTTCTCAGTGCTGACAAGAGTTAATTTGCCTCCTGTGGATCATTAATCATTTTTTGGCGGCATGGGTGGCTGATTCTTTTCAATCAAAGCCTGGAACTTGCCCATAACTTCGGGGATGTCTACTTTTTGAGGACAGTGCGAGTTGCAGGCGCCACAGCGTGTGCAGGCGGCGGGCTTTTTGTCGTTAGGCATTCCTGCCAGCGCCCCGCCAACCAACCATGTGAATTCGACCGCCGCCTCGTTATACGTCTCAATGAGAGTTGGGATGTCTAATTGCATTGGGCAAGTTTCCGTACAGTAACGACAGGCTGTGCATGGTATGAAGTCGCCCATACTTTCCACCACCTTGTCCAAGGCTGCCTTGTCCGCTTCGGTAAGCGGATCATCCTTACTAAACGTCTCTATGTTTTCCTCCAACTGCTCCATTTTGGTCATTCCGCTGAGGATGACCATGTTGTTCGGTTGGTCGATGAGGTACCTGAAAGCCCAATTTGCAGGTGTGGCGTCGGGGCGAGCAGCCTTGAGGATTTCAACCGGCTTTTCGCCGGGGTTTGCCAGCTTGCCGCCGCGCACGGGCTCCATGACAAAAACCTTGATGCCCTTTTCCGTCAACAGCTCGTATTTTTTAAGGGAATCTTGCAGGCGTGCATCTAAATAGTTATGCTGGATTAGACAAAACTCAAAGCAATCCCAATGATTTATGATTTTCACCAGGCCTTCATAAGATGCATGAGTTGAGAATCCGAAATGTTTGATGCGGCCTTTCTTTTTCTCTTCTAGCATGTGGTCTACAATACCCCATTTACGGTCAGAGTACAGGTCAAACGTATTTTCGGAAAGTCCATGCAAAAGATAGAAATCAAAGTAGTCCACACCGCATTTTTCAAGCTGCTTTTCGAATATTTCACTAGCGTGGCCGTACGCTTCTGAGGGCATCATGGGACCGAAATCCATCGAAAGTTTATTGTCAGCGATTTTGATGAAATTTCCAGGGAATTTGTCGGCAAGGTAATATGACTCGCGGGGGAAACGCGCCAAGGCCTTGCCTATGATGTTTTCCGATTTGCCGCCATGGTAAAAATATGCAGTGTCGAAATAGTTTATGCCATTGTCGTAAGCATGTTTAATGAGGTTCATGGATTCTTCGATATCGACAGGGCCGCCAAAGGCATCGCCTTCTGTTGGCAAACGCATGATTCCGTAGCCAAGCCTCGAGAGTTCTTTGTCTTGAAATTTTACGTATTTCATTATAGAGTGCCTCCGGTTTAATTATTTTTGTTCTGTGATTTTTATGTTTTGTGATCTGCAATTTGAATTCCCAAGTCCGTCAGTTGAACATCCTCAACCACATCGGGAGAACCCATCATTAATTCTGATGCGTTTTGCACTTTCGGGAATGCTATGACCTCCCGAATACTGTCAACACCTGCCAGGTGCATGATTACCCTGTCTAAACCATACGCCACCCCTCCATGCGGGGGTGCGCCGTATTTAAATGCGTTTATCAGATGCCCGAACCGCTCCTGGGCGTCCTCGTCTGTGAACCCCAGTGCGCGGAACATCTTTTCTTGCAGCTCCGGAGTGCTTATGCGAATCGAGCCGCCGCAGAGCTCCGTGCCATTGAGTACCAAATCATACGCCTTCGCACGGCAATGCGCCTTGTCGGTTTCGAGCATGTCAGCATCTTCGTCCATGGGCGATGTGAATGGGTGGTGCTTCGCTACATAGCGCCCCTCCTCCTCGGAATATTCAAACAGCGGCATCTCTGTCACCCAAAGAAATTTGTAGTCACCCTTCGTGGTCAACTCAAGCCGCTTGGCGCATTCGCAGCGCAGGGCGCCGAGAGACGCAAAAACAACATCGTCCTTTGCATCAGCGACTACTAGGATAAGCCCACCTCCCGCCTCCGCTCCGGCACGCTCAAATATCGCACTGTTTTCCTCATCTGTCAAAAACTTAGAGTAGGACGACGACACTCCGCCGTCTTCCGCAATTTTTGCCCAAGCCAGCCCCTTTGCGCCATAGGTTTTTACAAAATCCACGAACGAGTCTATCTGCTTCCTCGGCATTGCCCCGCCGCCTGGGACACATATCATCCTGACGCTTCCGCCATTTGCGACAGGCTCTGAAAACACCTTAAAGCCGCAGCCCTTGACTATGTCGCTGATGTCGCACAGCTCCAGGCCAAAACGCACATCAGGCTTGTCAGAGCCGAACCTATCCATTGCCTCGCGCCAAGTCATCCTTGGAAGAGGCGTTTTTATTTCTTGGCCAAGCACCTCTTTCCACAGGCGCTTTATAAAGCCTTCGTTTATCGCAAGGACATCCTCTATATCCACAAACGACATCTCAAGGTCAATCTGCGTAAACTCCGGTTGCCTGTCTGCGCGCAAATCTTCATCTCGGAAACATCGGACTATTTGCATATAGCGGTCAAAGCCCGCAAGCATCAAGAGCTGCTTGTACTGCTGCGGGGACTGAGGAAGCGCATAGAACTTCCCCGGATGGACGCGGCTTGGGACCAAATAGTCGCGGGCGCCCTCCGGAGTCGACTTTGTCAGGACGGGGGTTTCTATCTCCAAAAAACCATTTTCGTCAAAGTAATCGCGCGCCACTTTCACTGCCCTATGCCGCAGGGCCATGATTTTTTGCATATCAGGGCGGCGCAGGTCTAGGTAGCGGTATTTTAGCCTCAAGGCGTCGTTGACCTCGGAATTTTCGATGATTTCAAATGGCGGGGTCTCTGACTTCGCCAGTATTTGAAGCTTCGTAGCTTCAAGCTCAACATCCCCGGTCGGGAGTTCCGGGTTTTTGGCGGCACGTTCACGCAAAACCCCGCTTGCGGAGAGGACAAATTCACCGCGCACGGTGGATGCCACCTCGAACAAGTCCCTGGCTGTGTGGTCGTCAAAAGCAAGCTGTAATAGTCCCGTCCGATCCCGGAGGTCTATGAATATAAGCTGGCCAAGGTCTCTCCGACGCGCCGCCCACCCACAAACGGTCACTTCCTTGCCTATGTCCGTCGCACGCAGCTCGCCACAGTACGCTGTTCTGCCAAATTTTGTCGCATTTTCCAAATTGCTTCGACCCCTTTGCATTCGGCTTTCGCCGCAAATTTAAGAATGTGGTGAAATCCGGCAACATCAATTCTCTATGTGCTTGCGGATAGCCGCAAAGCTTTGCTCGCTCATCACATGTTCCATTTTGCAGGCGTCATTTACGGCTATAGTTCTGTCTACGCCCAGGGAAATTAGCCAATCTGTTATGAGCGTGTGCCTGTCGTACATGTCTTGTGCAATTTTCAATCCGCTTTCTGTGAGCGTTATGTGCCCATCGCTGTCTACAACGATGTGCCCATTGGTGCGCAGATTTTTCATTGCCACACTTACGCTGGGCTTCGAGTATTCCAATTCATTGGCTATATCGATTGAGCGCACAGGACTGCCTCCCCGCCCCAGCATAAATATTGTTTCGAGATAGTTTTCTGCTGATTCGTGTGTTTTCAAAATACTCACATCCTATGAGGCTTGTGCCTCACCCACTTTTTGTAGTGCTTACCAGTTTACCACGTGTAGGGCTTGTATTCAACAGGAATGTGGGAGATTTGCAAAAAAGCAAAAATCCTATTGACAGCGGAGTGTGTCACGTGCTAACCTACGGTAAGTTAGCCTCTGCTAACCGCATTGTAGCGTTTGGAAAGAGCGCCGGGGGAGTGTCAATTTGATAATCAAGAATGTTATACTTACCATATTGGGTTTCATTTTCCTGGGATTGGGAGCCGTGGGTGTGGCCTTGCCGATATTGCCCACCACGCCGTTTGTCTTGCTTGCCGCCATGTGCTTTTCCGCAGGGAACAGCAAGCTGGCAAGCTGGCTGAAAAGCAATCGCATTTTTGGCCCTTTTATCGAAAATTACCGAACAAAGCAGGGCGTGAGCCTGCGCTTAAAGGTCTCAAGCATTATTTTTGTTTGGGCAGGTTTGAGCGTTTCCATGGCTATTGTGCAAAACCTATGGATGACCATAGGCCTGATAGTCGTGGGCATCGGGGTCACGATTCATTTGCTGATGATAAAGACGAAGGAGGATTGACAACGAGACGGTTTTTGGGTAGCTTCTCAAAAAATCGGCACCCCCGTCTTCGAGATGCCGATTTCCACATGTTTCCGACGGGGACACTCGTTTATTATGGACTACTCTTCCTGAGCTTGTTCTACCGCATATGGAGCATGCTGCGCATGAACTCCTTCTAGGGGGTCTGCTCTTCCCACTGTTTTTGTGCGCGTCACGCCACCGGAGAAGTACATCCTGCCACATTCAGGGCAGCAGGCGGCCGTCATCGTCACAGACTGATGGACAACCACACGATCTTCGCGGCGCGCATTCTCCCGCTCATTATTAACATGCTCGCCTTCGTGCGCCGCAACAGTTACGCCGGACTGGCTCGCATTAATAGTCGTTGGGGTCTGGAAGCTAACAGATGCGTCATCCGAGTCGTCAACATACCTCCTTGTTGAGCAGGTTTCGCACATTCCGCTAGGCTCAAGCGCTTCAAGCAGCTCGGCGGAAACTTCTCGTGCCGGTGAATATTCGTTTGAAGTGCCACTTGCAGCCTCGGACATAAAATTGCGCAATAAATCCATCGCCCTGACAGATATCTCTGCTCTATCCCCATCGGAACTATAAATGACTTCCGCTATTATTAAATCGGAAATTGGTGCGAAACTATCCACACTGCCGCTAGGCGGCTGCGCAACGATGCTTTCAGGCGGCTGCGTCCTAGTTTGAATTGGCTCAAAGTTGGTGGGGGTCGGATTTATGGTGGTAGAGGCGTTGCGGTTAACCATGCTGAAATCATTTAAGCTAAGCTCGTTAGTCACACGTCCTACAGTCACAAGTTGCCCTCACTTTCTATCCTTAACAACAATTTGAGACAATTATAGCAAGTCGCAGCTCATTTTGCAACCTGAATTTCCCTATGGCGTCAATTACGCCCGGCGTTTGAAATCATCAGTTTTATCCGGTTTTCTTGGTTTATTTTTGTCGCGCCGGGATCGTAGTCAATGGCCACTATGTTGGAGCTTGGGTAATCATCCTTCAGCCTCCTAATCATGCCCTTTCCCACAATGTGGTTTGGCAGGCACCCAAACGGCTGGGTACACACTATGTTATTCACTCCCATGTGGATTAGCTCCAGCATCTCTGCTGTGAGCAGCCAGCCCTCGCCCATTTTATTGCCGTAACCCAAATATCCTTTGATTAACCTCTGGAGGTCGGAAAACGCCCCCATCGGGCGAAACGCAGGCTGGGTTTTGACTGCCTGAATCATAATCGCCTGGAGCCCTTCGATGTATTTTTGGAATGTGCTTGCCAGAAGCTTTTTTAGCTTGTTTCCATGGTATAGGTCGACATCTACGGCACGGTTGTTTACTTTAAATATCATGAAATCCGTCAAACCCGGCACCACGGGCTCACAACCCTCGTCGAGCAGGAACTGCTCTAGGCCATTGTTGCCGAGCGGGGCATATTTCACGTAAATCTCTCCCACTATACCGACCTTTGGCTTGTTTCGCCCGCCAGTAACCTCGATTTTTGCAAAGTCTGCGACGATTTGCTCCATGACCTCACGCATTTCATTCTTGCGCAACCCTTTCCCATGCCCAAACATGTCTACGAGCTTGTTCGTCCATTCCTCTGTCAGGCTGTCGGATGCGCCTGCGTCGACTTCATACGGCTTGCATTGGTTTGCCAGCCACAAGATGAGGTCGCCGTATATCATCCCAGCGGCTAAGCGTCGGACTATGGGCAAGGACAACTTGAACCCGGGGTTCTTGTCCAGGCCCGACATATTGACTGATACCACCGGAATGTACGGCATGCCCGCTTTTTCCAGCGCTTTTCTGAGCAGGTGGATATAATTTGACGCACGGCAACCGCCGCCGGTCTGCGATATCAGCAGCCCGACTTTGTGCTTGTCGTATTTCCCGCTGTTTACCGCCTCGAGCAACTGCCCTATTACAAGCAAGGCGGGATAGCAAGTGTCGTTGTGCACATATTTTAACCCTGTCTCGACTATGCTGCGGTGCGTGCTTGTCAGCATGTCGATTTTATATCCGTATAGCTCAAACACTTTTTTCATCATGGAAAACGTGACGGGGAGCATCTGCGGCATAAGCAAAGTGTACTCCCCTTTCATCTCCTTTGTGAATAGGAGCCTCCCATTTTTGTCGTAGGTTAATGTCGCCATTTCAACCCCCCCTATGCCATATCCATAGCCGCAATTAGCGAGCGAATCCGTATCCTCACTGCCCCTAGGTTGCTGATGTCGTCGATTTTCAGCTGGGTGTAGAGCTTTCCGCCTGACTCTAGGATGTCCCGCAGCTCGTCTGCGGTGATTGCATCAGTGCCGCAACCGAACGAGATTAGCTGGACCAACTGCATGTTCGGGTGCTTTAGGGCAAAACGAGCGGCATTGTACATTCTTGCTTGATATGTCCATTGATTTAGAACCTTGCGGGGTTCTTTTCCCAACCTTCCCGATAGGGCATCCTCCGTAATCAGCACCAGCCCCATCGAAGATATCAGTTCATCTATGCCGTGGTTTACTTCGGGGTCGGCATGGTACGGCCTGCCCGCTATTACGATAATGCGCTTGCCTTTTTGGGTGGCATATTCGATGTAACTGTCCGCTTTTGCTTCGATGTCTTTAATGAAGTTTCCGTATTCCTTGTATGCCGCTTTTGCCGCTGCCTTCGTCTCGCTTTTTGGTATTCCAAAATGCTCTTCGAAATACTCCCCTGCCTTAATCATGAACCCGCGCTTTTTGTGTAAAGCGAAATACGGCGTCAAAAAACGTGCATCTTTTAAATTGGGCATGTTCGCCGCCAGCAGCTCCGGATAGTATGCCACTACCGGGCAGTTGTAATTGTTGTCGCTTATTCCTTCATCGAAATTATATGGCATGCATGGCAGGAATATCGTATTGACCCCCATGTCAAGCAACGACTCGACATGACCGTGCATCAGCTTTGCGGGATAGCATACAGTGTCTGAGGGGATTGTGCGCTGGCCGAGAATGTATAGCTGCCGTGACGACTCTGCCGATAGGACAACTTCGAAATTTAACTTAGTGAATAACGCATACCAGAATGGCAGGTTTTCAAACATGTTTAGCCCAAATGGTATGCCCACCTGCCCACGTTCGCCCGTCCCCACGCCTTTGCCTTGCATCGCGCGGAGTTTTTCGTATTTGTACTTCATTAGGTTGGGCTGTGCTGCGGCGCCTGTGCCTAGTGGCTTTGAGCAGCGGTTGCCGGACAGGAATCGGCGGCTATTGTCGAAAGTATTGAGCGTCATGCTGCAATTGTTCGTGCATGCGCCACAGGTCACGGGTTTTGACTCATGCTTGAAATTTTCCAGTGCGTCCTTGCTTAGGAGGGCGGACAAGCCGGGGGGGGCGGGTGAATCAGAGGGGCTGTCCACCCGGTCGCCTTGGCTAGCTCTGTCTTTTGCTGTCAGCGCCGCTCCGTAGGCTCCCATTAGCTCCGAGATTGCGGGGCGGGTCACTTTTGCGCCCAGCTCCCGCTCAAAGGCTCTCAGCACGGCGTCG
This sequence comes from Oscillospiraceae bacterium, assembly GCA_009787995.1. GTDB lineage: Bacteria > Bacillota > Clostridia > Oscillospirales > Oscillospiraceae > WRMH01. The sequence continues at coordinate 17,905 of WQSH01000005.1, forward strand.
TTTAGGAATGTGCCCCCTTGGACTACTATGTTTCTGCCAAGATCGTCTGCACTTGCCGCTCGGATAACTTTGTATATGGCGTTTTTTACTATTGAGATTGACAGGCCTGCCGAGATGGCCTCTATCGGCGCACCGTCCTTTTGCGATTGCTTGACGCTGGAGTTCATAAACACGGTACAGCGCGATCCGAGGTCTGACGGCGCTTCGGCAAATAGCCCCAACTTTGCGAATTCTGCTATGCCATGCCCCATGGCTGCTGCAAAGGTTTCTATAAAGCTACCGCACCCTGACGAGCAGGCTTCGTTGAGCATGATGCTGTCTACCGCTCCACCGCGTATTTTGAAGCATTTGACATCCTGCCCGCCTATGTCTATTATGAAATCGACATTCGGGTCAAAGTGTCTTGCGGCCCTCAGATGCGCCATTGTCTCGACCAGTCCAAAATCCATGTTGAATGCATTTTTTATAAGCTCCTCGCCATAGCCCGTGACAGCAGAGCCCAGGATTGTCACCCTGCCTCCGAACCGTTCGTAGACGATTTGCAATTGCTCCCGAATTATGGAAACCGGATTGCCCTTGTTGCTGTTGTAGTAGCTGTATAATATTGCACCCCCGGGGGTTATGAGCGTGAGCTTCGTCGTGGTGCTCCCCGCATCCACCCCAAGATATGCGCCCCCCTCGTACGCCTCGGCATCAACTTTTTCCGGTGCTGCGCCTTCGTGGCGTGCGCAAAATTCCTCATAGTCCTTTTGTGAAACGAATAGCGGCTCCAATGTATCCCCTGCCCCTACGTCGCCTACGGCATTTTCCATTCGGCGAAGAATTTCGTCGTATGGGAGTGCATCTTTACCATCTGCGCAAATCGCTGCGCCGATGGCTGCGAAGCATTGCGCGTCGTCAGGGAAGATGGCATGGCTTTCGTCCAGCTCCAACGTCTCGGTAAACCTCTCTCTCAGGCCCTTCATAAATGTGAGCGGACCTCCCAAAAAGACCAGCTTGCCTGTGAGCTCCCTGCCCTGCGTCAACCCGCCTATAGTCTGGTCGACCACTGCCTGCAATATAGATGCCGCAATGTCCTCTTTCCTCCCGCCTTGGTTGAGTATCGGCTGTATGTCTGTTTTTGCGAAAACTCCGCAGCGCGAGGCTATCGGGTATATTTTTTCATGTTTTAGCGATAGTTCGTCCAGCTCCGTCACCGAGACATCCAAAAGGGTAGCCATTTGGTCTATAAATGCGCCTGTCCCGCCTGCGCAGGTCCCGTTCATACGTTCTTCTAGGCTATTGCCGAAGAATATTATTTTTGCGTCTTCGCCTCCCAGTTCGATTACTGCGTCGGCGTCCGGTATGCGCTCCTTTACTACGGCGGCTGTGGCATAGACCTCTTGTACAAATGGCAGCCCTGATGATTTTGCCACGCCAAGCCCAGCCGAGCCTGTTATAGCGGGCGCGGCGGTTTTTCCACCTAGGATTGCAGAAGCTTGCTTTAGTTGCTTCGCCGCCTTTTCCCGCACCTGTGAGAAGTGGCGCTCATACGAGTGAAAGAGCGTCTGGCCTGCCGCCGACAGCACAACGGTTTTAACCGTCGTGCTGCCGATGTCTATGCCTATGCGCAAATTTTCTTGTGTATTGTTCATCTCAACGCTACCTTGTGTTATAATTGTCATTTGACATTATAACCGCCATCGTATATAGTTGCAAGCATGGTAGCAAATCTGTGCGAAAAGAGGGTTTGGTTTGTCAGCAAGTACCGCAGATAAATATAGTCTTATTGAGGGCGGAATTGTAAAAAAGCTCTTTTTTGTTGCCGCCCCCCTAATAATGACGCAGGTTCTCCAGATGGCGTACAATCTAACGGACATGTTCTGGTTGGGGAGGCTCAGCAGCTATGCTGTCGCCGCATCCGGGACCGTCGGCTTGTTTTTGTGGCTGGCCATGGCTTTCCTTATTTTTGGGCGAATGGGTGCGGAAATCGGGGTTTCCCAGAGCCTTGGCAAGGGCGACAGGGACAAGGCGCTTGCTTATGCGCAAAATGCCCTTATAGTCGGCGCGATTATGGGCGTGGCTCTGGCGGTTGTATTTATTTCCGCTCAAGGACTTCTCATCGGCTTTTTTCAGATTCAGGAAGAAAACGTCGCCCGATACGCTCAGGATTATCTGGCTATCGTCAGCCTGAGCTTACCGATGGCGTTTGTGGCTTCTGCGATAATGGGAATTTTCAACGGCGTGGGCAACTCGCGCACCTCCTTGGTGATTGGCGGGGTTGGCTTTTTGTTAAATATGATTCTTACCCCAATCCTGATTTTTTTTGCCGACCTCGGGATCATAGGCGCCGCCGCTGCAACAGTCATAGCCCACAGCGCAGCGATGACCCTCGCTTTGGTTTTGCTGATGCGGTACAAAAACAGGCCTTTCGAGGCGTTTAAAATAAAAATATCCCCCGACAGGGACATTCTAAGGCAGATTTTTAAATGGGTCACGCCTATTTCCGTTGAGAGCTTCCTTTTTACCTTTCTGACGATGCTGGCTTCGGTTTTGATTATTTCGTTTGGCGCAGGTGCGATGGCTGCTTCGCGCGTCAGCACGCAGATAGAGAGTCTGACTTGGCTCATTGCCGGGGGCTTCGCTTCCGCCCTGACTGCTTTTACCGGGCAAAATTTCGGCGCAGGGAAGTGGGGCAGGATTTCCAGGGGATTTAAGGTTTCTTCTTTAATAATGGCCTGCTGGGGCCTCACCGTAGGTTTTATCCTTTTCTTTGGCGGTCGGTTCCTTATAGGGCTCTTTATTCCCGATTCCCCAGAAATAGTTGAAATCGGCGTGGAGTACCTGCGGATTTTGGCTCTTGCTCAAATTCCTTCATGCCTTGAAGGCGTCGCAGCCGGGGTTTTCAGGGGGCAGGGCAAAACCGTACCTCCCTCTATTTCGAGTGCCACGTCCAATACATTGCGTGTAGTGCTGGCGTTTTTCTTTGTGCATTTTACTGATTTGGGCCTCACTGGCATATGGATTGCGCTGACTATAGGCGCAGGGGCTCGCGGTGTTTGGATTTACATTTGGTATGTCTTTTACTCACGGAAGGTGCCGAAGGCAGACGGGGCGGCTTTTTCAAACACGCCCAAATAAAAGCTAAAGTTTTCTCATAAATAACCGATAATTAGATTAGGGACAGTTCTTTGTCCCGTGTTGTGCTCGCAAGGAAGTGACTTTCAAAAATCGAAGGAGTGATACGAATGACCATATCAAATGTAAATGGTGCCTCGGCAGGTTCTGGGCTCGGCAAGACAAATCAAGTTTCCAACAACAGGCAGAGCGGCGGCAGAAAAACAGCTGATGACGTTTTGGCTTCTCTTCGTGAGATGATGCCAGGCTGGACGATTTCGACAAGTTCGGCTGATTGGGGCGAGGGCATGCGCAACATACAAATCGATCGCAATGTGCTGCAGGCAATGGCCGATGATCCCAGGGAATTCGAGAAATACAAATCTATGATACTTGACTTAGAAAATACGGTTTCTGAGCTTGAAGAGTGGAAAGAGCAAAATCCCGGGCAATCCCTCATATTTGACATTTCATTAGATCCAGATGGCAACGCAAGAGCCACCGCCACAATCAGGACGCTACTGGGCGTAGAGCAAAGCGCATCGTTTGATTTGCCTAGCGACAGAGCCTCTTGGGGGACTTTTATACGAGAAACGCTGGACGCCTTGAGCCAAGGCGAAGATTCTAGTGCGACAAAAAGCTGGATTGCGTAGCCGGTATATTTCGTCCGGCACGAGGTGCTAATTAAGCGAACCGCAGGTTTATGTGCCTGCGGCTCGTTAATTTTGCTTGAAACGAGCGTGAATGTTGTTGACTTTAACTCCTACCAGCGGTTAGACTAGTGTAGCTTATCCGCTGCACTAGCAGTAAAAACATATTGGAGCGTGCTTTATGCGAAGTAAGAATGAGTTTATAGATTTTATGAAGAGTGCTGGCGTGCTCACGTTTGGTGATTTCACAACCAAGAGTGGGCGAAAGACCCCTTATTTTGTCAATACGGGGAACTACAAGACTGGGATGCATGTTTCCGTGCTGGGGGATTATTACGCCGACTGCGTTGCAGAGAGCGGGGTGCAGTTTGATGCGCTTTTTGGCCCTGCTTATAAGGGCATTACGCTCGTAGCGGCCACCGCCTCCTCGCTATACCGCAACCATGGGGTCAATGTCCCGTACTTCTTTAACCGCAAGGAAGCCAAAGACCACGGCGAGGGCGGCTCTCTTGTAGGCTATGCGCCTAAGGACGGCGACAAGATTGTCATTATCGAGGATGTTGTCTCTGCCGGAACCTCCGTGCGGGAAAGCCTGCAATTGTTTAAAGCCATTGCTGACGTGACAGTCTCCGCTTTGTTTGTGTCCGTTGACAGGATGGAGCGCGGTGCCGGGGAGCTTACGGCTCTGGATGATCTAAGGGAAGAGTTTGGTATAGATGTCTATACGATTATTACGGTGCGCGATATAATTGAATCGCTCCCCCTCGGCGATGGGCGCATTGCGAAGATGGAAACCTATTTGGCGCAGTATAGGGCGAAATAGTCATGCCGGAGTTTAAAGTTGTCAGTGAATTTGAGCCTGCGGGGGGACAGCCGGAGGCCATTGATGCGTTGTCAGGAGGGCTTGGGCTGGGCTTTGATGAGCAAACTCTGCTGGGAGTCACCGGGTCTGGCAAGACCTATACCATGGCAAAAATCATTGAGCAAGTCAATCGCCCTACGTTGGTTCTGGCGCATAACAAAGCTCTTGCCGCTCAGCTCTGTGGCGAGTTTAGGGAGTTTTTCCCTGACAACGCTGTTGAATTTTTTGTCTCCTATTACGACTATTATCAGCCGGAGGCATACCTCCCGCAGACAGACACGTTCATCGAAAAGGACAGTTCCATCAACGCCGAAATTGAGCGGCTGCGCCATAGCGCAACGTCGTCGCTTTTTGAGCGGCGCGACGTCATTGTAGTATCGTCAGTTAGCTGCATATACGGCCTTGGCGACCCCATCGACTATTCCAGCATGGTCATTTCACTCAGGCCCGGGCAAGAGCGCAGCCGGGACGAACTTTTGAAAAAGCTCGTTTCAATCCGTTATGAGCGCAATGATGTGGCCTTTGAGCGCAACGCATTCCGAGTTCGGGGCGACACTGTAGAAATCTATCCCGTATATTCTCGTGAAAACGCTATTAGGGTAGAGTTTTTTGGCGATGAGATTGAGCGGATAAGCGAAATCAATGTAATTACCGGCGCACCCCTGCGGACACTAAGCCATATTGCGATTTACCCCGCATCGCACTATGTCACGACCGAGGAAAAGACGCAAAAGGCCATTGCGGATATAAAGGCTGAAATGAAGGGGCGCATCGAGCAGTTTGAACAAAACAACAAGCTCGTCGAGGCTCAACGCATCCATCAGCGCACAATGTATGATATAGAAATGCTTACAGAACTCGGCTATTGCAGCGGAATAGAAAATTACTCACGCATCATTTCGGGACGCGACCCCGGCAGTGCGCCGATGACTTTGCTTGATTATTTCCCTAAGGATTTCCTGATGTTCATCGACGAGAGCCATGTGACTTTGCCGCAAGTCCGCGCTATGTATGCGGGGGATAGGTCGCGCAAGGAAAGCCTTGTTGAGTATGGATTTCGCCTGCCATCTGCTTTTGACAACCGGCCACTGAACTTCGATGAATTCAATGAGCGGCTCAACCAGGTTATCTATGTCTCGGCGACGCCGAGTGATTATGAGCGTTCGCGCTCAAGCCAGGTCGTTGAACAGATAATCCGCCCGACCGGGCTTTTGGACCCCGAAATCTCCGTGCGCCCGGTCGATGGGCAGATTGACGACCTGGTTTCAGAGATTAATGCCAGGTCTGCCAAGGACGAGCGCGTACTGGTGACTACGTTGACCAAGAAGATGGCGGAAGATTTGACAGGATACCTCACAGGCGCAGGCGTCAGAGTCCGCTACCTGCACCATGACATTTCGACGACTGAGCGCATGGAAATCATTCGCGACTTGCGGCTCGGCGAGTTTGACGTCTTGGTCGGCATAAACCTATTGCGTGAGGGGCTGGATTTGCCGGAGGTTTCACTCGTGGCGATTCTGGATGCTGACAAGGAGGGCTTCTTGCGCAGTACGACTTCTCTCATCCAAACTATCGGTAGAGCCGCCCGAAACGCCTCGGGCCTTGTAATAATGTATGCCGACAGGGTGACTCAATCGATGAGTTCGGCGATTTCGGAGACAGACAACCGCCGCGAGAAGCAGAGGGCGTTTAATGAGGCGCATGGCATTGTTCCAAAGACGGTCATCAAGAGTGTGCGCAATCTGCTTGAAATTTCAAAGAGTGAGACTGTCTCCCAGGCTTCTGGAGTTAAGTTGACAAAGCGCGAGCTGGACGAGGAAATAAAGAGACTGGAGAAAGAAATGGCCGCAGCTGCAAAACTGCTTGAGTTTGAATACGCTGCAACCTTGCGCGACCGCATTATTGAGTTGCAGGGACATTGACAGGAGCGCTGCCCCAATTACAAAACCTCTGACGTTTGTCAGAGGTTTTGTAATTTGCTGCTATTTTCGAGCCTTAGTATGGCTTGTCTGCAATTGGCGCAGCACTGCGCATTGACTTTATTTTCTCGCTTATATTCGCTATCAAGACCGCAGGCGACGCTTTGGTTTGCCCACCGGTAGCCATATCCTTAACTGTTATCTTCCCCTCTGATAGCTCATCCTCGCCAAGAAAAACTACATATGGAATGTTTAACTTGTCGGCGTATGACACTTTAACTTTGAATTTCTTGCCCTCACCGTAGATTTGCGTGCGCAGACCCGCCTCGCGCATTTTCGTTGCCAATGCAACTGCATGCGATAAGTCGTCAGTCATTGGAATAATCAGCACATCTGATGGCGCAGTCAGAGCCGATTCATTTAGGAGGTTTTGCTCCTGTAGGATATAGAACAGGCGCGAAAGACCGATAGCCACGCCTACACCGGGAAGGTTTTTGTCTGTGAAATATTCTGCCAGATTGTCATACCTCCCACCTCCACAAACAGAACCGACTTCGGGATAGTCCGACATGTACGTTTCATAGACGGTTCCGGTATAATAGTCAAGCCCTCGTGCTATGGACAGGTCAATTTTGAAATGTGTGTCCGGAACGCCTAACCCCGCTAGATGCTCTTTAACGGCGGCAAGCTCATCTGCGCCACTGTCGAACATTTCATTCTTTCCTTTATATTTGCCGAGAACCTCAAAAGGATCCCCCTGATAAGTTACGAAATTTATAATCTCACTAGTTTGTGCTTGCGTTAGATTAAGGTCTCCGGACAAGATTTCAGACAGTCTTTCCACACCAATCTTGCTGAGCTTGTCAACCGAGCGCATGACGTCAGTCGCTTCCTCGCCAATCCCGAGTATTTCAAAAAAGCCGCTAAGAGCCTTTCTGTTGTTTATATGGATAACAAATCGTTCGAGCCCGAGCGATGTAAAGCATTTGTAGATAACGCTAGGAATTTCCGCTTCGTTTAGTATATCAAGCCCTCCATCGCCGATTATGTCGATGTCCGCTTGATAAAACTCGCGAAATCGCCCTCGTTGCGCACGCTCCCCGCGGTAGACTTTGCCTATTTCGTATCTCCGGAAGGGGAATGTCAGCCTGCCATAGTTAAGGGCAGTATACTTTGCAAGAGACGTCGTAAGCTCATAACGAAGCGCAAGGTCGGTGTCGCCCTTGCTCAGCAGGTATATCTGCTTTTCCGTTTCTCCGCCACCCTTTGCGAGCAGGATTTCCGCGGCCTCCATAAGCGGCGTGTCAAGCGGAGTGAATCCATAAAGAGAAAATGATTCCCGCAGTCTTCGCGCCATCGAATCAAAGTAAACTTGCTGATTGGGCAAAAGTTCCATGAATCCCGACAACGTGCGTGGTTTTATCTTGTTCATTATGATGCCCCCTGCTCCCTACGTTTTGGGATTAACTATGTCGCGCCAGTCGAGATCCCCGCGTTTTAGTCCGTGTATGAGCACTTCCGCCGTTGCGATATTTGATGCAAACGGCACATTTTTTTGGTCGCACAGGCGAGCGATTTCCATAACGCTGGACTGATATTCATCAACGGCGAGCGGATCACAGAAATATAGCACCATATCCAGCTCGTTGTATGCAATGCGTGAGCCTATTTGTTGGGCGCCTCCTTGGGCGCGAGACATGTATAACGTTATTGGAAGCCCGGTCGCCTCGCTAACAAGGCGCCCGGTGGTGTTCGTCGCACAGATATCGTGCCCTGCAAGTATACCGCAGTATGCTATACAAAACTGAACCATCAATTCTTTTCTTATATCATGCGCCATTAGTGCAACGTTCAACAGCACTCGCCTCCTTTTACCATCGCCGCAGCGGCACTTCATCCCCTAAGATGCGGTGAGCAACATCAAGGTAATCGTACGCAGCGAACCTCTTTTTGTATCGTATAAGCGGGCTACCTGCGTGAAGCGCCCGAAAAACTGACTTATCTTCCGGAACAATTCCTATGAGCTTTGCACCGACGGTGTCAATTAAATCATCGACCGTGGTCTTAATTCGCTTGAGGTTTTTTGGAATCACCCTATTCACCAAAAGCCTTACATCCTTGGCTCCCATTTCGCAGATTATGCTTGCCGCATGCTGTGCATCCCTCATAGCAGGCAGCTCTCCAGTCGTCACAATTATCGACATGTCGGCATTTGTTATTGCCTGTCTAAACCCTTTGCCCACTCCTGACGGTGCATCAATAATGCAGAAATCAAACTCTTGCCGCACTTCATCAAACATGGCCTTTAGCGCTTCGGCGTCTTCATCTTCCTGATTAAATACTGTCGGTGCTGCAATAAAAAATAAATCTGATATTTGCGGGCTCTCAGAACACGCCTCGACTAGTTCGACATCCCCTTTGAGAACGTCCATATAATCCATAACAGCAAAATCAGTCATACACAGCGCAAGGTCCAAGTTTTTTAGTCCTGCGTCAAAGTCTATGCAGAGCGTCTTTTTGCCAAGTGCTGCAAGGCACGAAGAAATGGCCGCTGCCGATGTTGTTTTTCCCGTTCCGCCTTTTCCGGAAACCACGGCTATAACTTTCCCCATGAAAATCCTCCTGCCGCTTTACGCCTTTCACGGCCTTCACGGTATTGTATATAAAGCCGCAACGAATTGCAATCATTTTCTGGTAATTTCTAACAAATAATTGTTACTTGTCCACTCACCTATCCCATTTTTTTGCCAAAGCATCAATTTGGTCGGCGAATTTTGCAAGGTCTTTGTTTGTGCCGCCGCGGTTGCGGGTAATGACTTCGATGAGCCTTGTGCCTGCCAGCAGCAACCGCTGATAAACCGCTGACTCGCGCGCTCCAGCAGGTTTAGGGTCGTCCCGATACAACAAGTCGCGCCCCTCAAAGACCGTCTCGCCAGTTAGTAACTCATGGATGGACGTGTACTTTGGAGCAATTGCATTATACCCCTCGCCGATAAGTCGCGCCGTAAATGATTTGCATATATCGCGCTCTCCGTGGACAACGAAAACTTTCTCCGGTTTGGGTTCAAATGCGCCAATCCATTTGAGAAGCCCTTCCCTGTCGGCATGAGAGCTCATATTTCGGAAGTTATGGATACGGCATTGAATGGCAATTTCTTCTCCGAACAGAGTGACAACTGGTGTAACCCCATCAACGATAATGCGGCCTAGCGTCCCTAGCGCTTGAAAGCCTGTGAATACCACTGCACATTCATGCCGCCATAGATTATGCTTCAGATGGTGGCGTATCCTGCCGGCATCACACATGCCGCTGGATGAAATAATCACCTTTGGCGTTCTGTTGTCATTGAGCCTTTTTGAGTCATCGCCTGTTTCTACTATGTGCAAACCTTCAAATGAGAGCGGGTCTATCCCAGATTCAACAAGCGCTATGGTCGCCTCGTCAAGATAATCCTTGAGGTCGCCGGAGTATATTTTCGTGCATGCGGTGGCGAGCGGGCTGTCGAGGTAGACTGGAAAATCAGGAACGCTACGCACCAGCCCGCGCGCTTTTATTTCTCGGATATAGTATAGCAAATCCTGTGTCCGGCCTATTGCAAACGACGGGCAAATCACGTTCCCACCCTTTTTTAGCGTCGTGTCAATGACTTTCGCCAGCTCCGTCATGGTGTCGAACGCCGCAGGGTGACTTCTGTCGCCATAGGTTGATTCCATGACAACAAAATCCGCCTCTTGGATATACTTTGGATCGCAAATAACGGGGTGCTCCGGCATTCCTATATCTCCCGAAAACACAATTTTTTTGCTCTTTCCCCCTTCCCTGAGCCACATTTCGACATAAGCCGAGCCAAGCAAATGCCCTGCATCTATAAATCGAATATCTGCCGCACTGGCTATATTGGTTTTATTATCGTAACGGCAGGGAACCAGCATAGGCAAAACTCGTTCCGCATCTTCAATCGTATAAAGCGGCTGCGCTGTTTCGTCGCCCGCTCTGCGCTGCTTCCTGCTCTTCCAACCTGCTTCAATCTCTTGAATATGTGCGCTGTCCCGCAGCATTATTTCTAGCAGCTTGCATGTCGGTTCAGTTGCGTATATGCTCCCTTTAAAACCCTGCTTTACCAGCAACGGAAGTCTGCCTGAGTGGTCGATATGGGCGTGTGTCAATACAACACTGTCTATTTCGCCTGGGTGAAAGGGAAACCTTTGCCCAAAACCATTGTCTGCGCCTTGCTGTAAACCGCAATCCACCAAAATCTTTCTGCCGTCCACTTCAACGCAATGACAACTGCCCGTAACTTCTCGTGTCGCACCGTAAAACATTATTTTCATTCTCGTTCTTCCTCACAGTATCCACTTATCTATAGTCGCCACCAAGCTCCCAATCTGTGGCTTTGACAGGTGTGCATTTACCCCGATAATCTCACCTTGGCTTATTTGAGCTCCGTCAATAAGGCTAGAAAAAACTAGAACCGGAAGCTGTTTTAACATATCGTCACTTTTGACAAGTTTTGTCAAGTGATGCCCATCCATCCTTGGCATCTCAATATCGGTAATGATTAGTGCCACTTTTGATTCGATTGGGAACATCTTTGCTTTACACTCATCCCTGGCTCCTTGCAGGTATTCCCATGCGTCTAGGCCATTGTCGAAAGATGTAACATTGGTGAATCCCGCAAGCTCAACAGCCTGCAAGAGCACTTTCCTAAGGAACACCGAGTCTTCCACGATAACTATTGGTTTCTCGCTTTTTGCGCGCTCACCCATAACCCTAACTTCAGAAAGCTGAATTCCGGTTTCCGGATCGATGTCGAATAGTACTTTTTCAAAATCGAGTATTGACACTATCCTGTCGCTGATTTTGGTTGTCCCTGTTATGACACTGTCGCTTCCGCCGAAAATAATGGCCGACGGCCTTTCGACAGCGCTCCACTTGATTTGATGCATAGCTTCTACCGAATGAACAAGAAAAGCTGCATCTACACTGTCGAAGTTCGTCAACATCAGCATGTCACTTTCAGGATTCCCGCTTTCAGGCAGTTGCAGGTACCTTGGTAAGTTTATCACAGTTATTATTTTACCGCGCGGTTTAAACACTCCGTCAACACAGTGGTGCGAATGAGTCATCGGCGTTATTGGGCAACACCGCATGATTTCGGTTACTTTTGCGACATTGATTCCATAGGAGTTGCCTGCAATTGTAAACTCCATAAGTCCAATTACGCTTGTTTCCTCTGTCTGTCTCGCCACACCCCTACTTTGAAGTTCATTATCCATAGCGCCTCCTCCTTTGCTTTTCGTAAAAGTCGTCCCCCCTTGGGCGTTTGCCTTTCTGTTTGTATCACCACAGCTTATCATGTTGGACGAGGAAATTCAATACAAAGAGTGTGCGTTTCTCGTTTATTACTATTTTTTAGTTGTGACTTACAGCATTTTTTAATTGTGCTGCTATGCCTTATCGGCTCGAGCAATGCGCTATGGATGGCGATTGCCGACGTTGTTGTCGCCGCAATTGGCTTCGGGGCATCACAGCCGTCGCTTCAGGCAATGAGCTTGCAGATGGAAACGCCGATAAGGCGGGGCGTCAGGTGCGCGGGGGAAGCCCTAAGAGTTGGCTTGTTTCTTTTAGTTTGAATTGAGATATAAGCTCACCGAGCGTCGACGACTGGCTGCTCATCTCCTCGGAGGCGGCTGCCGATTCTTCCGCCGTTGCGCTATTTTGCTGTATGACTTGCGCCACTTGATCGATGCCCACGTTTACTTGTCCTATTCCCAAAGACTGCTCTTCGGATGATTGCGCAATCTCTAAGACAATCTCACTGCTCTCGTTTATGCCTGATACTATTTCAGATAGGCTTTCTGCTGTGTCATCGGCAATGCGGGCGCCAAGCTTTGCCTTTTCCATTGAATTCGCGATGAGGCCTTCGGTGTCTTTTGCAGCTTCCGCACTCTTTGCAGCTAAGTTTCGCACCTCTTCGGCGACAACGGCAAACCCCTTGCCGTGCTGGCCCGCCCTTGCTGCCTCGACAGCAGCGTTGAGCGCTAATATGTTCGTTTGGAAGGCAATATCATCTATGACCTTGATGACTTTGCTTATGCTTTGGCTGGCCAGATTGATTTCGTTGACTGCCGTCACCATTTCCGACATCTGCTGACTGCCTTTTTTCGCATTGCTCATGATGGCGCTTGCCAGCGTCGCTGCCCGGGCGGCTTTCTGTGCATTTTCTTTTGTCTTTTTCGATATTTCTGAAATAGATGATGACAGCTCCTCGACCGAAGCGGCCTGTTCTGTGCTGCCCTGCGCAAGGGACTGGGCGCCGTCCGCCACTTGCTTTGACCCAACGGAAACCTGCCCTGAGGCTGAGTTTATTTCTCCGAACATTAAATTTAGGTTATCGACCATGCTTTTAAGCGATTTCCCCATCGTGTCGTTGTCTGAAAGCATGCTTACGTCGATGCTCAAGTCGCCATCTCTGACATATTCCAGCTCGCATGCTATATTTGTTATATGCCTGACCAGTTGCGCTGAGCTGGCAATTGTCTGGCCGATTTCGTCTTTGACGCCCGAGAACTCTTCGATGTTCTGCAAATCAAGGGCTGACAGGCTAATATCTCCTGTCGTGCCGGCTCTGTGCATAAATTCTGAAAGCACGAGCAGCGGCTTGCTTATCAGCTTTGAGACATGAAACGCAAGCAGCATGGCTACCACGGTAGATATCGCCAATATTGCAACAAGCACAATGGTAAGCCGGTTAAACAAGGTCTCTCCAGCTAAGTGCGCTGCGCCTGCCCGAGCGTTGTTAATGCGCGCGCTTTCCTCAAAGCCCGCTGTTATAGGCGCTATAATCTGTGCGCCATCCGTAATATACATCGCGTACGCTTCGTCGAACAGGCCTTCATTTATAAGCGCAAAGACGTTATTTTTTAGCGCAGCGTAGTCCCCAAACCATATTTGCCTTGCAGATAAAAATGCGCCTTCCAGGGATTCGTCCACAATGGTTGTTGCGTATATCTCAAAATTAGTTAATGCAATCCTGTCAAACTCTGCAAACTGGTTTAGCGTGTTTCTCACCCTTTCCGGGTCATCTTGGTGCTGCATTATGGTGCGCACGGCATTTCGCTCATTCGCAAATAGCTCCCGAAGGTTGCCCATTGCCTCAATTGCAGTGAGGTTGTTGTCGTACAGCAGGCCTGAAGCTCCGCTGAGCTCACTCATGCCTATGATGCCGATCGTCCCTATGGCGACTGCCAGCACAATCACGATTAAAAAGCTAATTATCAGTTTTTTTGCAACTTTCATATTTTTCATTGTGAAACCCTCCCGATTTCTAGGCCTTTTTGACATACTTCCTACATATTTTCTTTATTATTAAATGCTGGATAAGAGCCCGCAAAAACCTCCTTTTAGCATGCAGATACAACAAAAAAAGAGACCCATTTTATTTCCCCGACTTTCTCGCATCCGGAATCGCCATGGAAATAATATGTAGTCCTCAGATATTGTACGTGTGTGCTATTATTTGCCGTTATAGTAGCATATATTTTGCAAAAATGTCAACCATTTTGTGCCGCTCATTTTACCACTACGTTTGCCTCACCTAGCATTTTTCTTAGCTCGGTGACAAAGGCTGTGTGAATTATGCATTTTGCTCCCACGTTTTTTTTTGATTCGCTGAAGTGAATCACCATCTTCTGTTTGCCAGGGAACATTGTGTGGACTAGCTTGAGGCGCTTATATTCGGGTGATTCTTCGCTCAGGAGTTTTATGTATAGGGTGTCCGCCCCAACAAATTCTTCGGCTACGGCGCCCTCTTGCGATGCCCCGATTTCTTCCGTTATGGGCCTTAGCGTGTCTGCCACTATTTGCGGCTCTTTATCATCCCTGACGGACAGCCTGCCTTCGGCTATTACTGGCGCGCCTACCTGCATGTACCCGCCTGACTCGTCTATTACTCGTTGGAACGCCAGCAGCTCGATTCCGCCTGAGCCATCGTCTATCTCCAAGTATGCCATAAGTGAGTTGTTGCGCGTCGGTTTTGTTTTGACCGACTCTACGATGCCTGCCACAGCAATTTTTTGGTTGTCCTTAAATCTAATAGTGCCTTCCTCGCGCGCGCAATCTGCCAGAACATCCCCTATGTTTGCCACCCCTGTGTTTTTTATGAGACCTTTGTACTCATCCATCGGATGCCCCGATAGGTAGGTGCCTGTCACCTCCCGTTCCATCCTCATCAGTTCGCTTTTTGTGAATTCTGGGACATCGGGCAGTTCGACCCCTCCTGCCGATGCCCCCTCCGCCTCGCCTGACAGCCCAAACAAGTCCATCTGTCCATCAATGTTGCGCCGCCTGTGGGCTGCTAGGCTGTCAACTACTGTTTGGCATATTGTCATGAGCTGCTGCCTGTTTGCGCCCAACCTGTCGAAGCATCCGCATTTAATAAGGCTTTCGAGCGCACGGCGATTTATATCGCCGCCATACATGCGCCTGCAAAACTCCTCGAAATTCGTAAATGAGCCGCTTTTTTCCCGCTCCGCCGTAACTTCGCCGATAAAGCCTCTTCCTATGTTTTTCACTGCAACCAAACCATACCTGATGTCACTTCCTGATACGGTAAACATTGCGCCCGACTCGTTGATGTCGGGGGGCAGCAGCCTTATTCCCATTTCACGGCAGGCATCCTTATATTCTGCCACGCCAGACCAGTCCAGTATCGAGCTGAGCAGCGCCGCCATGTACTGCTGTGGGTAATGGCATTTCAGGTAGGCTGTCTGGTAGGATATCATCGCATACGCCACCGCATGTGATTTATTAAACGCATAGTTTGCAAAAGCGTAAATCTCATCGTAAATGCTGGAGGCAACCGTTTTTGGCACGCCATTTGCCAACGCCCCGCATATGCCGCGCTCCAAATCTCCCTCAATAAACGCTTTTTTTTCGCGCTCAATCTCTGCCAGCTTCTTTTTTGACATCGCACGGCGTATCATGTCGGCTTGTCCGAGCGAGAACCCCCCCATTTTGCGGAATATCTCTATGACTTGTTCTTGATAGACAATGCACCCATAGGTAACTTCAAGTATTGGCTCCAGCATGGGGTGCTTATATTTTATTTTATCGGGGTTGCGACTGCATTCGAGAAACCTCGGTATCGACTCCATCGGGCCGGGGCGGTAAAGAGCTATGATAGCCGTGATGTCCTCTATGCTTTTTGGGCCAAGCCCTGTGCAAACTCCGGTCATGCCCTGCGATTCCAGTTGAAAAACCCCCGCTGTCTTTCCGCCCGTCAGCATAGCAAATGTCGCTTTATCGTCCTCCGGGATTGCCTCAATGGAAAAGCCAGGGATGGTTTTTCGGATGTCCTTAACTGCGTCATCTATGACCGTCAGGTTGCGAAGACCAAGAAAGTCCATCTTCAGCAAGCCCAGCTCTTCAAGTGTGTTCATCGAATATTGCGTTGCTATGGAGTCGTCCTTTTTCGATAGGGTGAGCGGCACGTATTCATGCACGGGCCGCTTCGTTATGACAATCCCCGCAGCGTGCGTTCCGGAATCCTTGGGCATGTCCTCAATCGCCAGCGCTGTGTCGATTACCCTCTTTATCCTCGTGTCCGTGTCATATAGGGTACGCAGCTTGTTTGATGTTTTTAGAGCGTCTTTAATCCTGATATTCAGGATATTTGGAATCTCGCCCGCTAGTTCGCTTTCCTCCTGAAATGTCAGTGCGAGTGCCTTTGATACGCTCCGGACGGCATTTTTTGCTTTTAGCGAATTAAACGTCACTATCTGCGCTACCCTATCTGCGCCGTATTTTTGTTTTACATAATCTATAACCTCTCCCCGTCTCCGCTCGCAAAAGTCTATGTCAATATCGGGCATGCTTATGCGCTCGGGGTTGAGGAAGCGCTCAAAGTACAGGTTATATTTTATCGGGTCTACCGTTGTTATCCCAAGACAGTAAGAAGCAACGCTGCCCGCTGCTGACCCCCTGCCAGGCCCGACCGGAATGCCTTGTTTTTTTGCATAGTTGATGAAGTCCGCAACGATTAGGAAGTACCCGGTAAAGCCCATGTCGGCTATCATAGCAAGCTCGTAGTTCAGGCGTTCTGCTACCTCAACCGCATGCTCCCCACTTGAGCCATAGAGGCGCTCAAGCCCCTCAATGCAAAGCTTCTTTAGGTATTCCTC
The DNA here is from genome assembly GCA_009787995.1 of Oscillospiraceae bacterium. Taxonomy (GTDB): domain Bacteria; phylum Bacillota; class Clostridia; order Oscillospirales; family Oscillospiraceae; genus WRMH01. The sequence continues at coordinate 34,614 of WQSH01000005.1, forward strand.
AGCGCTGTCTTCTCCATCGGGAAGCGCAAATTCTGGTAGATGGTGCGCACCGAAGTCAAACTCGAGGTTGCACATCTCTGCAATTTTTGCCGTGTTGTCGCACGCTTCTTGTGTTTCTGAGAATAGCTTGCGCATTTCTTCATTGGATTTCAGGTAGAGCTCTTTTGATTCAAAGCGCATCCTGTCTTTATCATTGACCGTTTTGCCTGTCTGTATGCACATGAGGACATCCTGAATTTCTGAGTCGGCATGGCTTATGTAATGCACATCGTTTGTCGCCACCAGCGGTATGCCCGTTTCTTCGTGGATGCGCCTTAGCCCTTCGTTTATCTCTGGCTGGCCTTCCAATCCGTGGTTTTGCACTTCGAGGTAAAAGTTTTCTTCGCCATATATCCCCTGGAGCTCTAGGGCCTTTGCCTTTGCGTCTTTGTGCCTCCCCGCTGTGATAAGCTTGGGTATCTCCCCTGAGAGGCACGCAGATAGCGCAATCAGCCCATCGCTGTGTGCCCGCAGCAATTCCATATCTACGCGCGGCTTGATGTAGAAGCCTTCAGTAAACGATGTGCTGACCATATGGCATAGGTTTTTGTAGCCCGTCTCGTTTTTGCACAGCAATACGAGGTGGTGCCGCTCCGAGTCAATGTCGTAATCCATGTCGAGCCTCGTCCGAGCGGCGACATAGACCTCGCACCCTATGATAGGCCTTATGCCTGCGTTTTTTGCCTCTTTATAAAACGCAACTGCACCATACATGACGCCGTGGTCGGTCACTGCCACACTAGTTTGCCCCAGCTCTTTTGTGCGCGCTACTAAGTCTTTAATCCGGCATGCGCCGTCGAGCAGGCTGTATTCGCTGTGGACATGCAAATGCACAAATGACATGTTGTGTGCTTCCTTTCTGTACTAGGGTGCTGGTGGAGTTTTATTATACATTGCACCGGGTGGTTAGTGCAACCGTGTCCGCCGGTAAATTTGACAATTTCGAAAAGAATGCTATAATCTCTGTTATGCTTTGACTAGTAAATTGTGTGTATTACAGGAGGATTATATGAGCAAAGACATCCGTAATGAAGGGCTTTGGGAGCAAATGGCTAAAAACCGTGATTTTATGAAGTGCGATGATTTTTTTGTGGTCATGCAAAATAGCGACCAGCAGAAAAAGCTGCCGCAACCTCCGCTTAGCAAAGGGGCGGAAAAGGACATTATCACTATATCTGCTGACTTTAGTGACGTTGTAGCCAATGGGGCGTATCTGGATCTATTGGACATACGCAGGAGCGAAAGGGTTTATGACGCTGCTAAGGTTATGACACAGAGCCAGCTTGCTTTTTTGCTTTGGAGCACTCAGGGCATTCAGGAAATCCGTGGCGAAAACTACGCTTCTCTTCGCCCTGTACCCAGTGGAGGGGCCAGACACCCCTTTGAGACCTACTTTGCCGTCCGCAATGTCGAGGGGCTTGCACCAGGGATTTATCACTACCTCCCCCTTGAAAACGTTGGCACGAAGCTTGTGGCTATCGAGTTTCTCGGTGAGCTGCCCAATTATGAGGAGCGCATCGTAGAGTCGGTGGCAGGGCAGAAATGGGTTGCGTCGACGCCTGTCGTGCTATACCTGTCCTGTGTTGCCTACCGGGCCGAGTGGCGCTATAGCGTTTTATCGCATAGGGTCGCCATGCTTGATGCCGGACATGTCGGGCAAAACATGATGTTTTCTGCTGCGGCTATGGGTATGGGAAGCTGCTGCATTGCCGCATACAACCAAAAGGTTTGCGATGAAATCCTTGGCCTCGATGGGGACGAAGAATACACTGTTTATGCCTGTGCCGTAGGGTTTGTGAAGCAGTAAGCATACAGCATATCGTCAAAAAAAATATGCCTTGGAAACTATCTTAACCAAGGCATATTTTTGTGCTTTTAACACACGCTATATTTATTTATTCTTTGCAACCCATTCCGCACCGTAACGATTACACTCATCTATAACAACAGGCGTAACCCAGGTATTAAGGCATTCAATGCTGCCGATAGCAGGCACAAATGAACCTCCGGGAGCATATGTGTCTATAGCCCGGCGCACCTCGGCACGAATCACGTCCTCCGTCACATCGCCCTCTTTGTGGTCGATGACACCTTGGTCGATGCCGCCCATGTACAGCAGTTTGCCGGCTGTGTTCTTCTTCATCGCATTGATATCGTTAGACGGCAATGCGCCCTGCCACATGTCTACGCCTAACTCAACCAGGTACCCTTCAAGACCCATCATGTAGCTATCGCAGTGGTGCTGTATCATTACACCCCTGCTCTTGACATAGTCATACAGCTTCTTATAGTGGTCGAAGAACAAATCCTTGAACTTCGACGGTGCAAAGAATAATTGCTCTTTGGAACCCCAGTCGTCGTGCGAATGGAGTATGTCGGGCTTGAGCTCGTCAATGAGCTGTTCGACCACCTTTAGCTTCCACTTTATATACTCGCCAAAGAATTCATAGCAGTCGTCGGGTTCTTCATACAATGCCATAAGCGTATTTTCGAATGTCATTAGGCAGTGCAGACGCTCAAATGCGCCTCTAAAGGTGGGCACCATGACGAATTTCTCGTCCCTGTTGATTCCGGCAATTTCTGCTTTAGCCGCGCTCCAGTCCAAATTGTTGGGGATTTCGGGAAACTTAACGTAGTCGCGCCATTTTGTGATATCTTTAATTACTTGGTTCGATTCGTTTACCATGGGGATGACTCCAGGGTCTTCCCCGGGGATGTAGCGATGGTTTACGCCCCAGTTGTCGATGATGTCCGTGCCGTTTATGAAGAGAATGTCCCAAATTGATATGGGGTCGATAACGCAGTGAAACATGATTTTTGGGAACGCCTCAAAACCATATCCCATCCAGTTTAGCGGTTTGCTTCCGTCTTTCATCATGGCCAAAAGCTCTTGTTTAAGATTCATTTAGTACCTCCCAGTTATTTTTTATACGCTTTAATCACAACAATAAACATAGCACAAAATTCCTGCGATTGTCAACTTAATTTATAGTCATTATTGCTAAATTGTTGTGAAAATACAATACTTTTTCTGCTGTCTTGGATGCTACAAGCTTTTCTTTAGCTCAAACAGCAGATTAAGCGCTTCGAGCGGCGTAAGGGTGTTTAGGTCTGTTGCACTCAGCTTTGCCGCAATCTCGCTGCCGCCCACGTCCAGCATGGAAAGCTGACTCGAATCGGGGGGCTCCGCAGCTTTGCGAGTTTGGCTCAGTGCATCTGCTCCGCCGTCCTCAAGCGTTTTGAGCACCTCCTTCGCCCGCTTTATTACGCTGCCGGGCACCCCGGCAAGGCCTGCCACCTCTATACCGTAACTATCGTCCGCTCCGCCGGGGATGATTTTACGGAGGAAAATTACATCGTCGCCGCGCTTTTTGGCCGAAATATTGTAGTTTTTTACACCATCTATATCGTCCTCAAGTGCGGTTAGCTCATGGTAGTGAGTTGCAAACATGGTCTTTGCGCCGAGTTTGCGCTTGTCCGCGCAGTGCTCCAATATAGCTCGTGCCACCGACATTCCGTCGTAAGTCGATGTGCCTCGCCCAATCTCGTCCAAAATGAGCAGGCTTGTGCGGGTTGCACTTTTTAGTATGTCCGCCATCTCCGTCATTTCGACCATGAACGTCGACTTGCCGCCTGATAAGTCGTCTGACGCTCCGATGCGGGTGAACACACGGTCGACTATCCCTATGCGTGCGGATTTTGCAGGTACGAAAGACCCCATTTGCGCCATAAGCACGATGAGAGCCGTCTGACGCATGTATGTCGATTTGCCCGCCATATTTGGGCCTGTAATTATCGCCGCCCGCAAAGAGCCGCTGTCGAGGTGTGTATCGTTGGGGACAAACAGCGAACCTTGTTGCATAACCTCCACGGTCGGGTGTCTGCCATCTCGGATATCGAGCACTCCGGATACATCTATTTCCGGCATGCAATAGTTGTTCGCTACCGCAATTTCAGCCAATGAACAAAGAGCATCAAGCTCTGCTACGCTTCTTGCCGTCGTCTGAATCCTGCCCACTTTTTCTGCGATTTTTAGCCGCAAATCTTCGAAAAGCCTAAATTCAAGCGTTGCGAGCTTGTCCTTGGCGGTCAGTAGCTCTGTTTCCAGTTCCTTTAGTTCTTGCGTAATAAATCGCTCGCAGTTTGCAAGCGTCTGCTTCCTCATGTAATCGCCGGGGACGTCATCCGATGCGGAGCGCGGGATTTCGATGTAATAGCCGAACACCTTGTTGTACCCAATTTTCAGTTTTTTTCCGGTGCGCTCTCGCTCCTTTGCCTCAATATCTGTCAAAGCTTTGGAGCTATTGTCAAGCAGGTTGCGCAACCTGTCGACTTCGGCGTCAGCACCATCTTTTATGAATCCGCCTTCGCGGACGGAAAATGGCGGATCATCCTTTACTGCTGCATCTATTGCCTCGGCGATATCAGCAAGAACATCCATTGCGGCAATTTCACTTAGGGCGGTGGATTTCATTTGTACAATCTGTGCCGAAATGATGGGCAACGCTGTTATCGAGGATGAAAGCGATTTTAAATCCCGGCATCCGGCATTTCCGTAAACAATTTTGCCTATGAGCCTTTCCAAGTCGCCTATGTTTTTGAGCGCCAGCATCAGTTCGCTCCTAGGCACGGTGGCAAAAACCAGCTCAGAAATTGCACTCTGCCGCCTCTTGATTGAAGCTGTGTTCAGCAAGGGGCGCAAAACCCACGACCTTATCAGGCGGCGGCCCATCGGGGTCTTTGTCTTATCAAGCACCCACAACAGGCTTCCCCTTTTCTCGCCGGTGCGGAGCGAGAATGCAAGCTCAAGGCTGCGCATCGTGGTTATGTCGAGCTCCATATATGCGCCGCCTGCATTGTGTCGCAATGTCTGTAGGTGCGATAAATCAGTTTTTTGCGTTTCGATGATGTACGATAAAAGTGCGCCTGCCGCATAGATTGCCGATGGGTCTAGCTCTGCACAGACTTCGTGCCCAAAATGCTTGCGCAGCTGCTCGCAGCTTTCCTCGCCGAACCTCTCGTCATCGCACTGAACTGAACACCCCAGCCTGGACGCGAGGTGCTCCTGCAGACTTGCTACCCCGAGGGGCTCACCTCCAAGTATTGCCTCTGCCGGGGAAAATGCGCTCAGCTCGTTTTCTATGTGCCTTATGTCGCTTCCGGGAAACTCCGTGACAGTTATCTCCCCTGTGGACAAATCTGAAAAGCATGCCGCTGAAGTACCGCCGACATATACGGCACAGAGATAATTAGGCCTGCCCTCGTCTAGCATAGACGATTCCATCAGCGTCCCCGGCGTTATGATGCGGACGATATCCCTTGCGACAAGCCCTTTTGCCGTGGCCGGGTCTTCAATTTGCTCACATATAGCAACTTTGTACCCCTTGGCTATGAGCTTGGCAATGTACGACTCTGCCGAATGGTAAGGCACCCCGCACATCGGAATGCGCTCGTCAGGGTCTTCCGTAGACTTATCGCGCGTGGTTAGAGCCAAATCTAGCTCTCTTGATGCAATTTTTGCATCGTCGCCGAACATTTCGTAAAAGTCTCCAAGCCGAAAAAAAAGGATGCTGTCCGAATTGCGTCCTTTAATATCAAGATACTGCCGCATCATTGGGGTCATTGGGGGCTCCTTCTTTTCTAACTTGCTAGTTGTATTTTTCCATGGCGTGGTTTATGCCTTTTGTGATTATTAACTCAAGAGCTGTTGCGGCATCCGCCGTCACCGCCTTTATGAGATCCCCGTCTTCACCGGAGAGCTTTGCAAGCACCCAGTCTGCCATGTCGTAATCATCGTGCGGTGGGGAGCCTACGCCTATCTTGATTCTGGGAAAGTCCTCGCCACCGCATTTTTCAATAATATCCTTAAGTCCATTGTGCCCGCCGGCCGAGCCGCGTCGACGCACTCGCAGCTTGCCCGGCGGGAGCGATACATCGTCAGCGATGACCACTACATTTCCGAGCGGCACTTTATAAAAATGCATCGCTTGCCTGACCGCACCGCCGCTAAGATTCATGTAGGTCTGCGGCTTCATCAGAAACACCCCTTGCCCGCCTATTTTCGTTGTGGCCGTCAGTGCGCTAAACTTAATGCGATTAACTGTTGCACCTGTATTTGTTTCTACAACATCCGCTGCCATAAACCCTGCGTTATGCCGGGTGTTGTCATACCGAACCCCGGGATTGCCCAAGAACACTGCAATCCAAGAAACAGGGGATATTTTTTTTCTGAAAAACATTATCTACAGCCTCACAGTTTATCTAAAGAGTGTCGATAAGGGCACTTCCTCGAAAATTCGCTTTATGGCTTCTGCAAAAAGCGGCGCCGCTGTGAGGTATTTGATTTTTTCTGTACACACTTCACTGCGGTAAGGGATTGTGTCGGTGAAAACAATTTCTGTGATGGGACTTTCGTTAATGCGCTCAATTGCGCTGCCCGAAAGGACTCCATGACTGGCGCATGCGTATACGTCCGTCGCACCCCCTACTTCAACCAATGCCTTTGCCGCTTCGCAAAGGCTGCCCGCTGTATCTACCATATCGTCAAAAAGTATGATGCGCTTGCCTTCTACATTGCCGATGATATTCATTACCTCAGATTGATTTGCCTTCTCTCTCCGCTTATCGACAATAGCAAGGTTCAAACCTAGCTTCATAGCAAAAGACCTTGCGCGAGATACAGAGCCTATGTCAGGCGATACGACAACGATGTCATCCGTATCATTGCCGATTTTCTTTTGATAATAATCAGAAAACAATGGCGCTGCAAGCAAATTGTCCACCGGAATATCAAAGAATCCTTGAATCTGAGCCGCATGCAAATCCATGGTCAGAACTCTGCCCGCACCTGCCGAGGTAATCAGATTTGCTACAAGCTTTGCAGAAATCGGGTCGCGGGATTTTGCCTTCCTATCTTGCCGCGCATATCCAAAATATGGCGTAACTACAGTTATGCGGCTCGCCGATGCGCGCTTGCACGCATCAACCATAATCAGCATTTCCATGAGGTGATCGTTAACCGGATAGGACGTCGACTGGACTATAAAAACATCCGATCCGCGCACTGATTCGAAAAGGTTCACTGCTATCTCACCGTCAGAAAAAGTACCCACAGTTGCTTCGCCTATGCGCAAACCGATATTGCGGCAAACGCTTTCGGCAAAAGGTATATTTGAGTTCCCGCTAATTATTTTAATATCCCTTCCATGTGCCATTTTAGAGTTACCTCCATATGTTTTGATTGAAGTTTATGACATGGTTGCAGTTTCTAAGTCTTCTAGCGTAATTGTGGTCAAGTCTTTGCGGGTGTGCCCATCAAGGGCAGATAGCCTATCAGAGTGAATTGCGATTACGTTTTCGAAGAAATTCCTCACATGCCTCGCATTTCCAAAATTCTCATCTCTTTGTTCATAGAGCATCTTAAAATGCCCGCAGGCAAAGCTGCTTGCATCTTCCGTAAGGACATATTCGCTTTTTTCACACATCGATGCGAAGATTTCGTTTAACTCATCACCATTGTAATCTTCAAACTCGAAATAACGGTTGAAACGAGACTCTAAGCCGGGATTTGAGGTTATAAATCGCTCCATCTGCTCGCTGTATCCTGCCACAATCACGATTAGGTCATTGCGGTGGTCCTCCATCATTTTTAGTAATGTCTCGATGGCTTCCCTGCCAAAGTCATTGCCATTACCAGCTTCCGGAGCTAACGAATATGCCTCATCTATAAATAGGATTCCTCCAAGCGCATTAGTAATAGCTTCCGTGGTTTTTATTGCTGTTTGCCCCACAAATCCCGCAACTAGCCCTGAGCGGTCAACCTCAACAAACTGGCCTTTAGATAACACTCCAACTTCCCGATAGAGGCCGGAAAGTATGCGCGCAACAGTGGTTTTTCCCGTGCCCGGATTTCCGGTAAAAACCATGTGCAGCGACAAAGGCGGGTTTGGTAGGTTATTTTCCTCGCGCAGTTTGCGGATTTTCACAAGGTTAATAAGGCTTTTTACGCTCTGCTTGATGTTTCCGAGGCCCACCAATTCATCCAACCTTTCGAGCAACTTATCGAGTGTCTGTTCTTGGTTTCCCCCCTCTTCGCCGGGGAGAATTTCTTGCACATCGGGCGCTTGTTCCTTCATATCGGGACTGGTTTCATCCAGCAGTTCCTTTGCAGCAGTTTCTGCCTGCTTAATTGTTCCAAGAAGGTCCGCAAAATCTGTCATGCTATCAAGATAGGATCCGGAAGCTTTAAGCTCCCGCATTAAGGCCTCTTTTTGTTTACTGTCTACTTTATCCATCTCTGCCTCCGATACGGGATGGGTTCATAGCGGCGGCTAGCGCATGCCGACTGTGGTGCTGATTGATGTTTTAAACATAAAAAAGCACGCCGCCTAAACATGACGTGTACTCACTTTATCGCCCTCTGCGGCGAGCGCCTTTTTTGTCGGAGTACTGCTTCACCCCTGACATTTTGCTGTCAGAGTCCTGCATGAACCGCTTAAGCTTGTCCTCAAAAGTGGGCGCAGATGCCGACGTTGTAGGTTTTTGCGGGTTTTTTTGCTGCGGTTGCACATGCGGTAACTCTGTGTGCACAGGTGACGCAGCTTTTATTGACAAGTTCATCCTGCCCACATTGTCCACACCTATGATTTTGACGGTCACCTCCTGCCCTTCGGAAAGATGGTGGCTTACGTCACTGACATATGTGTTAGCAATTTCAGATATATGCACAAGTCCAGATTTCCCCGGCGCAATTGTCACGAATGCGCCGAATTTTGTGATGCCGGTAACTTTTCCTGCAAGGATGGCGCCCACGTCGAAATCCATACGAAATTATTTATCCTCTCGGCGAAAACAAGTCTGATTTTATCGAAGTTTCTTGTCGGTTAATCTGTTAAATCGAATCCGCTCCCGATATCAAACAGGACAATCTCACCAGGCATTACAAGCCCTAGGTTTGTTCGCGCTATATTTGCCCTAACGGCAGATGCGTCATGGTGCAATATATCATACTCGAGCTGCGCATTTATTATCTCCTGTTCGGCGACCGCCCTTCGGACGTGGTGAAGGTCATCTCTGGCTTCTTCAATGCGTCCATGAAGCGATAGCAGGCTAATTCCAGCGTACACAATCAGGGCAAATACAATCAGTTTTGTAATAAGTTTAGAGCGAGGCAGTTTCATACTATGTAACCCTGTCCTTTTCAAAAAACTTTCAGCATCAGTCATTGTATACTATTTATGCAAATATTGGAAGGTTTATTTTCAATATTTTTACGATTTTTCGATTATTTTTGAGCATTGCCGCACGTTAATCTGCAAAAACAGCAATCGTCGGTTTCTGCTGGTGGTCTGCTCATTGCACTTTGCCAAGTTTTTACTTTACAGCGAATCCATACTTTGCTATAATGTAGCCGCAGTGGGTGAAGATTGGCTCCTTGCCCGGAACATGCGCCCGTAGCTCAGTTGGATAGAGTGTCAGACTCCGACTCTGAAGGTCGCTGGTTCGAATCCAGTCGGGCGTGCCATGAGCCATTGAAACTACAAGGTTTCAGCGGTTTGTGCTATGTGTCAATTTTTGAAGTTTAACACTATTTTAACACTTTGGGTAAGCGTGTGGGTAATTTTGTTGTCCGTAAGCAAAAAGCGGAGCGGGGAAGTTGCCCCACTCCTTGTGTATGTCTATTCGTTCTTCCTCTGCCTCTCCAGAAAAGCTAAAAACTTCTCATTTGTAAAAATGCTCCACATCGTATATCCTACTTATTCCAGTTATCGCTATGGCCGAAATGCAGATAACAAATATCACAAATCCGTTCATTCACTCACCGCCTTGCGCTCCATCTGCCTATTAATGTTTCTGTTCAGCGTTTCTAGCAGAGTGAGCGTTGACCTCATAATCACTTGCTCGTGGTGGTTTTCGTCAGATAACTTTGTGATTCCAAGAATCAGCAAGTTCATTGCCAGTGTTATGCTGTGTGATACATAGTCGCCGTTTACCGTGTTTTCCATATAGCCTCCTAAAATAATTATTGATTTATTTAGGCGGCAATGATACACTCTGGTTGTGTACTGGTGCGTATCATTGCCACCACGAGCCTGTATCTGATTGCCGTCAGATATGGGCTTTTTCCTACGCCACTTGAAAGCGAGTTGATGTTGTCTTGCTCGTGTACTGCGCACAAAGGTCTGCGTGGTCTGCTTTGAGTTTCTTAGAGTCAAGGCGGGAAGATTCAACTAGCGTGTACCGAATCTCGAACGCCCCTGCCTGTAGCTTCTCGGCTTGCCTTGCGTCCATTTCCTTAATCATGGTTTGCTTTAGTGCGTCTGCTTGTTCTTCCAGAGCCTTAATCTCTGCTTGCAGTGCCCTGTATTCTGTGGCTACGATTCCCAAATCTTGAATTGACATTGCGCGTACCTCCATTTTGTTTTATATTTGTGTATATGCCCACGGCTTACGCCGTTAATCCCAGCTTCTCTTCCCAACCAAAGTTCCTGTAAGTGTATTTCTTGCCACCCGCTGTGAACTGAACCGTTGCGCCTCTCCAAAACTGGTGAATCTTTAGTGTGCCTGTCGGGTACTTGGCTTTGAATGCTTCTTGGAGAGCTGTCTTTTGGTCAACCACTTTTGGAAGTTTCGCAATCGCCCATGCTTTTGTCAGGGCTTCGCTCATTGTGATGCCGCGGGTGCGGCGCATTGCGTGGGCTGTTGTCATCATCTCGCTCATGTTGTATCTGGTCATTGTGTTGTTCCCCCTGTGTTTTGATTGCCTTAACTGTCTTTATTTTAGCATATGGTAAACCATATATCAATTGGCATAATAGCCAAAGTTTACCATATATATATTTTGTGCATTTTGTATATGGTAAACCATATCGGGTTGTGCTATAATGATAGCGTGAAGAAGTATTCTCATAATTGGGGATGCCCCTTAATACTGAAAGTAGGTGAAACAATGCCAGTAAGCGAAGCCCAAAAGCGAGCATCAAATAAATATATCAAGGAAAACATGGCAACACTTGCGTGCAAAGTCAGAAAAGAGGAAGCCGCAGCATTCAAGGAATATGCCGCCTCACAAGGTAAGACCTCAAACACCGTTTTGAAGGATTATGTTATTCAGTGTATAGCTGACTGCCAACCCGGCGACATCATGGAGTATGTGCCGGAGGACGTGACAGAATGAAAGATAAGGTGTATAATGCTGTAATAGGCGGTCAGTCAGATAACAACATCAAGTTTGCTGACTTCCAAAGCCTTATACTTGACTTAGGTTTTGAGTTTGAACGTCAAAAAGGCTCGCATGTCATTTACTATCACGAGGGAATCGGCGAGTTCCTTAACATTCAATCAGACGGAAGCAAAGCAAAAGGATATCAAGTTAGACAGTTGCGTAGTATAGTGCTCGCACACGGATTATAGGAGGCTTGAAATGCAATATTCCATACTTATTCAATATGATGCTGTTGACAAAATATATGTTGCAAGTGTACCCGAATTAAACGGCTGTATGGCTCACGGAAGCACAAGAGAAGAAGCAATGCATGAAATACTTGAGGCTATAGAATTACAATTAGAAGTTATGCACGAAAAGGGCATGTTAGCGCCTGCACCGGCGCTGTATGCGGTCTAGTGGCGAAGATGCGAACACCTAAATACAATCCGTTGCTGACTCTTTAGGCGAATCCCTTAATGGTTTTGTATCCACAGCCATAGATGAGCGTATAGAGCGTTTAGGCGGCTCTGTGCCGGAAGATGGGGAGGGTAATCAGTAACATAAATGTTACATAAACCACTTGCTTAATCCGTACATTTAAGTGTAGAATAGGAATCATTTTATAGACACTATAAATAAGCATACCTGAAAGGAGTGGACATCATGACTACCGCCAAATATGTAGCTAACTTTTTCATTGAACTTGCAAACGACGATGAATACGGTGATGGAATGACAAATATGCGCTTGAACAAGTTGCTTTATTTTGCGCAAGGTCATTATTTCGCCAGAACAGGCACCCCGCTCTTTAATGACGATTTCGAAGCTTGGGAGTATGGTCCAGTTGTTTCTAGCATCTACCAACAGTTCAAGAATTATGGTAGAAAGCCTATAGCTGACATAGACGCTGATTATAGTAACGAAACTTTTAATTCTGACGAACTCGAAGTGTTGTTAGATGTAGCAATGAAATATGGCAAATATTCCACTAGTGAGCTTGTTAACATGACTCACAGAAATGATTCACCGTGGGCAGAATGTAGTAAGTCCGCAAGCCAAGTAATCACAAAAAAGCAAATTAAAGATTATTTTTCGAATCAGAGCCTTCCGACATTCGATGATATGCTGTCAGCGTTAGATATACCCTTATGCGAAAAAAGAAGCACAGACGGCTTCATTTTGCTTCCACAAAATATGTCTTGATGGGAGTCGCTAAATGCAGTGTAAGAAGTGGGAACTATGGTTAGCTAAAGTTAAGTATGAGGACGACCCTAATACAGTGAAAATAAGACCGGTCCTTATCGTTGCACCGCAAGAAGTACTCGTCATTGCCTTTAAGATGACCGGAACCGAGCGTATTCAAGACTATAAAGTAAAAGACTGGCAAGGTGCAGGATTGGATAAGGAAACATTCATAAGAGTCAGTCTTAGATTGGCATTACAAGAGCACGATTTGTCAAGTAAAATCGGTATGCTCCAACCGAATGATATTGTAGGCTTCCAAAAGCATCTTGCACAATCGAGGTAACTGTAATATAATTTTGTTGAGAGGCTAGATGAATGTCGGGCGAAAGGTCGCCTTTTGGGGCGGCTCTTTACTTTTCGTCATATTTGTCTTTAAGTAACCGCTGAAAATTGCACGGTTAATCTCATTCCCTAAAATTCGGGAGTCAGGAGTTAACCAGATACCTTGACAAAATCATCACCATTATATACTTCTAGAAGTAACCTCGCTTGTATTCTAGAAGTATGCAAAGAAAGGGTGATTCAGTGCCGGGAGAGATAAGCTCGAAGAATAAATACCGCGCTAAAGCTTACGACCAGATAAACATAGTTGTGCCAAAAGGCAAGAAAGCCGATATACAAGCTTTTGCTGCTGAGCATGGCGAGAGCCTTAACGGCTTCATTAATCGGCTCATAGACAAAGCTATGAAGCCAAAGACACTTAAAGCAACTTCACGGCCGAAAGAGCCAAGCAGTACTAATTGCCCTATATGCGGTAACGAGCTTGTCGGGAACAGGTCAAAAGTATATTGTTCTGACAATTGCCGAACGAAAGCATATAAGGCACGAAAGCGGCAACAGCCATAAAACGCACGAGAACGCCCCTAGAATCGTTTTTGTCAGTTTTAGCAAAGGATGTTTGGTCATAATTGATTAACGATGCACAGAAAGAGAAAAACGGCGAATTACTGGTAGAAAAAGCGGCATCTGCTCTTGGTGCGGTATTTTTTACAGATAGCGGCGAGGGTCGGGATATAGAGACTGACGAAGTTTATTTGATGGATATGTCAGGCCGGCTCATTCCGCTAGATAGGATTGGTGACTTTGAATCATCACCTAGCATTCATGATAAGATATGGGCTGAGTTCTTTTGTTTTGCTGAGTGGCGGTTAGATGGAGATGATATAAAGATTGATTTTAAGCAGCACCCCATATATCATGACGAACCGTAGAAAGCGCATCCGACAAGTAGCGGCCAGCTAAAGAAGCATGGGGGATAATCCTGATGAAGTTGTCAATGTTAAAGAAATATCAGCTAGAGCATCTTGAAATGCGCGGTGTTCATATTAGCCAAGAGCACAACTACTCAGATGACGAGCTAGATGACATTATTGATGAGTGCATATCTTCAGTCCAGCAGGAACTGGACGTAGATATTGCCGAAAACATTATCTCAGCCATAACAACACACCCCGACTGGTGATAGCAATAAATAACAAATCCCGCTCCAGAGTTCAAATGACAGGAGCGGGCTTGTTTGGTATATAGCTCTAAAACTTACGAGAAAGCGCTCTGAGGGGAGAATCCCACAGGTGTTTATGTCAAGTGAAAAATCCCCCAGTCGTTATAATTGAAAAATCCCCCACCGATGCAATGAAATTGGTGAAGAGAAGGGGCACTTTAGGCGAAGTGGATTGCCACCGTTGAAGTAGCCCAAAGTGTCAATTCGCGAGCTACCGTCCGAGCCCCTTCTCAACTTGACTTTCATAGTACCATGACGCGTCAATGGCTGTGTCAAGTAGTTTGTGTAAACTCAGAAAAAGAAATCAGCAATTGCTATGGGGTACACCCTACATTATTCATAGTCTGGATGGTTTTTCTTGATA